>NZ_JBHJUV010000014.1:0-192252 GCF_042268025.1 Streptomyces sp. NPDC056161
CCCGCCAACCCGGCCCCGCGGGCCTGCCAACTGCGCGGGGGCCCACCGCCCCCCCCCCCCCGCGGGGGGGGGGGTTTGTTCACCCCGGCCCCCACCCCCGCCCCGCCGGGCGTACCGGTCCTCAGCCGGTTATCAAGCGCTGTCGTTCATCAGTTGCCGCTCGTCTTCTGCGTGAGGTCGTAGAAGGTGTCCGAGCCGACCGTCACCTTCTTGAAGTTGCTCTCGACCCACGAAGTGATCTGCGACGAGACGCTGGTGCCGGTGCCGGTGCCGGTGCCGGTGCCGGTGCCGGTGCCGGTGCCGGTGCCCGTGCCCGTGCCGCTGCCGGTGTCGCCGCCACCCATAGCGCCGGGCATGCCGGCTCCCCGGCCGCCGGAGATGAAGTAGTGGATCTTCCCGTCCGCCACGTACTGCTGGAACTGCTCCAGCGTCGGGTACGGGTCGGTGCCGTTGTATCCGCCGATCGCCATCACCGGGTCGCCGGTGGCCAGTTGGTAGCTCGCCGAATTCTGGGCGCCGATGGACGCGGCGACCCAGGTGTACTGGTCGGCGTCCGTCTCCAGCAGTTTCTTGGCGTCCGAGCTGACCGTGGGCCCGTTGAGCAGACCGCCCATGCCGCCGCCGCCCATGCCGCCACCCGTCCGGCCGCCCTCGCCGGTCCCCGGGAAGCCCCCGCCGTTCTGCTGTCCCTGGCCGCCGGGGAAACCGCCGCCGCCGTTCTGCTGTCCCTGACCGCCCGGCGTACCGCCGCCGAAGCCGCCGCCGCTCGGGAAGCCGCCGCCGCCCGGGAAACCGCCCCCGCCGTTCTGCTGCCCCTGGCCGCCGGGGAAGCCACCGCCACCGTTCTGCTGCCCCTGACCGCCGGGCATGCCGCCGCCTCCGCCGAAGCCGCCGCGCATACCGCCGCCACCGCCCTGGCCGCCCCCGAAGCCCATCCGGCTCGCACCCGCAGGACCGGCCGTCGGAATGGCGCCGGTGTGGGCGGAGTCGATCGTGGACAGCGTGTACGCGGTCGGTCCGGCCAGCGCGGCGACGAGGCCCGCGGCCGCCGCCCCGAGGGCCAGCCGGCGCGGCACCCGGGCCACGAAGATCAGGCCCAGCGCGGCGGCCAGGCCACCGATCAGGACCAGCCAGCGCAGCCAGGGCGCGTAGTCCGGGGTGCGGTTGAGCAGCACGTAACCCCAGGCCGCGGCGGCCACCACGGAGGCCGCGAGGACCAGCGAGGCCCAGGTCTCGGCCCGCCGCTCCCACACCAGACCGACGCCCATCCCGACCACGGCCGCGAGGTACGGGGTGAGGGCGACCGTGTAGTACTGGTGGAAGATGCCCGCCATGTAGCTGAACACGATCATGGTGATCAGCAGTGAGCCGCCCCAGACCAGGAACGAGGCCCGGGTCACGGACGTGCGCCGGGCCCGCCGGGTGGCCCACAGGGCGGCCACCAGCAGGATCAGCGCGGCCGGAATCAGCCAGGAGACCTGGCTGCCGACCTCGGCGCTGAACATCCGGTCCCAGCCGGTCTCCCCCCAGCGGCCGCCGCCGCCCGCGCCGCCCCGGCCGCCGACGCTGCCGGTCTCGTCGCCGCTCAGCCGACCGAAGCCGTTGTAGCCGAAGGTCAGCTCAAGGAAGGAGTTGTTCTGGGAGCCGCCGATGTACGGGCGCGACGAGGCGGGCCACAGCTCCACGATCGCCACCCACCAGCCGCCCGCGACGACCATCGCCGCCGTGGCGAGGCCCAACTGGACGAACCGCTTGCGCAGCCGCACCGGAGCGCAGACCGCGTACACGATCGCCAGCGGCGGCAGGATCAGGAACGCCTGCAACGTCTTGGCGAGGAAGGCGAAGCCGATCGCGGCCCCCGCCCACACCAGCCACTTGGTCCGGCCGTCCTCCACGGCACGCAGCACCAGGTAGCAGGCCAGCGCCATCAGCAGGGCCAGCATGGCGTCCGGGTTGTTGTACCGGAACATCAGCGCCGCGACCGGGGTGAGCGCGAGCACCGCGCCCGCGACCAGCCCGGCCACCGGGCTGAACCGGCGCCGTACGGCCGCGTAGACCACCGCGACCGTGCCGACGCCCATCAGGACCTCGGGGGTGAGGATCGCCCAGGAGTTCAGGCCGAAGATCCGCACGGACAGGTCCATCGGCCACAGGAAGGCCGAGGGCTTGTCGACGGTGATGGCGTTGCCCGCGTCCAGCGAGCCGAAGAAGAACGCCTTCCACGACTTGCTGCCCGCCTGCACGGCCGCCGAGTAGAAGGAGTTGGAGTAGCCGGAGACGCTCAGGTCGTAGAGGTAGAGCAGCGCGGTGGCGAGCAGCAGGCCGAGGAAGGCCGGGCGTGCCCAGCGGGGGTCCTCCGGACGCCCGCGCCACAGTCTGCGGACGAAGGGCTGCTTCGGTTCACCCGACTCGGGGACGGGGTTCCCGGGCGCGTCCGCCGCGGCCGGCCCGGATGCCAGGGCCGGGGGCGGCGGCGAGGCCGGGGGTGGGGGAGCCGTCTGCGGCGGGCCCGACGGGCCGGGGCCGCCGTGCGGGGACGGCTGCTCGTAGTGGGTGGTCATCGGGCTTCCCCCGGGTCGGTGTCATGAGGGCGCACCGGCTGCATCCGCATGGTGGCGTCCCTCCAGTTGTCGTCCGCGGCGTCGTCGACGCGAGACTGGGTGGTCGTCGGGTGCTGGGTGTGCTGGGTGTGCTGGTACTGGGCGGAGCCGTGCTGTGCGGACGGGCCCGAAGGCTGCGCGGACGGGCCGGAGGGCTGCGCGGACGGGCCGGAGGGCTGGGCGGGCAGGCCCGGCAGCCGCCCGGCGGAGACGGGGTACTGGGCCGTGGCCGCCGGGTGGGGCGCGGCGGACGCCGGGGGCGCGGGGTGGGGCGCTGCGGACGCCGGGTGGTGGGCGTCCGGGGCCGCCGGACCCGTACCGTACTCGCGCCGCTCCGGGAACACCCACGCGCGGAACAGCAGGAAGCGCAGCACGGTCGCCGCGAGGTTGGCGGCGATCAGCACCGCCAGCTCCGTGGAGTGCGGCGGGTTGCTGCTGGCCGCGTCCAGGGCGGCGAGCGAACCGCTGGTCAGGGCGAGACCTATGCCGAAGACGACCAGGCCCTGCGCCTGGTGCCGGACCGCTCCGCCGCGCCCGCGCACCCCGAAGGTCAGCCGCCGGTTGGCCGCGGTGTTGGCGACGGCCGAGACCAGCAGGGCGAGCGCGTTGGCCACCTGGGAGCCGGAGAACTGCCGGAAGAGGCTGTAGAGGACCAGGTAGAAGAGGGTGGACAGGCCGCCGACCACGCAGAACCCGACGAGTTGGCGGGCCAGCCCCTTCGGCACGTCCTGGATGTCCCGGTCGCGCGGGTCGTCGCCGAAGGGGCGGGTGAGCCGGTCAAGCGGCAGCGAACCGGTGGCCAGGGCCTTGCCCACCCGCCACACCCCCTTGAGGTCCTCGGTCGCCGTCTTCACGATGTGCACCGTCGAGTCCGGGTCGTCGACCCAGTCGACCGGCACTTCGTGGATCCGCAGCCCGGCCCGCTCGGCGAGCACGAGCATCTCGGTGTCGAAGAACCAGCCGGTGTCCTCCACCAGCGGCAGCAACGCCTGGGCCACATCGCGCCGGATCGCCTTGAAGCCGCACTGCGCGTCGGAGAAGCGGGCCTGCAACGAGCCGCGCAGGATCAGGTTGTACGAACGGCTGATGAACTCCCGCTTGGCGCCGCGCACCACCCGCGACGACCGGCTCAGCCGGGATCCGATCGCCAGGTCGGAGTGGCCCGAGATCAGCGGGGCCACCAGCGGCAGCAGCGCGTTGAGGTCGGTGGACAGGTCGACGTCCATGTACGCGAGGATCGGGGCGTCCGAGGCGGACCACACGGTCCGCAGGGCGCGCCCGCGGCCCTTCTGCTCCAGACGGAAGTCGTGCACCTCGGGCAGCCGTACCGCCAGGTCGGCCGCCACCCGCGGGGTGGCGTCGGTGGACGCGTTGTCGGCGATCGTGATGCGGAACGCGTACGGGAAGGTGCGGGTGAGGTGCTCGTGCAGTCTGAGCACACATGGCCCCAGGTCCTTCTCCTCGTTGTAGACGGGGATCACTACGTCCAGGACAGGCGTACCGGCGGCTGCGGCCGGGAGGTGCTCCCGCGCCGGCAGGGTGCCGGGAGAAGAGTCGGTTCGCATGCCCCCGACTGTCGTCAGGCGCCCTGTTCTGCCCATGTGGTGGCACTGTGCTGCGCCTGTGAGTGCGATTGCCAAGGTGTTTCGCGGGCCTGCCGGGGGAGCGCCGGGTGAAGCACGGGCAGGTGCACGGTGAACACCGTGCGCCCGGGGGCGCTGTCCACGGTGACGGACCCGCCGTGCGCGGTCGCCACGGCCTGCACGATGGCCAGGCCCAGGCCGGTCGAGCCGGTGGATCTGGACCGGGCGGAGTCGCCCCGCGCAAACCGTTCGAACACGTGCGGCAGCAAATCGGCCGGAATGCCCTGGCCGTTGTCCTCGACGTCGATGCACATCCACTCCCCGCGCCGCTGCACCCGGGCCGTGACCGTGGTGCCGGTCGGGGTGTGGTTGCGGGCGTTGCCCAGCAGGTTGACCAGGACCTGTTGCAGCCGTGCCGCGTCCGCGGAGACGAGGGCCGGCTCGTCGGGCAGGTCCAGCCGCCAGGTGTGGTCCATGCCGGCCGCGCGGGCGTCGCTGATGGTGTCCACGACGAGCGGGATGAGGTCGGTCTGCTCGAACTGGAGGGGCCGGCCCGCGTCGAGCCGCGCGAGCAGCAGCAGGTCCTCGACGAGCAGCGTCATCCGGCCCGCCTCGGACTCGATACGGCCGAGGGAGTGCCGGGTGTCGGGGCCGACCTGCTCCCGGCCGCGCCGGGTCAGTTCGGCGTAGCCGCGGATGGAGGCCAGTGGCGTACGCAGCTCATGGCTGGCGTCCGCGACGAACTGCCGTACCCGCATCTCGCTCTGCTGGCGGGCGTGCAGGGCACCGTGCACGTGGTCGAGCATCCGGTTCAGTGCCGCGCCGACCTGTCCGACCTCGGTGTGCGGGTCGCACTCGGACTCCGGTACCCGCTCGCTCAGCTGCACCTCTCCGGTGTGCAGGGGCAGTTCGGAGACCCGGGTCGCGGTGGCGGCGACCCTGCGCAGGGGGCGGGTGGCGACGCCGACCAGGACGTACCCGGCGATTCCCGCGGCGACCAGACCGGCGGCGGTCACGCTGATCTCGACGAGGATCAGGGTGTTGATGTTGTCGTCGGTTTCCTTGGTCGGTATGGCCACGTAATAGCTGCCGTTGGGGCCGGTGACGTACTGCGCGCGGTAGCTGCCCAGACCGGGGATGTCGACGGTGTGCTTGGCCTTGTCCTTGGGGACGGAGCCGAGCGCCGAGAGCTGGTCCTCGGCGAGCGACTGGGCGCTCATGTCGAGGGTGTCGTGCGACTTGTGGCCGACCTTGCCTTCGGTGACGGCGCCGTTGTCGACCACCGCGGCGATCGTGTACTGCGGCTGCGGGCCCCGGGAGACGAAATCGGTCAGGTCGACCGTCTTGGACTTGGCGCGCAGGACGCCCTGCTGGGCGGCGGGCCCGCCCGCGCCCTGGCCGGGCGGCGCGAACATGCCGGCCGCACGCGCGCCGACCTCGCTGAGCTGGCCGTCGAGCTGCTGGTACAGGTGTGACCGCAGCGCGAGCGTGGTCACGGTGCCGATCACCGCGCAGACGACGGCGACGAGCATGACGGTCGCGACGACCAGCCGGGTTCGCAGGGTGCGCTGCTGTCGCGCTCGTCGCTGCTGCGTACGCGGCCGTCGGCGTCCGCTCATGACGCGGCGGGCTTGATCAGGTAACCGGCGCCGCGCCGGGTGTGGATCATCGGTTCCCGACCGGCGTCGATCTTCCGGCGCAGATAGGAGATGTACAGCTCGACGACGTTGGCCTGACCGCCGAAGTCGTAGGACCAGACGCGGTCGAGGATCTGCGCCTTGCTGAGCACCCGGCGCGGATTGCGCATCAGGAAGCGCAGCAGCTCGAACTCGGTGGCGGTGAGGTGGATGTTGTCCCCGGCCCGCGACACCTCGTGGCTGTCCTCGTCGAGGGTGAGGTCACCGACGACGAGTACGGAGTCGGAGCGCCGGTCGGCGGCGCCGGACCGGCGGATCAGTCCGCGCAGCCGGGCGACGACCTCCTCCAGGCTGAACGGCTTGGTGACGTAGTCGTCGCCGCCCGCGGTGAGACCGGCGATCCGGTCCTCCACCGCGTCCTTCGCGGTGAGGAAGAGGACCGGTACGTCCGGCAGGTCGCGGCGCAGCCGGCCCAGCACGGTCAGCCCGTCCATGTCGGGCAGCATCATGTCCAGGACGACGGCGTCGGGCCGGAACTCCCGGGCGGTCTGGACGGCACCCTGGCCGTCGCCTGCGCTGCGGATCTGCCAGCCCTCGTAACGGAGAGCCATGCTCAGCAGTTCGGTGATCGACAGCTCGTCGTCCACCACAAGCACTCGGACGGGGCTCCCGTCCGGCCTCAGCAGTTCGGTGCGCCCCTGGGGCGAGGTCGTGGTCATGGTGGACACCTTTGCGGCGGCCTCTGAGAGCACACTTTCACTTGTCTGTGATTTCTCTGAGAAACCCACAGCGGGCCCTCAGCCAGTCCATGGGTGTCTGCCGGGCACCTCCTGGGTGCCTCCCAGACGCCCCTGGCCTGCGCCGATGCCCTCAGAGGGAGCCTCAGAGCCACTGGATCGAGCAGCAGGACGACCGGGCCGGATGCCGGGACGACCGGGCCGGCCGTCGGGACCACCGGGCCGGATGCCGGGACCACCGGCCGGCCGTCAGGACCACCGGGCCGGACGTCACCGTCGCCGTCTTCGTCTTTGTCTTCGCCGTCACCGTCGTCGTCGCCATCACGGGGGTGGGCGACGGCTCACAAACCGAACAACCGGGCCCCGTTGTCGTGGCACACCGCCCGCAGCCAGGCGTCGCCGAGGCCGAGCCGTTCCAGCGCGTGCAACTGGTGCACGTACGGATAGGGGATGTTGGGGAAGTCGGAGCCGAGCAGGACGCGGTCGCCGAGGTCGGCGAGGCGGGGCAGGGCGCGACGGGGGAAGGGCGCGTGGTCCTCGATGAAGTCCGTGAACGCCATCGTCGTGTCGAGCCGCACCTCGGTGAACCGCTCGGCCAGCGCGAGGAAGTCCTCGTACTCGGGCATCCCGAGGTGCGCGACGACCAGGCGCAGCCGCGGATGCCGGGCCAGGACCCGTCCGATCGGCCCCGGTCCGGTGTGCTTGCCGGGTGCGGGCCCGGAACCGCAGTGGATCACCACCGGGGCCCCGGCCTCGGCGAGCAGCCCCCAGACCGGGTCGAGCAGGTCGTCCGCCGGATCGTAGGCCCCCACCTGCACATGCGCCTTGAACACCCGGGCCCCGTCGTCGAGCGCCTGCCGGACGTAGCCGGTGGCGTCCTCCTCCGGGAAGAGGGTCGCGGTGTGCAGACAGTTTGGCGTGCGGCCGGCGAAGTCGGCGGCCCAGTTGTTGAGCCAGCGGGCCATGCCGGGCTTGTGCGGATACAGCATCGCCGTGAAGGCCCGTACGCCGAACTCGCGCAGCAGCGCGGCCCGTTCGCCCTCACCGGTCCGATAGGCGATCGGCCACTCCAGGCCGCCGGTGAGCGGCCCGAGCCCGTCGAAGTAGGCCCACACCTTGTGCAGCACGCGCTCGGGCATGAAGTGCGTATGCACGTCCACGAGCCCCGGCACCCCGAGCCGAGTCCAGAACCGCCGGACATCAGATATTTCGGTGCCTTGGGTGCCTTGGGTGCCTTGGGTGCCTTGGGTGCCTTCGGAGGAACCATGGGCTCCACCCGCTTCATGGGACCCATCGGCTTCATCGGACCCGCCGGCTTCACGGGCTCTATCGGCCTCATGGGCCCCGCCGGTTTCACGGGCCCCGTGGGCTTCCAGGGCCCCGCCAGCTCCAGGGACCCCGGTGGGCTCAGCAGTTCTGCCCGCTTCGGAGGCCCCGTCCACGTCGGCGGAGCCGTCCGTCGGGGCGGCGGATGTCCTCTCCGTGCCGGTCACGCGCCCGCTCCACCGGGATGATCGCTCATTCCCCCACGATCGCCCACGGACCGCGTACTGTCCACGTCCGGCCGTCGCCCCGGCTCAGAACAGCTCGTCCTGAATTCCCGCCTCCTCCTTGAACTTCCGTACGGGTACGGCGATCCCCCCGCGTGCGTCGGCCCCCGGCAGGACCGGGACCAGTTCCCATCCGGTCATCAGCCGGGTGTCCAGGACGACCGTCCCGCGCTCGGTGGCGAGGTGCAGATCGGGCCCCGCCACGGCGACCAGCTCACCGCTCACACCCCCGCCCGCCACCAGCTCGGTCACCTCGCCGAACGCGGCCGCCGGGCCCGCCGTCAGCCCGAACACCTCCGCGTGGTCCACCGCCAGGAACGGCTCACGGGCGAGCGCCTCCGGCCAGTTGTCGAGCGCGACGGCGCGCGCGTGCAGCGCCTCGATCTCCGCGGAGCGCTCGGCCGGCGACCCGGGCAGCGCCGCCCGCACCGCCCGCTTCACGCCGTACGGGATCCGGTCGGGCACCCGCAGCGCGGCCCGCAGCAGTTCCTCGGTGCGCCGCGCGGCCATCAGCGGACCGACCGCGAGCCAGCTGAAGCAGACGGCGCCCTGTTCGAGAAGCCTCGCGGACCCCCGTTCTCCGGCGGTGATCCCGACCTTGACCAGGCCGGGCCCGAACCACGCCAGATACACGTGGTACGGCCGCGGGTCGTCCGCGACGGTGTCCGCGGCCACGGAGTGCGCCCGGTCCAGCCGCGCGCACTCCTCGCACCGCGCGCCGGTGCTCCGACCCGACACCACCGCCCGCACCGGGCAGGGATGCCCACGCGCCCCCGCACATCTCCGCACACCCCCGTCCAGGACTCCGAAGGCCACCCGTTTCCCCCGGGGCAACGCACTCCTGCGTCCCCCGTCCCACACCAGCACGGGACCGTCCCCGGCCCACCGCAGCCCCGCGCATTTCCATGCCTGTGCCATCACCTCCGAGAGTAGGCGCCCCCACTGACAACGCCCCTGCCCTTCGGATCGGAGAGAGGGCCGCGACCGACGTCAGTGACCGGCTTCAGCGACCGGCTTCAGTGACCGGCCTCCGCAACCGCAGACTCCGGCTCCCCGTTGCCCGCCCCGGCCGCCACCACTGCCGTACGCCGCTCGCGCCCCGCCAGCCGGCATGCCACGCATCCCACGTGCCCGTCCCGCGCTCCGGCGTCCCGGACCCGCATGCCCCAGGTCTCCCGGGGCCGCGGGCCGGGCGGCTTGCCCCAGCCCACGAGGTGCAGCACCCAGGTGACCAGGACGGCCACGGCGACGATCCCGGTCCCGCCGCCCACCACCGCGGCGGAGGCCATGACCACGCCCAGGCCCGCCACCGTGGACCCGACGGTCGCTATGAGGGCACCGGTCCAACCGGCGACCGTGTGTCCCTCGTCGTGCTGTCCGCTCACGTTCCCGCCTCCGTTCGTCGGCAGGGCGAGTCCGCCCGCTCGGCGTGAGGGCCTGAACTCCCCCACCACGCAAGGTATTTACTCCCGAACAACGCTTTTGCTGCTCGACGTACTGAGGGACGATCGCCAACGGTGCTCCGCCGCACGATGCGGAGAAATACGAGGGCGACCACTGGTGTCCGTGCATGATGGCGCGGTTGCTCCGGCCTGTGAACTCTTCTCCCGGCCTTCGACCCCTCGGCAGGGGCGCCACGGTACGACCAGGGCCGCCCCGCGATACGGCTGAGGCCGCCCCGCGATACGGCTAGGGTCACCCCCATGGGTGCCGCCACAGCCGCCATGGTCACTGCCGTCGTCGGAGTCCTCGGCACCCTGTTCGCGCCGCTGATCACCAGTTGGACGGCCAAGCGCCGACGGGCGGAGGACAGCCGGGCCGAGGAGGCGAGGCGGCGCTTCGAGGAGCGGCGGGCCGCCTACACGGCGATGAACCGGGCTTCCCGCCACTTCCACACCATGCTGAAGGACGCCCTGCACCGCCTGCGGGACGGGGTCTACAGCGACGACGACCGCGTCCAGGTCGAGGAGGCCCGGCGGGACTACCGCGACCGCTACGCCGAGGCACAGATGATCGTCCCCGAGGCGGTGCTCAGGTCGTCCCGCGAGGTGAACACCGTCCTGGCCGCGGTCGACGCCACCGCCAAACGCATCGACCGGGGCCGGGCGAGAGAAGGAGAGAGCGCGGAACAGGCTCTGCTGGCCCTGAAGACCGCGGAGCCCAGGCTCACCGCGATGCGCCGCGTCATGCGCGAGGATCTGGGCCTGCCGGACTGACGAGGAATCGTCGCAGGTCAGAGCCGTTCCGTACGGATGTCACCGGTGATCGCGACCCCGATGTCACCGCCTGCCGCCACCGACCGCTCCCCGGATGCCGTGACCGAGACCCCGCCGCCGGGCAGCAGGGCGGTCAGTTCGCGCAGCAACTCCACGTCGTCCCGCAGAGCCCGCTTGATCTGCTGGCGCAGGGCCGCCGCCGCGTCCGCGTCGTCCGGTTCCGCGACCGCGTCGCCGACCGCGGCCTCCAGTTCGGCACGCCCCTGCGCATCCCGGCGCCGCCATACGGCCTGCAACAGGCGACGACCGGCATTCGCCGTCGCGTCCACCGCCGAGTTCTCCGCCCGGGTCAACACCCCTGCGCCATAGGCACCCAGAGCCGCCGTCAGATACGGCCCGGCCTGCCCCAGAAACTGAACGATCTCCGCACTCACGCTCTGCCCCTCATCTCTGGCCCTCGCCTCCGGCCGCTCGTCTCTGGCCCTCGCCTCCGGCCCCTCATCCCTGGCCTCTCATCCCTGACCCCTGTGCGTCCACCCCCGTGCGTCCATCCATTTCATGATCGCTCCTTTTCATGGTCACTCCTCTTCATGGTCACTCCTTTCGCATCGAGTCCAGGGGCAGATGCCGCAACTCTCCGCATCGTCGGCGGTGTTGCGCCAAGCTCTACGCGTTGCGGATGCTGTGGAACACGGCCGGAGCGCACCCGGAGGAGAAGCACAGTGAACGAGCGACCTCCCGGCGACGACCACGCGCTGTCCGGGGACCTGCTGCCCCCGGACGACACGGTGGGCGCCGTGTCCGTGAGCCTCGGCCTGCGCCCCATCGCGGACGACGTGGTGGGAGAGCGCCGTGACCTGGCCCTGGCGCTCCGCAGATGCTTCGAGGTGCTCGACATCTCCGTACGCAGGTACGCCGTCACGCGCCGCTACCACGCGAGCAGCGTCAGCCGGTATCTCAGCGGGGACACGGTGGCGCCGGACAACTTCATCGCCACGCTGATGGACGACGTCGGCAGGAAACTCGGTCGCCCGATGGCCCAGGAAGCGCGGCTTCGCGTGACGGGGCTGCAACGCGCGGCCCTGAAGGCGACCAGCGGTCGCGCCTGGAAGGTCCAGCACCTGGAGGACCAACTGGTCACCGCTCTCCACGAGAAGGACCTGGCCAGGACCCAGGCCGACGCGGTGGCCACGGCCCTGCAACAGTCGCAGGAGCAGGTGGCGAGGCTGGAGGCGGAGCGGGCGGAACTCACCCGGACGGCGTCGGACCACCGGCTCATCGGCGTCGAGCTGGACCTGTTGCGCGCGGAGCAACACCGGGAGCGCACCGAGCGGGACGCGCTGCACCAGCGGGTGGCAGACCTGGAAAAGGCGCTCGAAGCGGCCGAACGACGTGTTGCACGGGCCGAGCAACGCTGCGTCGATCTGGAACACCAGTTGCTCGCCGCCGATGCCGCGGCGGCCGACGAGGAACACCGGGACCGGCGGCAGGCCGAGGAGAACAGGGAGAGGAAGCAGGCGGAACTCGACGCTCTGCGCGAAGAAGTGGCGCGGCTGCGGGCAGCCACGCCGGGGACCAGGACACCGGAAGGAACCACGGGACAGGACGGAACGACAACGACGGCATCGACGGCGACGGCATCGGTGACGGCAGGGCCGGATCCGACGGCAGGGCCGGATCCGACGACAGGGCCGGATCCGACGACGGAGACGGCGACGGCGGCGGAGGCCCCCCGCGCGCCGGCCCCCCGCGCGCCGGCCCCCCGCGGGGATCTCGTGGCGACCGGCTCGGCCGGTTCCCCCACCGCGGTCCGGCGGGACTTCACGGCCGCTCCGTCGAGCGTCACGATCGTCTTCTCCGGCGCCAACCGGCCCTGGGCGGCGTGGATCGCGCAGTGCCTGGAGCGCCACGGTCACCGGGTCACGCTCCAGCACTGGGACCCGCCGCGCCAGGTCCCCCTGGAGGATTCGCTGGGCGACCTGCTCCGGTCCAGCGTGCGCGTGCTGCTCGTCCTCAACGACGGGTTCTTCGAGATCGGCCCGCGGCCCGCGGGCGAGTGGGACGCAGTGCTGCGCGGATTCGTCGCGGCCCACTCCGACCGCTTCGCGGCCGTCAGCCTGACTAACCGGGTGCTGCGGCCGGCGACCGCGGTGCTGGAACCGGCCGGCCTGTGGGGGCTGAGCGAGGAGGAGGCCGAGGACCGCCTGCTGAGCAGGCTCGGCCTGGAACGTGCCCGCACCCAGCGGGCCCTGACCCGCTACCCGGAGACGAGCTGCGAGGTCTGGGGCGAGGTCCCGCGCCGCAACCCGCGCTTCACCGGCCGCGACCACCTGCTGACCGACATCCACCAGCGGCTGGCCGACGCCGAGCGCGGCGCCGCCGCCTGCACCCTGCTCGGCATGTCCGGCGTCGGCAAGACCCAGCTCGCCGCCGAGTACGCGCACCGCTTCAACACCGCCTACGACCTGGTGTGGTGGGTCGACTCCGACGACCGCGCCACCCAGCGCGACCGCCTCGGCGAACTCGCCGTCAAGCTCGGTCTGCCCGTCGGCAGCGAACCCGAGGAACGCATCCGCGCCGTCCGGGACGCCCTGCGCCGCGGCCACCCGTACGCCAACTGGCTGGTGGTCTTCGACGGCTGGGACGACACCGAGGACGTTGGCGCGCTGCTCCCCGAGGGATCCGGGCACATCCTCGTCACCTCACGGAACCGGACGTGGGGCGACCACATGGACGTCGTGGAGATCCCCGCGTTCCCGCGCGCGGAGTCCATGGCCTACCTGATGCGGCGCGCCCCGCATCTCACCGCCGCCGAGGCGGACGAGGTCGCCGCCGAGTTCGGCGACGTACCGCTGCCCTTGGTGCAGGCCGCCGCCTGGCTCGGTGAGTCCGGCACGGACGCGTCCGAATACCTCCGGATGGTCCGCGAACGCAGGCTCTCCACCGTGGACGAAACCGGCACCGGCGACGGCTTCCCGCAGTCCTCCATGACCTCCTGGTCGATCCTGCTCAACCGGCTCCGCCGCGCCGAGCCCCGGGCCCTGGACGTCCTCGGCCTGTGCACGGCGTTCGCACCCGGCCCCATTCCGCTCGGCCTCGTCCACGCCTGCCCGGGGACCGACCTGCCCGAGGAACTGCGCTGGATGACCGACGACCTGCCCGCCTGGACCCACGCCCTGGACACCCTGGTCACCTACTCGGTGCTCACCCGCGGCCACCACGGCGATCCGGCCGGCGCCGAGGCGGACCCGTCCGGGGAGACCGTGCACATGCACCGCCTCGTCCACGACATCGTCTCCAGGCTGATCGACGGCGACGGCGACGGCGACGACAAGGGCGAGGGCGAGGGCAAGGACAACGGAAGGGGCAAGGGCGACGGCAGGGGCGACCGCAGGGGCAGGGGCGACGGCCGCGTCGATTACCGCAGGGCCGTCCGCACCCTGCTCGCGGCGGCCGACCCCGGCAACCCGGAGGACAGCAGGAACTGGCCCAGGTACGCCGACCTGCTGCCCCACCTGGAGCCCTCCGGAGCGCTGGGCAGCGACCGGGACCCGGTCCGGCGGACGGTCCTGAACGGCCTGCGTTACTCCCTCCTCAGCGGGGACCACCAGGCCGGACTGGCCCTGGCCCGACAGGTCCGTACCCTCTGGTCCACGACCATGGACCCGCTGAGCGAGCCCATGCTCGACCTCGCCGACCAGGAGGGCGCCCTGCTGCGGGCAGGCGGCAGGTTCCGTGAGGCGTACGAACTGGCCCGGGGCGTCCTCGAACGGCTGGAGGCCGCCCCGCGGCGCAACCCGCTCGGCGAGCTGACCGCCAGGCGCGCCGTGGCCGGCGGCCTGCGCCACTCCGGGCGGTACCAGGAGGCGTTCGAGGTGCAGCACGAAGTCTTCCAGGACACCCTCGACCGGCTCGGCCCCGCGGAGTCCGCCACCCTGGCCGCCCAGCACGACCTCGGTGTCGGCCTGCGGCTCCTCGGCCGGTACGAGGAGGCGTACGAGCTGGACACGCAGACCCTCGCACGGCGGGAACACGCCTTCGGCGGACGCCACATCAGCACGCTGGACTCGGGCAACGCCGTCACCCACGGTCTGCGGCTCCTCGGCCGCCACCAGGCCGCCCTCGCCCGCCAGGAGTACTTCGTCCGGCTCCACACGCAGGTGCTCGGCGAGCAGCATCCGCAGACGCTTGAGGCACGGTTCCAGCTGGCCCTGTGCCTCCTCCACCACTCCGACGCCCGCGGCCCGGACGTCGCGGCCTCACTGGCCGAACTCCTGACACAGCTGGAGCAGGCGTACGGCCGGGAGCACCACCGCACGCTGTCCTGCCGCACGGCCTACGGCAACTGCCTGCGGGAGTCCGGCGATCCGGGCCAGGCGCGCGACCTGATCGTGGAGGCGGAGTCCGGCTACCGCTCCCTGCTCGGCCCCGCCCACCCCGTCACCACCGGCATGCTCTCCAACACCGGACTGGTCATGCTGGCCATGGGCGAACGCACCGAGGCGCTGGCGCTGTTCGAGGCCGCGCTGGCCGGTCTCACCGCCACCCTGGGCGCCGACCACCCCACCACTCTGGGCTGCGCCCTGAACACGGCGAACGCACGCAACGCCAACGACCGCGTGGCCGAGGCCCACCGGTTGAGCGCGGACACCTGCGACCGGGCTAGGTACGTCCTCGGCGTCGAGCACCCGTTCACCCAGCTGTGCCAGGTCGCCCTCGCCGCCGACCTGCGCGCCACGGACGAACTAAAGGACGCCGAAAAGCTGGAGGAGGCAGCCCTGACGACGCTGATACGCACCCTGGGCCCCCAACACCCCCACACCCTCACAGCCCGCCGACGGACCCGTCCTTACTGGGACTACGAGGCGTACGTAGGCTGATCACCACCGACCGAAGCCCCCCAGCCCCTCCCTCCCGATCGACTCCTGTGATCGCCCCCTCCGGCGAATCCCCTGGCCGCGCCCCGGGCAGAATCCCGTGCCCGGACACAAGATGCCGACCCCACAAAACCAGACTAAACTATGCCCAAAACCGTGAATTGGGACGCCCCGGGCCGTTGAAGTTCCCCGAGTCGAGGAACTCCGGCCGTTGATGTCGCCCACGCGTACCGCGTGGTCCCACCTGCCGGCACCGGTGCTGTGACGTTGCTTTTCAGATCCGAGCGGTGAAACCGACCGTCCCGCACTGGCTCTTCTCTGCGGCGGCGGCCACAGGCGCGCCTTCAGGCGCGCGAGACGATGGAAGGAAAGGCGGGCGTTCCCATGCGAGCGCAACGCACGAGGCATCTCCTCGCGATATCCGCTGCCGGGATTCTGATCGCCGGTGGCACCGCGATCGGCACAGCGGGCACCGCTTCGGCGACCCCAACCCACACGAACTCTTCGTATGCGCAGAACTACAACGCGTATTACGGCAACTGCTACTTCAACGCCTACTACGGCTACGTCTGCTACGGCGGAGGCTATGGAGGCTATGGAGGCTACGGAGGCTATGGGGGCTATGGGGGCTATGGAGGCTACGGCGGCGGATACGGCCACGGCGGATACGGCGGCGGTTACGGCCACGGCGGCTATGGCGGTCACGGTGGCTACGGCGGCGGTCATGGCGGCCACGGAGGCCACGGACGCTGACCGAACCCAGCCGATGGCGCCCTGCAATCGAAAGGCCCCGGCTATCACCGGGGCCCTCCGCACTGCGGGCACCCAGCGGGAAGGACTGAAGTCCCCATTGCCAAAGGCTGCTGCTGTCCGGCCTCGTTGATGTCAGTCGCGGACGTCAGTGGGGGTGGCCAGCCCGGCTGAGCCGGCCTGGGGACCAGTTGCTTGCGGCTCTGGCCGGCCGAGGCTTCACCGCGGTTCCCCGCTGCTGATTGACCGAGAGGCACCGGCGATGCGCCCCGTTCAGGTGGCATGCGCTCCTTCTGTGCGCTGGATGCCACCTTGCGTGATTCGCCAGGGGGACAGCACGGTTTGGGCGGATGCTGCTCGGCGCTGTGCTCCAGGACCACCAGGGAGGGGCGGTACGTCGTGGGTTCAGCCGGTCACTGGGCAAGTGAGACGTTCGGAGACATCGCGGGTGAGCTGGCGGACATCATCCCGGCCTGCCTCGTCCGGGCGCACGAGCGGGCCCGCACCGGACACGAGGGCGTCCATACCCAGACGCTCGAAGCCTACGGGCACGGCCTTTACGCGGTGCAGTACGAAGAACTGGCCGCCGGCCTCGCTGGTCTCGGGGACGCCGTGCGCCTACAGGGGCGAACGATGATGCTCATCCGCGGGTGCCTGATCTACCCTCTCCGGTACGCGAAGAAGGACGTTCCCGTTACGGCTGCATGCCTCCGGCGGGCCACAGGCTTTCGAGCGGATTTGATCCGCCGCCACGGCCCGCCGCCCATGCAGGAGCCGCTTGACCTGGACTGGGGAGACCTCGACGACTCCGAAGTGCATCCCGATCTGGAACTGCTTCCCGAAGACGTGCGACTCGTCCTCGTCGCCTACGCCTGTTCCATGGGGGACGGCGTGATGCGCGTCGAATGGGGCTCCGCAGAGTTGCGCCGAGAAGACCGTCACCTGATCTGGCACCGGCACGAGCCACTGCTTCCAAATGTGCGGGGGTAAAAACCGCAGCTTGGGAAGCTCAGGTATTCTGGGGCCTTTTGGGTGGCTGAATTGCAGGGAAGGGGATTCCCAGACGTCGGTGCCGCGGACACGCTCCCCGTGCTTCCCCGTGGCTCCCCGTAGGTTCTGGCACGGTTGTGGCATGCCTGAACGAAGGCGCCGAACTACCGCCCCGGTGAGGACGGGTGGGCAGAGGGAGAGAAGTGCACGGGAGCCGGCCGCTGCGGCCCGCCGGCGTTGGACGGCTGAGACCCCAGCTCAATATCGGTCCCAGGCTGCCGATGCATCCCCTGCTGGGATGCCAGGAGAGCAGTACCAACAGCAGTAATCATTGAGGCGCTTGCCGCCGCGCCGAATAGACCGCTCGCGACTTTGTCAGGGTAACGATGGCAGCAACGGCAGACGTTGCACTGCCTACCGTTGCTACACCCGAAGCAATCTGATAGGCGAGTTTCTTTTGGTTGGCCGCCAGGTCCTGTTCCGGCATTTCATCCCTTTCATGAGTGTTGGGTGAGCCAAGCCCACTTTGACACGCTGATGTATGGAGACTCTGTTCGCGTTCTACAACGCTTGTGACGAGCGTTTGGTTCAGTCGATCTCCACCAGTCCCCCTCCCCCGCTCCCGTCAGCGGAGAGCCGGCAACGGTGAGAGGCCGGCTCCGCGGCCTTGGGCTGGAGCCGCCATGGGACGAGCGAGCGGCGCGAGGACGCGCGCCGACTGTCAGCGTCCCCGTGGCCCGTCAAGAAGCTCAGGAAGCCGGGCCAGAGCTGGACAGTCCAAGCGTGGCTTTGAGCACTGGGTCGAGAACATTGCCGAGCCGTACGTCTCCGAGAACACGTACGACGGGTACGAGGTCGACGTACGCGTTCACCTCGTGCCCGGCCTGGGTGCTCACAAGCTCGACAGGCTGGAGCCGGAGCGCCTGGAGCGCTTCTACCGGAAGATGCAGGACTCCGGGAGCGCGGCCGGTACCGCTCACCACGCCCACCGGACGATCCGGACCGCCCTCGGTGAGGCGGTGCGACGGGGGCACGTTCCCACCAACGTGGCGGAGATCGCCAAGGCTCCGCGGCTCGAAGAAGAGGACATCGAGCCTTACACGATCGAGGAGGTGCAGAGCGTGCTCGTCGAGGCGTCCAAGCTCCGCAACAGTGCTCGGTGGGTCGTCGCCCTGGCCCTCGGCCTCCGGCAAGGGGAAGCCCTCGGGCTCCACTGGGAAGACGTGGATCTCGACGCGGGATACGTCCGCATCCGCAAGAACCGGCTCCGGCCCAAGTACGCGCACGGGTGCGGAGACGATCCCTGCGGCAGGAAGGCGGGCTACTGCCCCAAACGGCAGCAGACCCGGCGTGAGCACAAGAGCACCAAGTCACGCGCGGGACGGCGTACGGTCGGCCTCCCGGACCCGCTGATCAAGCTTCTCCGGCAGCACCAGGAGGTGCAGGAGAAGGAGCGCGTCGAAGTCGGTACGGACTGGACGGACAAGGGCTACGTCTTCGCCTCGCCGACCGGCGGTCCTCTCAGCCCCAATACCGACTTCCACGTCTGGAAGCGTCTGCTGCGGGACGCGGGCGTGCGCGACGGCCGTCTTCACGACGCTCGCCACACCGCCGCGACCGTCCTTCTGATCCTCGGCGTCCCGGACGTCGTGGTCGACGCGATCATGGGCTGGGAGCCCGGGGGAGCGGCGCGGATGCGGGCCCGGTACATGCACGTGACAGGGACGCTGCTCCGGAAGGTCGCGCAACAAGTCGGAGACGTTCTCTGGGAGCCGCCCGACGCGGCCCGGAAAGTCAACTGAGACGGAAACTGAGACGGACAACGTCGAAGGGCCCCACCGTGACCGGTGGGGCCCTTCGACGTATTGCCCGGTGAGAGCAATGGCGGAGGATACGAGATTCGAACTCGTGAGGGGTTGCCCCCAACACGCTTTCCAAGCGTGCGCCCTAGGCCTCTAGGCGAATCCTCCGCCGGAAACATTACATGATCCTGAGGTGTGCTCGCGAACTCGTTCCCCAGGCGGAGATCGGGTACCCTGTGCAAAGCCCCTCACGCGGCGCTATCTGACTGAACTCCCCCAGGGCCGGAAGGCAGCAAGGGTAGGTTGGCTCTGGCGGGTGCGTGGGGGGCGTTCGCGTGCCCGGGCCCAGGTGGGAGGCCATGGCGGGGATCGTTGTCAGTGGGCGCCTATAACCTCGTATGCGTGTCGTCTCTCGCGCTGTACCGCCGCTATCGCCCGGAGACCTTCGCCGAGGTCATCGGGCAGGAGCATGTCACCGACCCGCTGCAGCAGGCGCTGCGGAACAACCGGGTCAATCACGCGTACCTGTTCAGCGGGCCGCGCGGGTGTGGCAAGACGACCAGCGCGCGCATCCTGGCCCGCTGTCTGAACTGTGAGCAGGGGCCGACGCCCACTCCGTGCGGCGAGTGCCAGTCCTGTCGCGACCTGGCCAGGAACGGGCCCGGTTCCATCGACGTCATCGAGATCGACGCGGCGTCCCACGGTGGCGTGGACGACGCCCGTGACCTGCGCGAGAAGGCTTTCTTCGGGCCCGCGGGCAGCCGGTACAAGATCTACATCATCGACGAGGCCCACATGGTCACGTCGGCCGGCTTCAACGCCCTGCTGAAGGTAGTCGAGGAGCCGCCGGAGCATCTCAAGTTCATCTTCGCCACCACCGAGCCCGAGAAGGTCATCGGCACCATCCGGTCGCGGACGCATCACTACCCGTTCCGGCTCGTGCCGCCCGGCACCCTGCGGGAGTACCTCGCGGAGGTGTGCCGCAAGGAGGACATCCCGGTCGCGGACGGAGTGCTTCCGCTCGTCGTGCGCGCCGGGGCCGGATCCGTGCGTGACTCCATGTCCGTCATGGACCAGTTGCTCGCGGGCTCGGGCGCCGAGGGTGTCACGTACGCCATGGCCACCTCGCTGCTCGGGTACACCGACGGGTCGCTGCTCGACTCCGTCGTGGAGGCGTTCGCCACCGGTGACGGGGCGGCCGCCTTCGAGGTGGTGGACCGGGTGATCGAAGGGGGCAACGACCCCCGCCGGTTCGTCGCCGATCTGCTGGAGCGGCTGCGTGACCTGGTGATCCTCGCCGCTGTGCCGGACGCCGCGGAGAAGGGCCTCATCGACGCCCCGGCGGATGTCGTCGAGCGCATGCAGGCCCAGGCCGGCACCTTCGGGGCGGCCGAGCTGAGCCGTGCCGCCGACCTCGTCAACGAGGGGCTGACCGAGATGCGCGGCGCCACCTCGCCCCGCCTCCAGCTCGAACTCATCTGCGCGCGCGTGCTGCTGCCCGCGGCCTACCGGGACGAGCGTTCCGTCACGGCCCGTCTCGACCGGCTGGAGCGTGGCGTCAACTTCTCCGGTGGCGGCGGCGCGCCCGCGGCGGGGTACGTTCCCGGGCCCGACGCCCACCTGGGAGGCGACACCCACCTGGGCGGGGGCGGCGGGCTGCCCGGCGGTGGTCCCGCCGCGGCGCGCGCGGCCGTACGGGCGCCTGGGGGCGGCGCGTCCTCGATGACACCGCCCGGCACTCCGCCCGCCACTCCTTCGGTCAATCCGCCCGTCACGGCGTCCGGGGCGGCGCCCGTGCCACCCGCGTCACCCACGACGCCCATGGCTCCGGCCGCTGAAGGCCCGCAGGCTCCCGCTGCTGTCACGCCCGCCGCGCAGCCCACCCCGCCTGCTCCCGAACCGGCCCCCGCAGCCCCGCCCGCCGCAGCCCCTCCCGCCGCCGCGGCGGCGCCGGGCGGCTGGCCCACCGCGGCACCCGCGGGCGGTGGTCGTCGGCCCGGCGGCTGGCCCACGGCGGCTCCGGCGGGCGGTGGACAGCAGCCCCCGGCCCCGCCCGCCGCCACCCCGCAAGCTCCGCCCGCCGCCCCCCAGGTCCCGGCGGCGGGCGCGGGCTCTGGTGGCCTCGACCCCCGCATGCTCTGGCCGAACATCCTGGAGGCCGTCAAGAACCGCCGCCGCTTCACCTGGATCCTGCTCAGTCAGAACGCCCAGGTCGCGGGCTTCGACGGCACCACCCTCCAACTCGGCTTCGTCAACGCCGGGGCCCGTGACAACTTCACGAGCAGCGGCTCCGAGGACGTGCTGCGGCAGGCGCTTGCCGAGCAGTTCAACGTGCAGTGGAAGATCGAGGCGATCGTCGACCCGTCGGGCGGCTCGGCCGGCCCGCCCACCGGCGGCCCGCAGGGCTACGGCGGGGGCGGCAACGCCGGCGGTTACGGCGGCGGAAGTGCGGGACCAGGCGCAGGCGGCGGTGGAGGCTACGGCGGGTCGGGTGCCGGGTCCCCCCAGCGCTCCGCCGCGCCCCAGACCACCGCCCAGCCGCCGACCGCGGTCCAGAGCAGACCGCAGACCGCCGCGTCGGCCGCTCAGCCCCCGTCCTCCCGGCCCGCGGCAGCCCCCGAACCGCCGCCGGTCGCCCCCGAGGACGACATCCCCGAGGACGACGATCCCGACCTCGACGAGTCGGCCCTCTCCGGTCACGAGCTGATCGTGCGCGAGCTGGGGGCGACGGTGGTGGAAGAGATCTCGAACGAGTAGAGCTCCGCCGCGCCCCGGTCCTCGGAAGCCCGCACAAATCGGTTCCCCCGTGCCGGTTAGGCTGACCCCGTGAAGGTCCTCGTCATCGGTAGCGGCGCCCGCGAACACGCCCTGTGCCGTTCCCTGTCCCTCGATCCCGCCGTCACCGCGCTGCACTGCGCCCCAGGCAACGCAGGCATCGCCGAGGTCGCCGAGTTGCACCGGGTCGACGCCCTGGACGGCGCGGCCGTGTCCGCGCTGGCCACCGAACTCGGCGCCGACCTCGTGGTCGTCGGCCCGGAGGCCCCGCTGGTCGCCGGGGTCGCCGACGCCGTGCGCGCCGTCGGCATCCCGGTGTTCGGCCCGTCCGCGGAGGCCGCCCGGATCGAGGGATCCAAAGCCTTCGCCAAGGACGTGATGGCGGCGGCGGGGGTGCCCACCGCCCGTTCGTACGTCTGCACCAGCGCCGACGAGGCCGCCACGGCGCTCGACGCGTTCGGTGCACCGTACGTCGTCAAGGACGACGGGCTCGCGGCGGGCAAGGGCGTCGTCGTCACCCGCGACCTCGACGCCGCGAAGGCGCACGCCGCCGTCTGCGAGCGCGTGGTGGTCGAGGAGTTCCTCGACGGGCCCGAGGTGTCCCTGTTCGCGATCACCGACGGCGAGACCGTCGTCCCGCTCCAGCCCGCGCAGGACTTCAAGCGCGCCCTGGACGGGGACGAAGGACCGAACACCGGCGGCATGGGCGCGTACTCGCCGCTGCCGTGGGCCGATCCCAAGCTGGTGGACGAGGTCCTGCAGACCGTTCTGCAGCCGACCGTCGACGAGCTGCGCCGTCGGGGCACGCCCTTCTCCGGGCTGCTCTACGCCGGGCTCGCGATCACCTCGCGCGGTGTCCGGGTCATCGAGTTCAACGCCCGCTTCGGGGACCCCGAGACCCAGGTGGTGCTGGCCCGGCTGAAGACACCGCTGGCCGGCGTGCTGCTCGCCGCGGCCCGGGGCACCCTCGACGATCTGGAGCCGCTGCGCTGGAGCGAGGACGCCGCGGTCACCGTGGTCGTCGCCTCGCACAACTATCCGGGCAGCCCGCGTACGGGCGACCCGATCACCGGCCTCGGCGAGGTGGCCGCCACGGACGCCCCGCAGGCGTACGTCCTGCACGCCGGGACCAGGCGCGACGGCGACGCGATCGTCAGCGCCGGAGGCCGGGTCCTGTCCGTCACGGCGACCGGTTCGGACCTGACGGAGGCCCGCGACCGCGCGTACGCGGCCGTCGCCCGCATCGGGCTGGACGGCTCCCAGCACCGCACGGACATCGCGGCGAAGGCGGCCGGCGTCTGAGAACCGCCGGTCGACCGGCCGGTGTCTGAGAACCGCTGGTCGACGCAGCGGTCGAAACAGCGGTCGACGCAGCGCAGGCCCCGGGCGGAAATCCGGGGCCTGATCTTTGCTGTCCGTCATTCACCTTTGACCAAAGCCATTCCATCGAGTGAGCGATGTTCCATCCGGCTGACGGGGGCCGGGGCCCCAACTAGGGTGCGGCGCATGCGTTCCGGCACTTGGCCCATCGGCATTGCGATGTCAGTGGCGGGTGCCACAGTGGGGGAGTGAGCAAGGCCAGGAAAGCGCCAGGACAGTGAGGGGGTGACGTCCGGTCGTGACCGGTATGGGTGTGGAGGCGGGCGCGCAGGCCGCGCGCTCCCGGGCCATCGCCGTGCTGCGGGTGCGCGGCCGGGCGCTGGCCGTGGCGCTGCTGCCCGCGGCGGCGGCCGTGATCCTGCTGACCGGTGGCACCACCGGCCATCTCGTGGGTGGCGGCTGGGACACCGCGCGCGGTGTCGTGGCGGCGGTCGCCCTGCTGGTGCTGCTGGCCGCGGCGGTCGTCGCGGCGGTCGTGGCTCGGGCGCGCCCCGCCGTGAGCCCGACGATCCCGATCTCCGAGGACTCCGCCCCGGACCTGTACCGGATGGTGCGCGACCTCGCCGACCGGCTGGACGTTCCGGCGCCCTCCGCCATAGCGCTCACCCCGGACTGCGACAGCTGGCTGGAGGACCGTACCCACCCCGCGCACGGCCCGCCCGCGCCACGCGGCCGGGACGCACTGACGGCCCCGGCGCGGCGCCCGCACCGGCGTGCGCCGGCCGCGCCCGTCCTCGTCATCGGCTCCCCGTTCCTGTGGTGGATGCGGGTCGGTGAACTGCGCGCGGTCCTCGCCCCGGTCATCGCCGGTACGGGACCCTCGGCGCACCCCGACATAGCGGCGGCCCGCCGTTTCGTCCGCGGTCTTGACGCGGCGGTGGCGGTGACCGCGGCGCCCGGCCGCGACCCGATCTCCCGCACCGTGCTGGCGGGCGTCGGCTGGGTGGCCCGACTGCTGCTGCGCGGCTGCCGGGGGCATGCCACCGAGATGGAGCGAGGGGTGGCGGCGGCCGCCGCCGAGCGGGCCCAGGCCGTGGACTACGGGCTGCGGATCGTCGCCCAGGAGCAGGTGGGGCTGGCGTACGCGGGCTGGGACCGGCTGCTGACCCGTGTGGCGCTCCCCGCCTGGCGGATGGGCCGCTGGCCGTCCCGGCTGGACGCGGGCGTCGTCGCGGCGCTCACCGAACTCTCCCGGCGCGACCGGTTGGCCGAGGGCTACGCCTCACGTCTCGGTGAGCGCCCCGCCTGCGACCTGCTGGAGGAGCCCGGCACCGTGGACGAGGCCGCCTCGCTGCTCGCCGCCCGACTCTTCCACGGCGGCCCGGCGGAGCGGGGACCCGACTGGTCCCCGGTCGACTGGCAGGAGTATCCGGAGGAGGTGGTCGACCGCAAGTGGCGCACGGACGCGGCCCGCCTCCACCGCGTTCTGGACTCTCTGGGCGTACGCCCGGCACCGGACCTCACCGCCGCCCGGTACCCGGAGGGCCCCACCCTGGCCCGCGTCCTGGACCACCTGTCGATACCGCCGGACCATCCCACCGATACCGGCATCGCCGGTCATGACGTCCGTACCGGTCATGACGTCCGTACCGGTCAGGATGCCCCCGCCGGCCCCCGCGGCGCCGATCGCATCGACAACGCCGGCCGATTCGACAACGTCCCCCGTGCCGGTGCCACGGATGGTTCCGACCTCGGCTCCGACGACGGAGATCCCGGCAAGGCCGGAGACCTCGCTCTCGGTCCCGAACTCGACCTCGACGGGGACTTCGGCGCCCACGCCGCTCCGGACGCCGGACACCCGAGCCCCGGTGGCGGTCGGCCCGCCCCCCGGCCCCAGCCGCCGGCGAGCGGGCCCGCCGCGGAGCCCGCCGGGCACACCTCGGAGCCATCAGCAATATCAGCAATATCAGAGGCATCAGAGGCGTCGCAGATGGCGGAGACGTCAGGGGTGTCAGAGACGTCAGGGGTGTCAGAGATGTCGGGGACATCGGAGGCAGTCGACGGGTATCTCTCGGGACGGGGTGCGGGTTCGGACATGGGTGACGGCCGAGATGCCGACGCGGACGCGGACGCCGACGCCGACGCCGATGTCGATGTCGATGCCGAGACCCGGCACGGCGCTGCGCTCGCCGCCCGGCTCAGCGCCGAGGTGGCCCGCGAGGAAGCCTCGGCGACGGCCGACGCCGTCGCGACCGGTCGGGCCGCCCCCGGCCAGGGCCCCGACATCGCCCTCTGGGACGGCGGCGCCCTGCCGCTGTTCCCGCTCCAGCCCCCGCGTTCCGCCCGCGAACTGCTCGCCGACCACGTGGCGGCGATGGTCTGCTGCGCCGCGGTGGACACCGCGGGTGCCGCCCCCGGTCTGGACTGGCTCGACGGTCCGTCCCTGATCCTCAACGGCGAGCGGGCCGTCGACCTGGGTTCCCGAGTGCTCAGCCTGACCGAGGACGGTGATCCGGCCCCGCTGCGCGCCTGGCTGGCCGAATCAGGGATACGACCGGAGAAGCCGGTACGGCTGGTCTGACGGGCCCCGCCGCCCTCGGCTGCCCGCCTCGCTTCCCGCCCCGTCCGGGGCGCCCGGCGCGCGACCTCCCGTGGGTTTCCCGACCGCTCCCGGACGACCGGGTACGGAACGGCGGTTGGAACGGCGGCTGACAGCGACGAGCCGCGGTTGACGGCCGTGAGCCGTGCTTGAGGCCGTGAGCCGTGCTTGAGGCCGTGAGCCGTGCTTGAGGCCGTGAGTCGTGGTTGACGGCCGTGAGCCGCGGTTGACGGTCGTCAGCTGCCCCGCACTCGCCCGTCGATGCCGGTAGACGCCCGTGGACAACAGAAAAAGCAGCCAACTTACCGGAGTCCCACGTTCCACTTTCGGTCAATTGGCAACGAATAGTGACTACACGCGTGCAGAATGTGATGTGCTGGGACGGTTCGCGCATACGGCCGGGACAGGTGGTACACGGCAGCGCGGACGGCGCACCACGGGGGCACGAGGGAGGGGAGCGACCATGGGATCCGAACACATCCGCCGCTGGGAGTCCGGCGCACTCGCACACGCCGTCAGCGATCCCTTCGGGCAGGGCCCCGTCCCCTGGCTGCGGGGCAGCGAGACCTATTTCGACGACACGGGCCACGTGGTCCCCTGGTACGTGGACCCGATTCCGCAGCGGTCCGCCGACGGCAACAGCCAGATCCCGGCGCCGCGTTCGGCCGGCGGCCCCCGCTCGGCCGACGACGTGCACCGGCAGATCAAGGGCTTCACGTCGACCGGCGCGGCCGCGCCGGGCGAGGCCCTCGACTTCCACATCACGGTCGATCCGCCGCAGGAGTTCGGCGTCGACATCTACCGGATCGGCCACTACGGAGGTGACGGCGCCGCCAAGATCACCACCAGCCCGCGGCTCTCCGGCATCGTCCAGCCCCCGCCGCTGACCGCCGACCGTACGGTCTCCTGCCACCACTGGTGGCTGTCCTGGCGGTTGCAGATCCCGTCGTACTGGAGCATCGGCGCCTATGTCGCCGTGCTCACCACCGCCGACGGCTACCGCTCCCACGTGCCGTTCACGATCCGCGACAACCACCCCGCCGATCTGCTCCTGCTGCTGCCCGACATCACCTGGCAGGCGTACAACCTCTACCCGGAGGACGGTCACACCGGCGCCAGCCTCTACCACGCCTGGGACGAAGCGGGCCGGCTGCTCGGCGAGTCCGAGGCGGCGACCACGGTCTCCTTCGACCGCCCGTACGCGGGCGCGGGCCTGCCCCTGCACGTGGGCCACGCCTACGACTTCATCCGCTGGGCCGAGCGCTACGGCTACGACCTCGCCTACGCCGACGCCCGCGACCTGCACGCCGGCCGCATCGACCCCACCCGGTACCGGGGCCTGGTCTTCCCCGGCCACGACGAGTACTGGTCGTCCAGCATGCGCCGCACCGTGGAGCTGGCCCGGGAGAGCGGCACCTCGCTGGTCTTCCTGTCCGCCAACACCATGTACTGGCAGGTGGAGTTGGGCCCCGCCCCGACCGGCGTCCCGGACCGGCTGCTCACCTGCCGCAAGCGCAAGGGGCCGGGCCGGTCGGCGCTCTGGCGCGAGATCGACCGGCCCGAACAGCAACTCGTCGGCATCCAGTACGCGGGCCGCGTCCCCGAACCCCGGCCCCTGGTCGTGCGCAACGCGAGCCACTGGCTGTGGGAGGCCACCGGCGCGCACGAGGGCGACGAACTGGCCGGTCTGGTGGCGGGCGAGGCGGACCGCTACTTCCCGCGCACCCCGCTGCCCGAGCACGAGGAGCGCATCCTGCTCGCCCACTCGCCCTACACCGACAACGACGGCGCTCTGCGCCACCAGGAGACCTCGCTGTACCGGGCGCCCTCCGGCGCGATCGTCTTCGCGTCCGGCACGTTCGCCTGGTCCCCGGCCCTGGACCGCCCCGGCCATGTGGACAGCCGAGTCCAACGCGCCACGGCGAACCTGCTGGACCGCATCTGCAAACGCGACTGACCACTTGCCCACGACCCGTCGCCCTTTGTCCCCCGCCGCCCCCGCCCCGCATCGCCCGCCCGCCGCCGACTGCCCCACAGACAGACCCCCTGCGGCTGCCCCCTGCGGCTGCCCCCCTGGGACCGATTCCCTGCCGCTGCCCCCTGGGACCGATTCCCTGCGACTGATCCCTACGACTGCGACTGATCCACACCGGCCGACCCCCTGTCGGTGGCTCCTGTCCGATACGGGACAATCGACCCATTGGAC
Source organism: Streptomyces sp. NPDC056161 (assembly GCF_042268025.1). Classification (NCBI taxonomy): domain Bacteria; kingdom Bacillati; phylum Actinomycetota; class Actinomycetes; order Kitasatosporales; family Streptomycetaceae; genus Streptomyces; species Streptomyces sp. NPDC056161. The sequence continues at coordinate 27,643 of NZ_JBHJUV010000014.1, forward strand.
AGAACCACGGGGAGGAACCGTGTCCGGATTCGTTGAAAAGCCCGAACCGATCCAAGTTCCGGGCCTGGTGCACCTGCACACCGGAAAGGTGCGCGAGCTGTACCAGAACGAGGCGGGTGACCTCGTGATGGTCGCCAGTGACCGCATGTCCGCTTACGACTGGGTGTTGCAGACCGAGATCCCCGACAAGGGCCGGGTGCTCACCCAGCTCTCCCTCTGGTGGTTCGACCAGCTCGCCGATCTTCTTCCGAACCACGTGCTGAGCACGGAACTGCCCGCGGGCGCCCCCGCCGACTGGGCGGGCCGCACCCTCGTCTGCAAGTCCCTGCGGATGGTCCCGGTGGAGTGCGTGGCCCGCGGCTACCTCACGGGCTCGGGCCTGATCGAGTACGACGAGTCCCGGACCGTCTGCGGCCTCGCCCTGCCCGAGGGCCTGGTCGACGGCTCCGAACTGCCCGGCCCGATCTTCACCCCGGCCACCAAGGCCGAGGTCGGCGAGCACGACGAGAACGTCTCCTACGAGGAGGTCGCCCGTCAGGTCGGCGCGGAGACCGCGGCCCAGCTGCGCCAGGCCACCCTCGCCGTCTACGGCCGGGCCCGGGACATCGCCCGCGACCGCGGGATCATCCTCGCGGACACCAAGTTCGAGTTCGGCTTCGACGGGACCACCCTCGTCCTCGCCGACGAGGTCCTCACCCCGGACTCCTCCCGTTTCTGGCCCGCCGCGCAGTGGCAGCCGGGCCGGCCGCAGCCGTCGTACGACAAGCAGTTCGTGCGTGACTGGCTGACCTCCGCCGCCTCCGGCTGGGACCGCAGGAGCGAGCAGCCTCCGCCGCCGCTGCCGGAGGAGATCGTGTCGGCGACCCGGGCGAAGTACCTGGAGGCGTACGAGCATCTGACGGGCATGAGCTGGTCGTAGGGAGCACAGCCCCGGCGGTGACGGGGTCCCTGATCGCGCATCTTGAACGACCGCGAAAAAGCCCCCCGGCACTGGCCGGGGGGCTTCCTTCTGGAGCGGACGACGAGGCTCGAACTCGCGACCTCAACCTTGGCAAGGTTGCGCTCTACCAACTGAGCTACGTCCGCATGCGCCGTGGCGCGAGAGCAACTATACCCAACCTCGCTCCCGGGCGAGACGGACCGCCGCGTGCCGGTTGTCCGCACCGAGTTTCGTCACGGCGGACGACAGGTAGTTCCGCACGGTCCCCTGGGACAGCGCGGCCCGTTCGGCGATCTCCGCCACCGGCGCCCCGTCCGCCGCCAGCTCCAGCACCTCGGCCTCCCGCGCGGTCAGCGGCGAGTCCCCGGCGGAGATCGCGTCGGCGGCCAACTCCGGGTCGACGTAGCGGTTTCCGGCGTGGACGGTACGGATGATCTCGGCGAGCTTCTGGGCGCTGACCGTCTTCGGGACGAAGCCGCGCACGCCCGCCGCAAGAGCCCGCTTCAGATGTCCGGGCCGGCCGTGCCCGGTGACGATCAGCACCTGGCACTCCGGCAGTTCGGTCCGCACGGATGTGGCGACCTTCACACCGTCGGCGCCCGGCATCTGTAGATCCAGGACGGCCACGTCCGGGCGGTGGGCGCGGGCCATCGCCAGCGCCTCGGGCCCGCTGGCCGCCTCCGCCACGACGAGGAGGTCCTCCTCCAGGGCGAGCAGCGCGGCCAGCGCGCCCCGGATGAGATGTTCGTCGTCGGCGAGCAGCAGCCGTACCGGGGAACTCATCGTCGTACTCCGCTCTCGGTCGTCGCGCCGCTCTCGGTCGTCACACTGCTCTCCGCCGTCACACTGCTCTCCGCCGTCACACTGCGCCCGGTCGTCACACCGCGCCCGGTCGTCGCCCTGCTCTCCGCCGTCACTTCGCTCTCAGGCGTCATATCGTGCTCGGGCGCCGTCCCGTTCTCAGGCGTCCTGCCGCCGTTCCCACCCGCCAAGGGCACCTCCGCCACCAGCCGGAACCTGTCCTTCCCGACGGCGCCCGCCTCCAGCGTCCCGTCCACCGCGGCCAGCCGCTCCCGCAGCCCCGCGAGCCCGGAACCCCCGCTCCCGCTCCCGTTCCCGTTCCTGCTCCCGTTCGCGGTCCCGGACCGTCCGTCGTTCTCCACGGTCAGCACCACCCGTCCGGCACGCAGCCCCAACGCCACACGGCACCGCCCGGCATTCCCGTGCCGCAGCACATTGGTGGTCGCCTCGCGCACCACCCAGCCCAGCGCCGACTGGACCTCGGCGGGCAGCCCCGCGGCCCCGCCCGTCACCTCGCAGTCGATCCCGGCCGCAGTCAACACGCCCTGGGCGCCGATGAGTTCGACGGTGAGGTCGGCTTCCCGGTAGCCGCGTACGACCTCCCGGACCTCCCGCTGCGACTCCTGCGCGATGCGCTGCACCTCGATCATCTGCTCCACGGCCTCCGGCCGCTCGCGCCGCGCGAGCTGCACGGCCAGCTCGCCCTTGAGCGCGATCACCGAGAGGTTGCGCCCCAGGACGTCGTGCAGGTCCCGGCCGAACCGCAGCCTCTCCTCGGCGACGGCGAGCCGGGCGCGGGTCTCGCGGGCCTCGTCGAGTTCGTAGACCGCGTTGAGCAGCCAGACGGAGAAGACGCAGGTGAAGGAGTAGAGGCCGGAGCCGGCGAGGATCGCGAGGACGGTGATCAGTGTGGTGGGCGCGGGCATGCCCAGCGGGAAGGCGACCAGCCCGGCGCCGATCGCGAAGCCGGTCACGACCGCGAACACGCGCCGCCGGTTGCGTACCCCGAGCGCCATCATTCCGGCGCCGAAGCTCAGCACGCCGGCGAAGACCGCCCCCGTGGCCGCGTCGACCTCCCTGCCGCCGGGCCAGTACTCCTGGATGCCGAGCGCGGCCAGCGCGATCCCGAAGCTCACGGCGCCGTACGTCCATTGCAGCCGCGTCGGCTGCGGGCGTCGGCCGCGGGCCCAGTCCAGCGCGCGGGAGGCGGTGACGGCGCCGAGCACGGAGTGCACCAGCAGTAGGCCCGCGAGCCAGCCGGCGAGGGCCGGGTCCACGATCCGGAAAAGCGGCAGTCCGAGTACGGCGAACTCCATCACCGAAAAGCCGTGGAACGACCAGCGGGTGTAGGTCTCCACCTTGGCCGGCGTGCTCTTGCGCCGCCACCAGCCGTTCCTCCTGCTCATCTCCTCATCCCCTCATCCCGTCGTCTCCTCATCCCGTCGTCTCCTCATCTCCTTGCTCACCGGCCCGGTCGCGGTCCCCGAGCCGTCGGCCCCGAGGCGTCGGCCCCGAGCCGTTGGCCCCGGGGCGTCGGCCCCCGAGCCGTCGTCGGTCCCCGAGGCGTCGGGCCCTCAAGCCGTCAGCCCCCGAGCCGTCGCCGCCCCTGTCGTTCGGTCCGCGGTCAGCGTCGCGGTTCCCAGCGGAACCACCGTCGTACAGCAAACACCGCCACCAGGACCCAGACCAGCGCGAGGGCCAGGGTGCCCAGGGCCTGGGGCGCGTCCAGCTCGCCGGTCCAGCCGCCGCGGACCAGCCGGACGGCCGGGGAGAGCGGGAGGAGTTCGCAGACGGCGGCGACCCGGTGGGGCATCACGTCGGTGGGGATCACCACACCCGAGCCGATCATGGATACGGAGATCAGCGGCAGCGCGGTGACCTGGGCGCTCTCCGCGGTCCTGGTGACGGCGGCGGTGAGAGCGCCGAGCGCGGCACACAGGAGGAGGCCCGCCAGGACGCCGAGGACGGTGAGGTACACCGCCTTGGGCGCCCCGGTGTCGAGGAGCGCCGCGCAGCCCACGGACAGCACGAGCGCCTGCACGAGGCCGAGGCCCATGGCGGGCAGGGCCGTGCCGGTGAGGATCTCCGTGTCGCCGAGTTCGCCGGTCCGCAGGCGTTTGAGGACCAGTTCCTCACGGCGGGCGACGAACGCGCTCACCACGGAGGTGTACACGGCGAACAGGAAGGAGAAGCCGATCGCCGCGGTCAGCATGACCACGCCGATGCTCAGACCGTGCCCCTTGAGATCCATCTCGCCGAGCGCGGGCCGCAGGCTGAACGGCAGCGCGAGCGGCACGAGCAGCGCCGTGACCATCGCGGTCCGGTTGCGGCCGAGGAGGGTGAACTCGGCGCGGGCGAGAGCGCGCAGCCGCCGGGCCGAGGGCCTGAGCGACGCGCGGCCGGTCCGGACGGGGGCGCTCGGCCGGTCCGCCGGGCCGGGGCGGACCTGTGTGGTCGCGCCGGCCCGCGTGCTCCTGCCGGGTTGCCCGGGTTGTGTGGTCTTGCCGGGTTGCTCGGGCTGTGTGCTCATGCCGGGCTGTCCGGGCTGTGTGTTCATGCGGGGTTGCCCGGGGCCTGTGCTCATGCCGGGCTGTCCGGGTCGTGTGCTCATGCGGCTGCCTCCCGCTCCTGTGCGATGCCGAGGAACGCCTCTTCCAGAGATGCCGAGCGGACGTCGAGGCCGTGCAGTTCGACCTTGCTCCGCTCGGCCCACACCAGCAGTCCGGTGGCCGCGCGTTGCAACTGCCGGGTCTGCAACCGGACCGTCCGTCCGGTCACCTCGTGCCCGCACACCCCCAGCGCGTCGAGGGGCGGCAGGTCGCCGAGGAAGTAGCCCGTGGGCAGTTCGAACTCGATCCGGGAGGGCCGCTCGGCGGTCACCTCGGCCGGGGTCCCGGTGGTGGCGATGCGTCCCTCGTGCATGATGGCGAGCCGGTCCGCGAGGTTCTCCGCCTCCTCCAGGTAGTGCGTGGTCAGCAGCACGGTGGTGCCGGCGTCGCGCAGCGCGCGCACCAGTTCCCAGGTGTCCCGGCGGCCCTCGACGTCGAGGCCGGTGGTCGGCTCGTCCAGGAACAGCACCTCGGGCTCGCCGAGGACGGCGAGGGCCAGGTCGAGGCGGCGCCGTTCACCCCCGGACAGCTGCTTGACCCGTACGTCGGCCTTCCCTTCCAGGCCGACCAGTGCCAGTGCCCCGGCCGCCCCCCGGCGCGCCCGGCTGGCGCAGTCCGCCCACATCCGGGCGGTCTCGGCGACGGTCAGTTCGGCGGGGAAGCCGCCCTCCTGGAGCATGATGCCGGTGCGCGGGCGTACGGCGGCCCGTTCCAGGTGGGGATCGTGGCCGAGGATCCGCACCCGGCCGTCGGCCGGTGCCGCGAGCCCTTCGAGTACCTCGACCGTCGATGTCTTGCCGGCTCCGTTGGTGCCCAGCAGCGCGAAGATCTCCCCGCGGGCCACGGAGAAGCTGATCCCTCGCACGGCTTCGAACCCGCCCCCGTAGACACGGCGGAGGTCGGTGACCTCAATCACGTGTTCGTGCTCGTTGTCGTCCATGACACCAGCGTCCCGGCGGACCGGGCCGGGCAGCAGTGCGTGATGTCATCGCTCGGCATGACAAATGTCAGGCCCCGGGGAGCGGTGCGCGCGGAACCGCCGACAATGACTGCGGACATGAAAAGACCCCGGTCCGGGGGACCGGGGTCTCATTCCCGAGCGGACGACGAGGCTCGAACTCGCGACCTCAACCTTGGCAAGGTTGCGCTCTACCAACTGAGCTACGTCCGCACTGCTCCCGATCGGCTCCCACCGATCGGTGCGGCACCAGCCTACCTGATCCTTTGGGACCGGACGGCGATGCGGAGCGGGTGACAGGAATTGCACACTGCGCCTTCCCCCTGGAAGGGGGATGTTCTACTACTGAACTACACCCGCACGACTGAGGTGGTTTTGGCCTTTCGGTCTTGCCCCTCGGCGTGCTCCAGACTCTAGCTGATCAGGAGGGGTGCAGCGCAAGTCGGTTGTGCCGAGGGGCGGATGACCGGGCGTCGGCCGCGCTCACTGCGCGGCGCTGAACGCCTCGTAGACCTTCTTGGGGATCCGGCCTCGCGCGGGCACGTCCATCTTGTTCGCCTGGGCCCAGGCGCGGACGGCCGCCGGATCGGGGGCTACCTCCGTCTGCCGGTACGCCTTGCCCGACCTGGACCGCTTGCGGCCGGCCGCCACGTACGGCTCCAGGGCCCTACGCAGTTTCTTGGCATTGGCTTGGTTCAGGTCGATCTCGTACGACTTGCCATCGAGTCCGAAGGCGATCGTTTCCGCCGCTTCCGAGCCGTCAATGTCGTCAAAGAGAGTGACCACGACCTTCTGCGCCACGAATATCGGTCCCTTCGTGCGGCACCTCATACAGCTCAGCTGTGATGACGTGCCGAGTATCGGCTATTGCCAATTCATTTGTACAGTGCCCGGCAATGAAATGTGAAGCCCGACTAAATCCTTCAGCGTGTCCGAGGACAATAGCTTGGGCGGGGCGGCCCGGGGATCTTTCCCGGAACTTTTCACAAGTGCCCCCCTTCGATGCGGGATCGTGATGGCAGTCACGTAGGTTCCTACAACTCTACCCGCGTAGAAATTTTGTGCCGGTAGTCTGAGGGAACCAGCTCAGCACCACACACCGGGAGTGCCAGTGGCACGCGTCGTAGTCGACGTCATGCTCAAGCCGGAGATCCTCGACCCCCAGGGCCAGGCGGTCCAGCGTGCGCTGCCGCGCCTGGGTTTCGAAGGCATCTCCGATGTACGTCAGGGAAAGCGATTCGAACTGGAAGTTGACGGGCCGGTCGACGAGGCCGTACTCGCCCGCATCCACGATCTTGCGGAATCCTTCCTCGCCAACACCGTGATCGAGGACTTCACCGTCAAGGTCGAAGAAGCGGCGGAAGCGGCGGAGGCCGCCAAGTGACCGCTCGTATTGGCGTCGTCACTTTCCCGGGCAGTCTCGACGACCAGGACACCCGGCGTGCGGTCCGCCTCGCGGGCGCCGAGCCGGTCGCCCTGTGGCACAAGGACAAGGACCTCAAGCAGGTCGACGCGGTGGTGCTGCCCGGCGGTTTCTCCTACGGCGACTACCTGCGGGCCGGCGCCATCTCCCGGTTCTCGCCGGTGATGGAGACCGTCATCGAACAGGCGAGGGCCGGGCTCCCGGTGCTCGGCATCTGCAACGGCTTCCAGATCCTCACCGAGGCCCACCTGCTGCCCGGCGCGATGCTCGGCAACAACCACCTCCACTTCGTCTGCCGCGAGCAGAAGCTGCGCGTGGAGAACGCCCGGACCGCCTGGACCGGCGACTACCGCGACGGCCAGGAGATCAGCATCCCGCTGAAGAACATGGACGGCCGGTACGTCGCCGACGAGTACACCCTCGACCAACTGGAGGCCGAGGGCCGGGTCGCGTTCCGGTACGTGTCCGGCGGCGAGGCCGCCGACGGTTACGGCAACCCCAACGGTTCGCTCCGGGACATCGCCGGCGTCACCAACGAGGCCGGGAACGTCGTCGGCCTCATGCCGCACCCCGAGCACGCCGTGGAACCGCTGATCGGTACCGGCCGCACCGACGGCCTCCCGTTCTTCACCTCGATCCTCAAGAAGCTGGTGGCCGCATGAGCCGGACCCCTCTGGACACGGTCGAGCACGCGGCCGAGACCCCCGACGTCCAGCTGCCCTGGGCCGAACTCGGACTGAAGAAGGACGAGTACGAGCGGATCGTGGAGATCCTGGGCCGCCGTCCGACCGGCGCCGAACTCGCCATGTACTCGGTGATGTGGTCCGAGCACTGCTCGTACAAGAGCAGCAAGGTGCATCTGCGGCAGTTCGGCGAGAAGGCCCCCGAGTCCGACGCGCTCCTCGTCGGCATCGGTGAGAACGCCGGCGTCGTGGACGTCGGCCAGGGCTACGCCGTGACCTTCAAGGTCGAGTCGCACAACCACCCCTCGTACGTCGAGCCCTACCAGGGCGCGGCCACCGGCGTCGGCGGCATCGTCCGCGACATCATCGCGATGGGCGCCCGCCCGGTCGCGGTCGTCGACCCGCTGCGCTTCGGCGCGGCCGACCACCCCGACACCAAGCGGGTGCTGCCCGGCGTCGTCGCCGGCATCGGCGGCTACGGCAACTGCCTGGGCCTGCCCAACATCGGCGGCGAGGTCGTCTTCGACGCCTGCTACCAGGGCAACCCGCTGGTCAACGCCGGTGCCATCGGTGTGATGCGGCACGAGGACATCCACCTCGCGAAGGCGTCGGGCGCCGGCAACAAGGTCATCCTGTACGGGGCCAGGACCGGCGGCGACGGCATCGGCGGCGCCTCCATCCTGGCCTCCGAGACCTTCGACGACGCGAAGCCCTCCAAGCGGCCGGCCGTCCAGGTCGGCGACCCCTTCCAGGAGAAGCTGCTCATCGAGTGCACCCTGGAGGCGTTCCGGGAGAAGCTGGTGGTCGGCATCCAGGACCTGGGCGCGGCCGGCCTGTCCTGCGCCACCTCCGAGCTGGCCTCCAACGGCTCCGGCGGCATGCGCGTCACCCTGGACGACGTACCGCTGCGCGACTCCACCCTCTCGCCCGAGGAAATCCTCATGAGCGAGTCGCAGGAAAGGATGTGCGCGGTCGTCGAACCGGAGAAGGTCGACCGGTTCCTGGAGATCTGCGCCAAGTGGGACGTCATCGCCACCGTGATCGGCGAGGTCACCGACGGCGACCGGCTTGAGATCTACTGGCACGGCGGCAGGATCGTCGACGTCGACCCGCGCACGGTCGCGCACGAGGGCCCGGTCTACGAGCGCCCGTACGCGCGCCCGTCCTGGCAGGACGACCTCCAGGCGGACGACGCGAACAAGCTGCCCCGGCCGGTCACCGGCGAGGAACTGCGGGAGCAGGTCCGCGCCCTGGTGGCCTCCCCCAACCAGGCGTCCAAGAGCTGGATCACCTCGCAGTACGACCACTTCGTGCAGGGCAACACGGTGCTCGCCCAGCCCGAGGACTCCGGCATGATCCGCGTCGACGAGGAGACCGGCCTCGGCGTCGCCATCGCCACCGACGGCAACGGCCGCTACGCCAAGCTGGACCCGTACACGGGCGCGCAGCTGGCGCTGGCGGAGGCGTACCGCAACGTGGCGGCGACCGGCGCGAAGCCCCTGGCGGTCTCCGACTGCCTGAACTTCGGCTCGCCCGAGGACCCGGCGGTGATGTGGCAGTTCGCCGAGGCGGTACGCGGCCTCGCGGACGGCTGCCTCCAGCTGGGCACGCCGGTGACCGGCGGCAACGTCTCCCTCTACAACCAGACCGGCGAGGCGGCCATCCACCCCACGCCGGTGGTGGCGGTGCTGGGCGTCATCGACGACGTGGCCCGCCGCACGCCCGTCGCCTTCCAGGAGGAGGGCCAGCTGCTCTACCTCCTCGGCGACACCCGTGAGGAGTTCGGCGGCTCGGCCTGGTCCCAGGTGGTCCACGACCACCTCGGCGGGCTGCCGCCGGCCGTGGACCTGGAACGCGAGCGCCTGCTGGCCGAGATCCTGATCTCCGCCTCCCGCGACGGCATGATCGACTCCGCGCACGACCTGTCGGACGGCGGTCTGGTCCAGGCGGTCGTCGAGTCGGCGCTGCTCGGCGGCAAGGGCGCGCGGCTGGTCGTACCGGACGGCCTGGACGCCTTCACCTTCCTCTTCTCCGAGTCGGCGGGCCGCGCGGTCGTCGCCGTACCGCGTTCCGAGGAGGTCCGCTTCAACGACATGTGCGGCGCCCGCGGTCTCCCGGTCGCCCGCATCGGAGTCGTGGACGGTGACGCGGTCGCGCTCCAGGGCGAGTTCGAGCTGACCCTGGCCGAACTGCGCGAGGCGCACGAGGGAACCATCCCGGCGCTGCTCGCCTAGCCACCACGGCCCGTACGCCGAGGCCCCGCCCGTTTCGTTCCCGACGGGCGGGGCCTCGGCGTACGGGGCCGGTCGTTTCCGGCGGAATCGGCTGCGCAGCGTCCGGCACAACCTCGTCGAACTGCGGTCCGTGCTCACCGACCCGGAGATCTGGGGCATCCCGACGACCGGGCCGTCACGATCCCCAACCCGGCGACGCCGAGCGAACTGGTCGGTCCGATCCGCCGGGCCGCCGAGGGGCGCGGGGCCGTATCGGGCCACTGCGGCGGAGCGCCTAGGCTCACCGCCATGCCACCGGCCAAGAAGCGCACCCGGACCTACGACCCCGCCAGGACCCGCGCGGCGGTCCTCGCCCAGCTCGGCAACGTACGGGAGGCCGTCCGCACCCTCGGGCCCGAACAGCTCGCGCTCCCCACGCGGCTCGGCGACTGGACGGTGCGCGAACTCGTCGCGCACATCGGGATGGCGGTCACGGCCGTCGGGCGCGCGCTCGACCGGCCGGAGCCGCCGCGGCCACAGGGCACGGTCCTCGACTGGCCGTTCGCCACCGCCGCCAGTGCCGCCGCCATCGACGAGTTCACCCGGCGGCTCGCCGAGCGCCACCCCGACCTCGGCGCCTACCTCGCCGAGGTCGAGCAGAGCCTCGGTGCCCAGCTCGACGCCCACCCGGGCACCCGCGTCCTGGAGACCAACGCGGGCGCGCTGCCGCTCGCCGACTACCTGGTCACCCGTACCGTCGAACTCGTCGTCCACACCGACGACCTGAACGCCGCCGTGCCCGGCCTCGCGGTGCCGCAGGACCGGCAGGCCCTCGCCGCGGCCACCCGGCTGCTGGCCGACGCGCTCGCCGTGCGCGCGCCCGGCGGCTCCACCGAGGTGCGCATCCCGCCGTACGCCGTCGTGCAGTGCGTCGAAGGCCCCCGGCACACCCGCGGTACGCCGCCGAACGTCGTCGAGACCGACCCGCTCACCTGGATCCGGCTCGCCAGCGGGCGGCTGACCTGGGCGGACGCCCTGGCGGACGCGAAGGTGAGCGCGAGCGGGGAGCGCGCGGACCTCGGCGGGCTGCTGCCGCTGATGGCGTAGTGAACCGACGGCGCGGCTGCCGCGTCGAAGGACCATGGACAGGACCATGGACAGGAACAGGCAGCGAACGACCCTCATGGCCGCCGTCGTCCTGCTGCCGCTCGCGGCCTGCGGCAGCGAGCGCGCGGACGGCGGTTCCGGCTCCGTACGGGAGGCCGTCACCGGCGTCCACTGGAACGTCGGCAGCGTCACCGTGGACGGTGCGACCCGGCGCGCTCCGGCCGGCACCTACGCCGAGTTCGGCGACGGCCGGATCCGGGGCAGCTACGGCTGCAACCAGTTCAGCGCCCCAGCCGCCTTCGACGGCGACCGCCTCCGCCTCGGCGCCACCCAGACGACCATGATGGCCTGCGCGAAGGACCCCACGGACCTCAAGAACCCCACGGACCCCAAGAACCCCGGGGACGCTGTGGACCCCATGGTCCCCATGGACCCCATGGACCCCATGGACCCCATGGACCCCATGGACTTCGAGCGGACACTCGCCCGCACCCTCGCCGAGGACCCGCTCACCGCCCGGGTGCGCGGCGGCGAGCTGGTCCTCACCAGCCGGTCCGGGGACACCGTCCGGCTGACCGACGAGCCGGACGCCCCGTTGCGCGGCACGAAGTGGACGATCACGGCACTCGGCGCGGACGGCACCGCGGTTTCCCTGCCCCGGGGCGCCTCGGCCCACCTCGTCTTCAGCAGGGACGACGGATCCGGCACGGGCAACGGATCCAACACGGACGTCGGATCCGGCACGGGCAACGGATCCGACGACAACGGATCTGGCACGGGCAGCGCAAAGGTCACCGGACGTCTCGGCTGCAACAGCGTGTCCGCCGATGCAACGGTCCGCGACTCACATATCACTCTGGGCACTCCCCTCACCACCCGAATGATGTGCGACGCCTCACTCATGCATGTGGAAAGGAGCCTGCTGCGCTTCTTCGACGGCTCGGCCGAGTACCGGATCGACCATCGCACTCTCACCCTGACCAGGGAAAACGGCGAAAGCTTCAGTGCGGTCGCGGAACAGTGACGGGCGGTGGACCGATGCCGTCGCGGCATCAGAGAGCCGTTAGCCAATTCGGACCAGTGGTCGATCTCGCCTACACTCGGTGCCGTGCCACGTGGTGACGGTCGACTCAATCACGATCTGCTCCCCGGCGAGAAAGGCCCCCAGGACGCGTGCGGCGTCTTCGGTGTCTGGGCTCCGGGTGAAGAGGTCGCAAAGCTCACGTACTTCGGGCTCTACGCCCTCCAGCACCGGGGTCAGGAATCCGCGGGAATCGCGGTCAGCAACGGCTCCCAGATCCTCGTCTTCAAGGACATGGGCCTCGTGTCCCAGGTCTTCGACGAGACCTCGCTCGGTTCGCTCCAGGGTCACATCGCGGTCGGTCACGCCCGCTACTCGACCACGGGTGCCTCCGTGTGGGAGAACGCCCAGCCGACGTTCCGTGCCACGGCGCACGGATCCATCGCCCTGGGCCACAACGGCAACCTGGTCAACACGGTCCAGCTCGCCGAGATGGTCGCCGAGCTGCCGAAGGACAAGAACGGCCGCTCGACCCGGGTCGCGGCCACCAACGACACCGACATGCTCACGGCCCTCCTCGCCGCCCAGGTCGACGACGACGGCAAGCCGCTGACCATCGAGGAGGCCGCGCACACGGTCCTGCCCAAGGTCAGGGGCGCCTTCTCGCTCGTCTTCATGGACGAGCACACCCTCTACGCGGCCCGCGACCCGCAGGGCATCCGCCCGCTGGTGCTGGGCCGTCTGGAGCGCGGCTGGGTGGTCGCCTCCGAGACCGCCGCCCTCGACATCACGGGCGCCAGCTTCGTCCGGGAGATCGAGCCCGGCGAGTTCGTGGCGATCGACGAGAACGGTCTGCGGGCGTCGCGATTCGCGGAAGCGAAGCCCAAGGGCTGTGTCTTCGAGTATGTGTACCTGGCCCGTCCGGACACCGACATCGCCGGCCGGAACGTGTACCTCTCCCGCGTCGAGATGGGCCGCCGCCTCGCCAAGGAGGCCCCGGCCGACGCCGACCTGGTGATAGCCACCCCGGAGTCCGGCACCCCGGCCGCCATCGGCTACGCGGAGGCGAGCGGGATCCCCTTCGGCTCCGGCCTCGTCAAGAACGCCTACGTCGGCCGGACCTTCATCCAGCCCTCGCAGACCATCCGCCAGCTCGGCATCCGCCTGAAGCTGAACCCGCTCAAGGAAGTCATCAGGGGCAAGCGCCTGGTCGTCGTCGACGACTCGATCGTGCGCGGCAACACCCAGCGCGCCCTGGTCCGCATGCTCCGCGAGGCGGGCGCGGCCGAGGTCCACATCCGGATCTCCTCGCCCCCCGTCAAGTGGCCCTGCTTCTTCGGCATCGACTTCGCCACCCGCGCGGAGCTGATCGCCAACGGCATGAGCATCGAGGAGATCGGTGTCTCGCTGGGCGCCGACTCGCTGGCCTACATCTCCCTCGACGGGATGATCGAGGCGACCACCATCGCCAAGCCGGACCTGTGCCGCGCCTGCTTCGACGGCGAGTACCCGATGGAGCTGCCGGATCCCGAGCTGCTCGGCAAGCGGCTCCTGGAGACCGAGCTGGCGGCCGGCCCGGCCGTCCCGGCCGCGGTGGACGCGATCCGTCGTCCGTAACACCTGTCGTACGACACGAAAGTCACAGTCATGCCTGAGACCACTGGTGCCAGCTACGCAGCCGCGGGCGTCGACATCGAAGCGGGGGACCGCGCCGTCGAGCTGATGAAGGAATGGGTGAGGAAGACCAGGCGTCCCGAGGTCCTCGGCGGCCTCGGCGGCTTCGCCGGCCTCTTCGACGCCTCGGCCCTGAAGCGCTACGAGCGGCCGCTGCTGGCGTCCGCCACGGACGGCGTGGGCACGAAGGTCGAGATCGCCCGCCGGCTGGGTGTCTACGACACCATCGGCCACGACCTGGTCGCCATGGTCATGGACGACATCGCGGTGTGCGGTGCCGAGCCGCTGTTCATGACCGACTACATCTGTGTGGGCAAGGTGCACCCCGAGCGGGTGGCCGCCATCGTGAAGGGCATCGCGGAGGGCTGTGTGCTCGCCGGCTGCGCGCTGGTGGGCGGTGAGACGGCCGAGCACCCGGGACTGCTGGGCGAGGACGACTTCGACGTCGCCGGCGCCGGCACGGGCGTCGTGGAGGCCGACCGGCTGCTGGGCGCGGATCGCATCCGCACGGGTGACACGGTGATCGCCATGGCATCGTCCGGGCTTCACTCGAACGGGTACTCCCTGGTCCGTCACGTGCTGCTGAACCAGGCCGGGCTGTCCCTCGACGCCCGCGTCGAGGAGTTCGGCCGCAGCCTCGGCGAGGAACTCCTGGAGCCGACCAGGATCTACTCGCTGGACTGCCTGGCCCTGATCCGCACCACCGAGGTGCACGCCTTCAGCCACGTCACCGGTGGCGGCCTCGCCGCCAACCTGGCCCGGGTGGTCCCGGACGGCCTGCACGCCGTCGTCGACCGCTCCACCTGGACCCCCGGCCCGGTCTTCGACCTGGTGGGCAACGTCGGTGACGTGGCGCGCCTGGAGCTGGAGCGGGCGCTCAACATGGGTGTCGGCATGATCGCGGTGGTGCCCGCGGAGTCGACGGACGCGGCGCTGGCGACGCTGGCCGACCGTGGCGTCCCGGCCTGGGTGGCCGGCGAGATCACCGACCGGGGCGAGCACACCACGGGTGCGGAACTGGTGGGCGACTACGCGTAGGCCCGGTCCGGCGACAGTGCGGGGCCGGGTACCCGTGACGACAGCACGAAACCCGGCCCGGTGCTAAGGGCCCCGGACCGGGAAGAAGCGGCTGGGCCGCTGCAAGCGTCACGCGCCGCGACGGTGTTGCGAGGACTGGCCGTCCTCGTCCTCCTCGTCGTCGTCCTCATAGAGGTCGGCGTAACGTGAATACAAGTCGTCGTCGTGCTCATCTTCCTCGAAGCGGTCGCCGTTCGGCGACTGGTTCGACGTCGATGCGCCCAGCTCCTCGGCCAGGCGTGAGAGGTCCGTCCCACCGCTGTTGTACTTCAGCTGGCGGGCGACCTTCGTCTGCTTGGCCTTGGCCCGGCCGCGCCCCATGGCTCGACCCCCTCAACGACGGGGCTCGACGGCCCCAGAGTCTGACACGCGTTCATGATCTGGAACGGACTCTCCGCGGAGAGGCCGGTCCGTAGGGCTCCCACGGTACCTGAGCCCGCGGCCATACGGTACGTCGCCCGCAGGACGCGCGTCCGCACCGGACCTTCGAGGTGCCCTGTCCTCGCTGGTCAACGGCGATTTTAACCACTTATCGGGGGACGACCCGCCGGACGAAGTGAGAGTTCTCTCCACCTTGCGCCCGGCGGGTACCGCTCAAACGTGCGAACGTGGCGCCCCGAAGGGCGCGGGACCGGCCGGCACCCGGCATACGGCTCCGCCGCGCGGGCGGGGCGCGTCCCGCCTTTCCGGAGCCGTACCCGGGCGACCGCGGAGTACGGCGCTTCCCCGAGAGGAGCGCTAGTGCGCCGTCCGCGCCTCCGCCATCCGCTGCTCGGCGATCCGGTCGGCCGCGGCGGCCGGCGGAATCCCGTCGTCCTTCGCACGTGCGAATATGGCCAGCGTGGTGTCGAAGATCTTCGCGGCCTTCGCCCGGCACCGGTCGAAGTCGAAGCCGTGCAGCTCGTCGGCGACCTGGATGACGCCGCCGGCGTTCACCACGTAGTCCGGGGCGTAGAGGATCCCGCGGTCGGCGAGGTCCTTCTCCACGCCCGGATGGGCGAGCTGGTTGTTGGCGGCGCCGCAGACCACCTTGGCGGTGAGCACGGGCACGCTGGTGTCGCCGAGGGCGCCGCCGAGCGCGCAGGGCGCGTACACGTCCAGGCCCTCGACCCGGATCAGCGCCTCCGTGTCGGCGACCGCGGTGACGCCCTCGGGGTGCTGGTCGAGCATGTGGCGTACGGCGTCCTCGCGCACGTCCGTGATCACGACCTCGGCGCCCTCGTCCCGCAGGTGCCGCACCAGGTGGCGCCCGACCTTGCCGACGCCCGCGATGCCGACCCGGCGTCCGCGCAGCGAGGGGTCGCCCCACAGGTGCTGGGCCGAGGCGCGCATGCCCTGGTAGACGCCGAAGGCGGTGAGCACGGAGGAGTCGCCCGCGCCGCCGTTCTCCGGGGAACGGCCGGTGGTCCAGCGGCACTCGCGGGCCACCACGTCCATGTCGGCCACGTAGGTGCCGACGTCGCAGGCCGTGACGTAGCGCCCGCCGAGCGAGGCCACGAACCGCCCGTAGGCGAGCAGCAGCCGCTCGGTCTTGTCCCGCTCCGGGTCGCCGATGATCACGGCCTTCCCGCCGCCGTGGTCGAGTCCGGCCATGGCGTTCTTGTACGACATTCCGCGCGCGAGGTTCAGGGCGTCGGCGACGGCATCCGCCTCGTTCGCGTACGGGTAGAAGCGGGTTCCGCCGAGCGCGGGGCCCAGGGCTGTGGAGTGGAGGGCGATGACGGCCTTGAGTCCGCTGGCGCGGTCCTGACAGAGCACGACTTGCTCGTGTCCACCTTGGTCCGAGTGGAACAGGGTGTGCAGGACGCCGTTGGTCACGTCGGTCACTGTGGTGACTCCCGGGTAAGTAGCGGCGAGTGGAGACGCGGCTCCTGGGGGTACCCCCGCACTTTTGGTGGCGGGGGAGGGTGGCGGGTGCCGCGGCACGAGCGTAGAGCCTGTGCCGCCCGCCATCCGTACAGTGTTCAGGATCACTTCGGCGCGTCGTCCGCGGGCCCCCGGGCGTGGCACGATTTGCAGTGGTTTCCCGTCCGTCCGAGCACGGCTCGGGCGGGGTCCGAGTACGGGCCGCGCACGGGTTTCGAGCGGGGTCCGATGGGGAGGGAGCAGGCGTGCCCAAGGTGTCCTCGGTGATCGTCCCCTATGCGGCGTACCTGCGTGTGTACGAGCCGCTGGCCGCCTTCCCGGAGCCGGAGCGCGGCCACTGGGCCCGCTACGCCCGCCGCCCCGACCGCCCCTCCTACCAGGACGAACTGCGCCGCTCCCTGGCCGACTTGCTGCCCACCCCGCCCATCCCGGTGCCGGTGCACGAGAGTGGCGACGCGTTCGTGCTGGACGTCGACGGAGTGGTCTGCGTCTGCCCCTGGCGCACCCGGCTGCGCGGCTGGCAGGCCCTGGGGGAGCCGACCGGGGAACTGCCGCCGGCGGTCCTGGACGCGGTGCTGCCGCCGGTCGTGCGCCGCCAGGCCGCCCAGGACTACGAGCGCTGGCTGGTCCGCAACCCCGATGCCCGGCCGTGGATCCGCACGGCGACCTGGCAGGTGCCGCTGAGCTGGTTCGTCCTGGTCTCCGACGACGAGCGGGAGTACGCCGAGGGCGTGGAGGAGAAGGCGCCGCCGCTGCTGCGCTACCGCACGCCGATGGTGCAGGCCCGGCGCCGGGTGGCGCGGGCGCTGCGCACGCTCAAGGAGGCGGTCGACGAGGGGCCGCTGATCGACGGCGTGCTGGACGTCGGACGCTGGCTGGAGGAGTTCCATCCGCGCTCGTTGGTGGAGCTGGACTACGGCGGTCTGGTGCACGTGGTGCCGCCGGGCGAGCTGGCCGGGGACCACTCGGCGGCGGACGTGGCCGAGGGCATCGACGCGCTGCGCCGGGGCGACGGGGACGCGGCGGGCGAGGCGTACGGCCGGCTCGTGGAACGCTGGCGTACGGTCCGGGATCTCCGCTCCGCGAACTGACGATGTGTCAAAAGTGACCTGGGTCACGGCCGTGACGGCGGGGACGTCGTACGGTCGACGACACTTCCCTACGTGATGGGACGTTGGTCCTGATCCGGTCTTTTGCCCCATGGGTCATCAAGATCCCGCAAGGGTGATGGACGGCACTTAAGCGGCCCTTGCGTCTCTTGCCCCTCCTCGTGCCAAAATAGGACAAGGAGTCCGGGAGGGGCTCCGCATTGCTCGCTTTAGGGGGGTCTGGTGACACCTGCACGCCACTGTGACTGATCGTCACAGTGGCGTGACTGTCCGCTATGACATGGTCCATCGGCTTCCGTCGCTGATGAACACCTGGGAGGGCAATTCCATCGGTTTGGCCGACGCGGCTGGACAGATGGTGTAGTTGTAGTGCCGAGGACAAGCCGTTCGTCCTATAACCGACTCGACTCGCGTCCGCCATATCGGGCAACGCGGGTCAAGGTGCAGAATTTAGAGGAAAGAACCGAGAAACGTCGGTTCTCCCGAGGAGGCCGCTCATGACCGCTCGCACCCCTGATGCCGAGCCGCTGCTGACCCCGGCTGAGGTCGCCACGATGTTCCGCGTCGACCCGAAGACGGTCACGCGGTGGGCGAAGGCCGGAAAGCTCACGTCCATCCGTACGCTCGGCGGGCACCGCCGCTACCGCGAGGCTGAGGTCCGCGCACTGCTCGCGGGTATTCCGCAGCAGCGCAGCGAAGCCTGAACAACTCCATAACCGGGCAAAACGGCTGGTCCCCCAACTGGTCGCGGCGCCCGAACCCTAGTTCCAAGCGACGCGGGACCTGCCCCAACAGGGCCCACGCCCAAGCCGATCGCAGTGTTCTAGGCAGCGACACAGGGTGCGTCGTAGATCGCGCTGGACTCCGCCGGGTCCAGCGCGATCTTTTTTGTGTGCCCGGCGGCCTGGGTGACGGGGGTCTGTGAGCGGCCTTGTCGGAGTCTGGGGGGAGGTGTCGGAACCACTGTGAACGGGGTGGAAGAGTGGTGCAATTGCACATATTAAATCGACTAGTTGTAGGACAAGCGTAAGCGCCACCTTTTCAAAAACTCCTTCGGTGACACCCGTCACATGCCCGGGAGCTTGTTGCGGTCGGCCTGTGTGCGTTAGAGGCCCTGTCCGCGGTCCGTGCCGGAGTGCGCCTTCGGGCCCCATCGCCCCACCCTCGTACGGCCGTTGGGCCGGCGGTGGTCACGCGGGGAGGGTGCTCTCGTCCCCGGTGACGTCCTCCTGGATCTCGACGGCCGACGGAGCGGAATCCATCGCCAGGCGCAGCAGACGGTGGCAGATCGCGCAGTGGCGGGTCAGATGCCGGTAGGACGTGGCAGCCGACAGATGCGCCCTCAGGAGCGCCCGCGTCTCGTGCCTGGCAGCTGCCGCCATGTGCCACCTCCACGGGCCCGTACGAGGGGACGGGTCCTCTTCCTTGGGTACCCGCGGAATGTGACGCCGTCAAGGCCGCCCCGGCCCCATCCGGCCGCGCGGGGCCGCCCGGAAGCGGAACGGAAGCGGAACGGCACGGCGACGCGGGAGCCGACAGCACGGCGGCACAGGACCGGCGGTGCGGCGACACGGGAACCGGCGATGCGGCGGCGCAGGGACCGGCGGCGCGGCCGTCCCCGGGAACAGGTCGCTACTCCGGCGGCGCAGGAGCCGCCGGCACAGTGGCCGTACAGGGACGGCGGCCGGCGCAGTGGCCGCACAAGAACGGCTGCTAGAGCGGCAAGGAAGCGGGGGGAACGCGGCGACGCGGAGCACGGGAACGCAAAGAGGGCCCGCCCCTTGCCAGGGGCGGACCCTCCTCTGCTGCGGTCCTGACGGGATTTGAACCCGCGGCCTCCACCTTGACAGGGTGGCGAGCACTCCAAACTGCTCCACAGGACCAGACGACCCCTCCCAGAAGCCTTGAACGCTGGGGGAGATCCGCGGCGCCATTCGTGCGTTGCGCTGCGAGAAGAGACTGTACAGGAGGGTGCGTCCCTTGGTCGAACTCACCCAGCGTGCCACCGCGACTACGGTACGGCCGCGTCGATCGCCTTCACGATCCGCTTGTCCGAGACCGGGTACGCCGTCCCGAGGGCGTGCGCGAAATAGCTGACCCGCAGCTCCTCGATCATCCACCGGATGTCCAGGGCCGCGGCGGGCACCGGGCGGCCCTGCGGGAACTGCTCCAGCAGCCACGCGTACTCGTCCTGCATCTCATGCACCTTCGCCATGCGCGTGGTGTCCCGCTGGACCCCCGTCGCCATCTGCTGGAGCCGGCGGTCCGCCGCCACCAGATAGCGCATCAGATCAGGCAGCCGCCGCACCCCCGACCAGGTCACGAATCCGGGCTTCACCAGCCCGTCCAACTGGGCCCGGACGTCCGCCAGGTTCGACAGCAGGGCGGGGCTGCGCACCGCCTTCAGGCGGCGTTCGCACGACTGCCAGGCGGCCAGCACCTGCTGCACCTGGCCGACCGCGCGGACGGTCGTGTCGACGATCTCCGCGCGCACCTTGTCGTACAGCTTCCGGTACGACTCCTCGTCCCACACCGGACCGCCGAAGTCGGCGATCAGCCGGTCCGCCGCCGCCATCGCGCAGTCGTCGAACAGCGCCTGCACGGAGCCGTGCGGATTCGCGGACAGGGCGAGCTTCTGCGGGTTCGTCAGCCGGTCGGCGGCGAACTTCGCCGGGTTCACCGGGATGTTGCGCAGGATCAGCCGGCGCGTACCCCGCCACATCGCCTCGGCCTGTTCCGCCTCGGTGTCGAAGAGCCGCACGGACACCGTGTCGCCGTCGTCCACCAACGCCGGATACGCCTTGACCGGCTGTCCGGCCCGGCGCGTTTCGAAGACGCGGGTCAGCGACCCGATCGTCCAGTCGGTCAGACCCGAGCGCTCCAGGGATTCGCCGCCGGTGCGTTCCGCGGTCGCCGCCGCGGCCTGCGAGAGCGCCTTTCTGGCCTTCGGCTTCAGCCGCAGCCGCAGCGCCTCCAGATCCTTGTCCTCCGCGAGCTTGCGACGCCGCTCGTCGACGATACGGAACGTGATCTTCAAGTGGTCGGGGACCTTCGACCAGTCGAAGTCGTCCGCTGCGAGGGGCACTCCCACCACGCGTTTCAGCTCACGCGCCATCGTGACCGGCAGCGGCTCCTGGAGCGGCACGGCCCGCTCCAGGAACGCCTTCGCGTGGTTCGGCGCGGGCACGTAATGCCGCCGGATCGGTTTCGGCAGCGAACGGATCAGCTCCGTGACCACCTCTTCCCGCAGGCCCGGGATCTGCCAGTCGAAGCCCTCGGCCGTGACCTGGTTGAGCACCTGGAGCGGTACGTGCACGGTGACGCCGTCCGCGTCCGCACCCGGCTCGAACTGGTACGTCACCCGGAACTTGAGCGGACCCTGGTGCCATGCGTCGGGATAGTCGGCCTTGGTGACCGCCTCCGCCGACTCCCGGATCAGCATCTCCCGCTCGAAGTCCAGGAAGTCCGGCTGCTCGTGCCGCTGCCGTTTCCACCAGGCGTCGAAATGCGCCCCGGACACCACATCGTCGGGGACCCGCTGGTCGTAGAAGTCGAACAGCGTCTCGTCGTCCACGACGATGTCCCGGCGGCGGGCCCGGTGCTCCAGCTCCTCGACCTCGCTCAGCAGCCTGCGGTTGTCCGCGAAGAACTTGTGGTGGGTGCGCCAGTCACCCTCGACCAGCGCGTTGCGGATGAACAGCTCGCGGCTCGCCTCCGGGTCGATCCGGCCGTAGTTGACCTTGCGGTCGGCGATGATCGGCACGCCGTACAGCGTCACCTTCTCGAACGCCATCACCGCCGCCTGGTCCTTCTCCCAGTGCGGTTCGCTGTACGTCCGCTTCACCAGGTGCGCGGCGAGCGGTTCGACCCATTCCGGCTCGATCCTGGCGTTGACCCGCGCCCACAGCCGGCTCGTCTCCACCAGCTCCGCCGACATCACGAACCGTGGTGGCTTCCTGAACAGCGCGGAACCCGGGAAGATGGCGAACTTCGCGTTGCGGGCGCCCAGGTACTCGTTCTTCCCGGCGCCCTTCCCGCTCTCCCCGCCGGTGGTCTTCACGTCCTTCATGCCGATGTGCGACAGCAGACCCGCGAGCAGCGACACATGGATCAGGTCGTCGGAGGCGTCCTCCTCGTTGAGGTGGATGTCCATCTGCTTCGCGACGGTCCGCAGCTGCGTGTAGATGTCCTGCCACTCGCGGATGCGCAGGAAGTTCAGGAACTCCTGCTTGCACATCCGGCGGAACGACGACGAGCCCCGTTCCTTCTGCTGCTCCCGGAGGTAGCGCCACAGGTTGAGGAAGGCGAGGAAATCACTCGTCTCGTCCTTGAACCGGGCGTGCTGCTGGTCGGCCTGGGTCTGCTTGTCCGCCGGGCGCTCCCGCGGGTCCTGGATGGACAGCGCGGCCGCTATGACCATGACCTCACGCACACAGCCGTTCCGGTCGGCCTCCAGGACCATCCGGGCCAGCCGCGGATCGACCGGCAGTTGGGCCAGCTTCCGGCCGGTCTGCGTCAGCCGCTTACGGGGATCCTTCTGCACCGGGTCGAGCGCGCCCAGCTCCTGGAGCAGCTGTACGCCGTCGCGGATGTTGCGGTGGTCCGGCGGGTCGATGAACGGGAACTTCTCGATGTCGCCGAGGCCCGCCGCGGTCATTTGCAGGATGACGGACGCGAGGTTCGTACGCAGGATCTCGGCGTCGGTGAACTCCGGCCGGGCGTCGAAGTCGTCCTCGGAGTACAGCCGGATGCAGATGCCGTCCGACGTACGGCCGCAGCGGCCCTTGCGCTGGTTCGCGCTCGCCTGGGAGATCGGCTCGATGGGCAGCCGCTGCACCTTCGTGCGGTGGCTGTAGCGGGAGATGCGGGCGAAGCCCGGGTCGATGACGTACTTGATGCCCGGCACGGTGAGGGAGGTCTCGGCGACGTTGGTCGCCAGCACGATCCGGCGACCGGAGTGCGGCTGGAAGACCCGGTGCTGCTCGGCGTGCGAGAGCCGGGCGTAGAGCGGCAGGATCTCCGTGCGCTGCCAGTCGGCGCCGGCCCCGCGCGGGGTCTTCCTCTTCTCCAGCGCGTCGGCCGTGTCCCGGATCTCCCGCTCACCGGACAGGAAGACCAGGACGTCGCCCGGACCTTCCGCCATCAGCTCCGCCACCGCGTCCGTGATCGCGGTGATCTGGTCCCGGTCGGCGTCCGCTGCGTCCTCGGCGTACTCCTCCAGGAGCGGCCGGTAGCGCACCTCCACCGGGTACGTCCGGCCGCTGACCTCGACGATCGGCGCGTCGCCGAAGTGCCGTGAGAACCGGTCCGGGTCGATGGTCGCCGAGGTGATGACGACCTTCAGGTCCGGCCGCCGCGGCAGCAGCTGCGCCAGGTACCCGAGCAGGAAGTCGATGTTCAGCGACCGCTCGTGGGCCTCGTCGATGATGATCGTGTCGTAGGCGCGCAGCTCGCGGTCGGTCTGGATCTCGGCGAGCAGGATGCCGTCCGTCATGAGCTTGATGAAGGTGGCGTCCTGGTTCACCTGGTCCGTGAAACGCACCTTCCAGCCGACCGACTCCCCGAGAGGCGTCTTCAGCTCGTCGGCGACCCGCTCGGCGACCGTACGCGCCGCGATCCGGCGAGGCTGGGTGTGCCCGATCATCCCGCGCACCCCGCGGCCCAGCTCCAGGCAGATCTTGGGGATCTGCGTGGTCTTGCCGGAACCGGTCTCACCGGCGATGATCACGACCTGGTGATCGCGGATGGCCTCGGCGATCTCGTCCTTCTTCTGGCTGACCGGCAGCTGTTCGGGGTACGAGACGGCCGGTACGCGCGCCCGCCGTGCGGCGACACGTTCTTCGGCCCGTGCGATGTCCGCCTCGATCTCGGCGAGGACGGCGGCACGCGCCTCCGGCTTACGGATCTTGCGCGCACCTTCCAGCCGCCGCCCGAGTCGGTGCGCGTCACGCAGCGACAACTCGGTCAGCCGGGGGGCCAGGGCGCCTGGGGCGGGAGCGGGATATGCAGACATACGCGGTCCAGGATCTCATCCCGGGGAAATCGGTGGCGAACGATTTACCCGTGCCCCGGTTGCCGTCACATGGTGATTCGGTGGTGCGTGGCCGGCTCCCTGACCGCCGACCGCCGACCGGGCGGCTCCGAGACCGAGTTGAACGACGGGCCCGCCGGCTCCGTCCGCCCGGCCGTCACCGCTCACCGACTCGGGCGACACGACGCGCCCGGGGAGCCCGGCAGGCTGACTCCGGACCCTCCCGGGACAGTGAAAAACCCCCGTCGATACTCTCGACGAGGGTCTTTGCGCAGTTCAGTGAGGGTGGCTGGGGCCGGGGTCGAACCGGCGACCTTCCGCTTTTCAGGCGGACGCTCGTACCAACTGAGCTACCCAGCCGCAGGGTTTCACGTGAAACCCTGGCGGTCCTGACGGGATTTGAACCCGCGGCCTCCACCTTGACAGGGTGGCGAGCACTCCAAACTGCTCCACAGGACCTTGCGTGACGTGCAACAGTGTTGCACACCGTGTTGCGTGCCCCCAACGGGATTCGAACCCGTGCTACCGCCTTGAAAGGGCGGCGTCCTAGGCCGCTAGACGATGAGGGCTATCGGCCCGCCTGGGCGCTTCTCAGCGCGTCGGGGACGTGAGAAGCATATGGGATGGCGGGGGGGATCGCCAAAACGGTTTACGGGGCGGACGGAGCGGTGGTCCGGGAGGGGGCCGTGGGTGGCGTGGGGGTGCCGGGAGACGGGGTGGCCGGGCGCGCGCCCGGCAGGTTCTCCTCCGGCAGATGGCGGCTGACCTCGGCGGTGGTCAGCCCGAGCCCGCCGAGTTCGATCTCGTCCCATGCCTGGAGGCGCCGGGTGTCCCGGTCGAAGTAGAGGATCGAGGCTTCGATCGGGTCCGGGTACTTGCCCTCCACGGCGCGCAGGCCGCTGCCGCCGGTCGATCCCTCGACGCGCAGCCGGGTGCCGTACCGCATGACCTCCGTCTGTTCGTGGTGGAGGTGGCCGGCCAGGACGATCGGCACTTCGCCGTCCGTCTCCCGGGCCGCCGAGGGCTCGTGCGCGAGGGCGACGTCCACCGGTGTCCCGGCGGCCCGCTGGTCGCGCAGCGCGGACGCCAACTGGTCTCCGGCCAGCTGTTCTGCCTGGTCGCCGCCGGGTGCGACCGAGCGGTCGGGGGTGAACTGCGGGTCGCCGATGCCCGCGAAGCGCAGGCCGGCCACGGTCCGTGCCCGGCCGTCGTCCAGGACCTGCACGTTCTTCAGGCGCTCCAGATAGCGCTGGGTCGCGCGGGAGTCGTGGTTGCCGCGGACCCAGACGTAGGGCACGCCCAGGTTGGCGATCGGGTCCAGGAAGCCGTTCTCCGCCGTGGTGCCGTGGTCCATGGTGTCGCCGGAGTCCACGATCACGTTCACCTTGTACTGCTTGACCAGCGAGGCGATGATCTTCCAGCTCGCCGGGTTGAGATGGATGTCGGAGACGTGCAGGACCCGGATGGTGGAGGGGTCCGGCTGGTAGGCCGGGAGCGTGGAGGTGACGTCGTAGAGCTTGGTCACGTTCGTCACCAGGCGGGCCAATTCCTTCTGGTAGACGTCGAATTCGGTGACGATGCTGCGGGCGTTGCCGACCACGGAGGGCGCGGAGGAGAGCAGGCCCGAGAACTTCGGCTCCAGGACCGACTTGGGGTTCCAGGTGGCGAACGCGGTCGCGCCGGAGGCGGCGAGGAGGGCCAGCGCCAGGCCGCCGGCGGTGAGGGCCCGGCGCGGGCGGCGGTAGACGGCCAGGCCGAGCGCGGTGGCACCGGCGACGACGGCGATGCAGGAGCGCACGGCGAGGTCGAGGGTGCCGTGCTCGACGTCCCGGGTGACCTCGTCCTGGAGGCCGGAGAGCCGCTCGGGGTGGTCGACCAGGGCTTGGGAGCGCACCGGGTCCAGTTGGTCGACGTTCACGTCCAGGCGGAAGGGCGCGACATGGCTGTCGAGGGTCAGGGCGCCGAGCGGGGACACGTTGATCTTCGTGCCGCCGGTGAGCGAGGGGCGCAGGGTCATCGTCGTGTTCACGGGCCCGACGGATGCCCGTACGTTGCCGACGATCAGCAGGCCCAGCCAGGCGCCGGCCAGGACGACCGCCGTCAGGCCGAGGGCGCGGGCCCAGGGGCGCGGCCGGGCGGCGAGTTCGAGGGCGGGCGGCACGGGGGTGCGCTCGGGTACGCGGACGCGCTCGTACACGGCGACGAGGCGCTTCGGTACGGGAAAGCGGACGCGGACCATTGGTCCCGTATGCCCAGGCACGGAAGCGGATATGCGGCGGTCCGTGACACTCGTACGGCGGTCCCGTGCCCGACAATGGCCCTGTGCTGGAGATGACGCGCGAGGAGTTCGAGGAACTGGTCGCCGAGGCGCTCGACCGGATTCCGCCCGAGCTGACGCGGCTGATGGACAACGTCGCGGTGTTCGTCGAGGACGAGCCGCCCGCCGACGACCCCGAACTGCTCGGCCTGTACGAGGGGACGCCGCTGACCGAGCGCGGTGAGTGGTACGCGGGGGTGCTGCCGGACCGGATCACGGTCTACCGGGGGCCGACGGTGCGGATGTGCGAGACGCGGGAGGAGGTCGTGGCGGAGACCGAGGTGACCGTGGTGCACGAAATCGCCCATCATTTCGGGATCGACGACGCGCGTCTGCACGCACTCGGCTACGGGTGAGCGGCGCCCGCGTGTCTTCTTGCGGGCGGCGGGAGTTGGGCAGGTCGACTTCTTCGCCTGCCCGCCCTCGGAGGTGGCTACCGTGCGCCCCTTGTACGTACCAGTCCGTTTCGCCGCCACGGTACTGGCCGTCTCCGCGGCCGCCGGCTGCGTGAACGTCGGCGCGGACACCGCCCGCCCCGGGCCGTCGCGGTCCACCGGACAGCAGGGCGGCAAGGCACCCGACGGGGGTGCGGCGGTGCCCGGCGCCGGTGCCGGGTACGACGGCCCGGCGGCCGACGGCGACCGGCGCGAGGACCGCGAGAGGGCGAAGCCCGGGGAGTCGGCGTCCGCGCCGGAAACGCCCTCGGGGCGGCGCAGCGCGCCCGCCACGCCGGCCGGGCCGCGGCACACGCCGAAGCCGGGGGATCCGGTGCCGACCGAGGAGCAGCCGCCCGATCCGCACACCGAGGAGCCGACTCCGCCGCCGCCGACCGTCGCACCACCCGCGTCGCCGTCTCCGCCGCCGACCGCGGAGCCGTCCTCGTCGGCCCACGAAGATCCCTCCCCGCAGTTGGTGCAGCGTGAGCCGGCGCCGGCGGCGGGACGGCCGGCGTAGTGCCCCGGCAGGCAACGTTCGCCCCGTCGCGACGCTCCCCCAGCCTTCGGCCGGGAGGTACCCCCAGGCACGCTCCCCCAAGCTCTTCGAGCAGGGGGGACCCCCAGAGCACGCACCGAACGCCGCTCCTTGACGGGCAAACGTTGCCTGCCGAGGCACTAGCCCGGACCTGCGGCCCGTCCGGGGGTTCGGGCTCGGTTTGCCTTGGGGGGTGGAAGGTGCGTATGGTGGTAGATCGTTTGATCCCATTTGCCCGGCGCCAACGCAGAGCGCGCCGTGTGGCGCGTTCTCTCCTTTGCCGTGGCTGACCGCATTGAGGCGGTCGTATTGCGCATCACGGAGTTGACGGGTGCGTGCCGACGAGACTCCGGAAGGTTTCGCATTCGCATGTCCGTGTCCAGTACTGACCACGTCGTGCCGTCCGAGAACGATCACGTGGACGGGGCCGAGAGCGTCGCAGCGCCCGCAAGCGCCGAGCACGCCGAGCACGCCGAGCACGCCGAGCACACCGAGAGCGCAGGGAGCGCAGAGAGCGCCGGGAACACCGCGCACGCGGAGAACGCCGAGGCCGTCGGGACGGCCGACGCCGGCGAGTCCGGTGAGTCGGGCGAGTCCGGTGACACCCCCCAGATCAGCTTCGCCGACCTCGGTCTGCCCGAGGGCATCGTGCGCAAGCTCGCGCAGAACGGTGTGAACGTACCCTTCCCGATCCAGGCCGCGACCATCCCGGACGCCCTGGCCGGCCACGACATCCTCGGCCGCGGACGTACCGGCTCCGGCAAGACCCTCTCCTTCGGTCTGCCCACCCTGGCCAGGCTCGCGGGCGGCCGTACCGAGAAGAAGCGCCCCCGGGCCGTCATCCTCACCCCGACGCGTGAGCTGGCCATGCAGGTCGCCGACGCGCTCCAGCCGTACGGCGACGTCCTCGGCCTGAAGATGAAGGTCGTCTGCGGCGGTACGTCCATGGGCAACCAGATCTACGCCCTGGAGAGGGGCGTCGACATCCTGGTGGCCACCCCGGGGCGCCTGCGCGACATCATCGACCGCGGCGCCTGCTCCCTGGACGACGTCCGGATCGCCGTGCTCGACGAGGCCGACCAGATGTCCGACCTGGGCTTCCTGCCCGAGGTCACCGAACTGCTCGACCAGGTCCCGGCGGGCGGCCAGCGCATGCTGTTCTCCGCGACCATGGAGAACGAGATCCAGACCCTCGTCGACCGCTACCTCTCCTCGCCCGTCTCGCACGAGGTGGACGCCGCCCAGGGCGCGGTCACGACGATGTCCCACCACATCCTGATCGTGAAGCCCAAGGACAAGGCGCCGGTCACCGCGGCCATCGCCGCCCGCAAGGGCCGCACCATCATCTTCGTCCGTACGCAGATGGGCGCCGACCGCGTCGCCGAGCAGCTGCGCGACGCGGGCGTGAAGTCCGACGCGCTGCACGGCGGCATGACCCAGGGCGCCCGCACCCGGACGCTGGCCGACTTCAAGGACGGGTACGTCAACGTCCTGGTCGCCACGGACGTCGCCGCCCGCGGTATCCACGTCGACGGCATCGACCTGGTCCTGAACGTCGACCCGGCGGGCGATCACAAGGACTACCTGCACCGGGCCGGCCGCACCGCCCGCGCGGGCCGCACCGGCACGGTCGTCTCCCTCTCGCTGCCGCACCAGCGGCGGCAGATCTTCCGGCTGATGGAGGACGCGGGCGTGGACGCCGCGCGCCACATCATCCAGGGCAGTGCCGTCTTCGACCCGGAGGTCGCCGAGATCACCGGCGCCCGTTCCATGACCGAGGTCCAGGCCGAGTCCGCGGGCAACGCCGCCCAGCAGGCGGAGCGCGAGGTCGCGCAGCTCACCAAGCAGCTGGAGCGCGCCCAGCGGCGGGCCGGCGAGCTGCGCGACGAGGCCGACCGGCTGGTCGCCAGGGCCGCCCGTGAGCGGGGCGAGGACCCGGCGGCGGCGCTCGCCGAGGCGGCGGAGGCGTCCGCCGCGGAGGCGGTGGCCGAGGTGTCGGTGCCGGAGCAGCCGACGGCGCAGGACGTCGACCGGCCCGAGCGTGCCGAGCGCACGGCGGGCTCGGGCTCGGGCTCGTACGAGCGTCGCGAGCGCAGTGACCGCGGTGACCGCGGCGGCTTCAACCGTGACCGGGATCGGGACCGCGATCGTGACCGTGACCGTGGCTTCGAGCGGCGGGACGACCGCGGCGGTTTCCGTCGTGATGACCGGCGTGACGACAGGCGCGACGACCGTCGTGACGACCGCCGTCCGTTCGACCGTGACCGGGACCGGGACCGTGGTGGGCGTTCCTTCGAGCGGCGGGAGGACCGCGGTGGCTTCCGCCGGGACGAGCGGGGTGGCCGGTCCTTCGAGCGGCGGGACGACCGCGGCGGTTTCCGTCGTGACGACCGGCGCGACGACCGGCGCGACGACCGTCGTGACGACCGCCGTCCGTTCGACCGTGACCGGGACCAGGACCGTGGTGGGCGTTCCTTCGAGCGGCGGGAGGACCGCGGTGGCTTCCGCCGGGAGGACCGGGGCGGACACCGTGGCAGTGACCGTCCGTTCAACCGGGACCGCCAGGGTGACCGGCCCGGCTTCCGGACCGGCGGCCACGACCGCCCGTACGCCCGCCGTGACGACCACCGTGGCACCGGCTCGGTCGGTCGCCGCGAGGACAAGCCGCGCTGGAAGCGCAACGGCTGACAGCTGACAGCTGACAGCAGTCGACGGCTGACGTAGCCGCCCGCCGCCGACGGAGGCCGGTGGACGCCGATGAAAGCCGACGGAAGCCGACGGACGAAGGGCCCGCACGACGCGCTCGTGCGGGCCCTCGGTCTTTTCGCCCGCCCCGTCCCAAGTCGCCGTCTCCGCCGGTTCCCGGCCACCATGTGGCGCATGTCACGCCGCCGGAGAGGGAATCGCTGGGGGCATGACAAATGACACGAGGGCGAGCGGGCCGTCGGACGAGGAACGGCTGGCCCAGCTCGGCTACACCCAGGTCCTCGCCCGCCGGATGTCGGCGTTCTCCAACTACGCCGTGTCCTTCACGATCATCTCGGTCCTGTCCGGCTGTCTGACGCTCTACCTCTTCGGGATGAACACCGGCGGCCCGGCGGTGATCACCTGGGGATGGGTGGCGGTCGGCCTGATGACGCTGTTCGTGGGCCTGTCGATGGCGGAGATCTGCTCGGCGTACCCGACGTCGGCGGGCCTGTACTTCTGGGCGCACCGCCTGGCGCCGCCGCGCTCGGCCGCCGCCTGGGCCTGGTTCACGGGCTGGTTCAACGTGCTCGGCCAGGTCGCGGTGACCGCGGGCATCGACTTCGGCGCGGCGTCCTTCCTCGGCGCGTACCTGAACCTCCAGTTCGGTTTCGAGGTCACCCCGGGCCGCACCATCCTGCTGTTCGCGGCGATCCTGCTGCTGCACGGCCTGCTGAACACCTTCGGCGTCCGCATCGTCGCCTTCCTCAACGGCGTGAGCGTGTGGTGGCACGTGCTCGGCGTCGGCCTGATCGTCGGCGCACTGGCCTTCGTACCGGACCGGCACCAGTCGGCGTCCTTCGTGTTCACCGAGTTCGTGAACAACACGGGCTGGGACAGCGGTGTGTACGTGGTGCTGATCGGCCTGCTGATGGCGCAGTACACCTTCACCGGCTACGACGCCTCCGCCCATATGACGGAGGAGACGCACGACGCCTCGACGGCGGGCCCCCAGGGCATCGTCCGCTCCATCTGGACGTCCTGGCTGGCCGGTCTCGTCCTCCTGCTCGGTTTCACCTTCGCGATCCAGTCGTACGACAAGGAGCTGGCGTCGCCCACGGGAGCGCCGCCCGCGCAGATCCTGCTGGACGCGCTCGGGGCGACCGCGGGCAAGCTGCTGCTGCTCGTGGTGATCGGCGCGCAGTTGTTCTGCGGGATGGCCTCGGTGACCGCCAACAGCCGCATGATCTACGCCTTCTCGCGCGACGGGGCACTGCCCTTCTCGCGCGTCTGGCACACGGTGAGCCCGCGCACCCGCACCCCGGTGGCGGCGGTCTGGCTGGCGGCGGCGGGCGCGCTGGTGCTCGGGCTGCCCTACCTGATCAACGAGACCGCGTACGCGGCCGTGACCTCGATCGCCGTGATCGGCCTCTACATCGCCTACGTCGTCCCGACGCTGCTGCGGGTGCGCAAGGGCGCGGCGTTCGAGCGCGGGCCGTGGCACCTGGGGCGCTGGTCGCAGCCGATCGGGATCGTCGCGGTGGCCTGGGTCGGCGTGATCACGGTCCTCTTCATGCTGCCCCAGGTCTCCCCGGTCACCTGGGAGACCTTCAACTACGCGCCGGTCGCGGTGCTGGTCGTGCTGGGTTTCGCGGCGGCCTGGTGGCTGGCCTCGGCCCGGCACTGGTTCCTCGCCCCCGACCACGCGCGGACCCCGGGCGGGGACCGCACCCGGGACGAGCACCAGGACGAAGCTCAGGACGAGCCCCGGGACGAAGCTCAGGACGACCCCCGGGACGAGCCCCGCCCGGCAGCTCCGGAACCGGCGGATCCGTAAAGCCGGCATGTAAAGCCGGCGGAGCCTTAACAGCCGGTGGCGCCGTAACAGCCGGTGGCACCGTTGCAGCCGAAGGCGTTCCGCGCCCCCTCGGCCCGCCTGCGCCGCACCCCCGATGCCGGCCCGTTCCGGCCCGTACCGTCCCGATCCGTCCCGCCGACGCGGCCGTGTCCCCGATACCCGATCGGCGATACGGCCACGTGCGGCTATGCTCGGGGAGGCAACATCGCCTGGGCCCTTAGCTCAATTGGCAGAGCAGTGGACTTTTAATCCATTGGTTGTGGGTTCGAGTCCCACAGGGCCTACGGCTGGACCCCTGGTCAGACACTGTCTGGTCGGGGGTCTTCTGTATTTCAAGATCGATAGCTCCACCGGTGCTCCACCGATGTGCATGGGGTGTCGGGTGGGGCCGGGTGGCGTGCGGAGGGGCGCGGAGGCTGTGCAACGCCGGTACGTGATGGCCCTTCAGCGCAGGAGGGCCCCGTTATCCGGGGCCCTCCTGCGCTGCTCCACCGGCCTCATGGGCCGGAGTGAATCACGTCAGTTCTCAGCGGTTCTCCCCCACGTGCCGCCTCCCGACCGGGGGATGGGCCAGGGCCGGGAAGGCGGCTAGTTCAACGAGACGCTGACGTCAGAGGTATCGATGTGCCACCCCGGCGGCACCCGCCAGTCATCCACACACAAGGTCCAGCGGCCCTCTACGTGGCCGCCGGCCGGGACGGGCGCGGGCAACTCACGCGTCTGCGTGATCGTGGCCCAGTCGATGCCGAGCGGGCCGATGATGTGCGTCCCGAAGTAGAGCGTTCCCGATGTCGCCGTGGTGCCGCCGGTGTTGCGGATGTCCACCGCCACGTTCTCGCACGACGGCTTGTCCGTGTCCGAGAGTTGGGGCTTCCCGACCGTGAGGACGGCGGGTCCAGCGGGCTTGGTGGGCTCTGGGTCGCTCGGCCTCTGCGGCGCCTCCGTGTGCGGGTCCCGTATCACTGGATCTTCCGGTTGGCCGGTGGCTGGCGTTGAAGGTCCTTTTGTCTCTTCGTCGCTGCCGGTACCGTCCTCGCTCACGGGAGCGTGGCCACTGGAGCTCGGCTCCGGCACGGCCCCGGCAGGGGCGTGCTCCTGTTGCCCGTCGTACGTGAGGTTGACGGCGGTGTCCTCCAGGAGGGGGCTACCGCCCCCGGTGTCGTCCATGGCGCCCCCTCGGGGGGCGTCGGTGCCTGGGCCGGGGGTGGAGCTGGGAGCGCCGGCGTCGGAGCGGTGCGGGACGGAGGCAGCCGGGCGGGGGTCGTCGTCCCCGGTGGTGCCATTGCCTGTGGCGGCCATGGCGAGGGCGGCTGCGGTGCCCGCGGTGGCGACGGCGGTAACGGTGAGCACGCGGTGGCCGTGCCAGAAGGACCGGAAGCGGTCTCGGACGGTGGCGAAGGCGGCAATCACTCCGCCGCCGAGGTAGAGCGCAAGATGGCGCTTCCTGTGGACCGGCTCGGGCGAGGAGGCCGCTTCGTCCGGGACCGGAGGATAGTTGTTACCCCTGGTGATGGCTGCGATCTGCTGCGCGGCGAGCTGCGCCCGGAGTTCGTTGATCAGCTCACGGTTGCGCTTCCACCCCTTGTAGAGGAGAACGATTGCCAGCGATGCCGCTCCCATGACGGCTGTAAGCAGGGCAATGACAAGGTCGGTCACGGTGTTGATAACCCCCTAGACGTGGTGCACGGTGACGTACCGTGCATCCTCGGATGCCTAGGGCAACTTATGGGAGTCTGTGCAACTTCTTAGCACTATCGTGATCATGAGCTATCCGGCGTGACGCTCCTGGCTATTCAGAAGTTGTACGGCCGCTGGATTTTCCCTAGCCAGGCGCCGGACCACCTCCTCCTGAGCCTCGGGCGGAAGGGACGCCAAGAGCTGGTACACGGCATCCACCGGTGGCGAGTACATGTTGGAGGGGCCCGTCTGCTGTGCTGCGGGCGTGATTTCTGTCAACGCCTCCGCCGCGTCCTGGCGGCCGGCGCGGGAGAGCTCATCCGCCGTGACGCCGACGACTTGAGCCATCCTCGCCACGGTCTCTGGGGGTCCGGTCACGGGGATGTGCTCTCCGCTTACGGTCTGGTAGCCGCTGGTGATTTGCCTCCAGCGGGCGTCGCTCAGTGCTGCCCGTTTCGCGGCCTCGCGGATCGATAGCCGCGCCCGTCGGCGTGCTGCGTCAATGAGCGCGGCCTCGCGCGGGGGCTCCGGTCGCGTGCCTCTAACCATGGGCGAAGCTTCGCAGACTACGCGCTAGTTGGCCACTGCACCCCGTGGCAAGGCAGGTAAAGGGTAATACAAACGCGTAACTTCGCGCCACTACTCGACTAGCGCGTAGTAGTTGCCCTACTCGCTACTACGCGCTAGTTTTCAATCATGAACGACCCGCGTAAGCGCAAGCGGCAGCGGCGTCCTCGGGGAGCTCCGCTGGACCATGCGCCGGAAGGCATCACCTATGCCCGCGAACAAACCGGAATGACAAAGCGGGCCCTGGCCGAAGCTCTCAGGATCAGCGAACAGCTGTTGTGCGATATCGAAGCTGGCCGACGCAACGCCGGACCGGAACTCCTGGAGCGGATGGCGAAGCGGCTGGACTGCCCGCTGGTCGTCCTCCAGGCGAAGTACGTCCCGCATATCCCGGAGACCAGCGGCGTATCCGCTGCACAACGGCCGGAAAACAGCGCGCCGTTGGGGCCTTAGACGGCGCGCCCGCCGGGGTGGAGATGGCCCTCTCCGCTTCCCCCGGCTGGGGCACCGCACCGCTTCCCCTTTGCGGCTGGAGCTCCTGGACCTGGCCCGGTCCCGGACGCCCCTCACACCAGACACCTCAACCGTGAAATGAGGTCTGATGGCAGCCAACTGTAGCCATCCCGAACCCGTGGTGGCGCCCGTGGTGGCGCTCACCGAGTTGTTGATTACCCACCCGGAGCTCATGCCGGAGGCATCCGGTCTCGCCTGGACTCTGACCCCCACCGGCGTCATCCATGCGGAGGCGCGGGACGCGGCAGACGCCGGCCGGGCCGTCGACCGGTGCGCGACGGTGATGAACGCCACGCCGGTGCGCGCCTCCGTGCCGGAGGGCCGGGGCCGTGTGGTCCTGGCGGAGCTTGCGGCCGTCTGGCGCGGCGTGCCCGTGGAGGTGTGGGAGACCTACACCGTCCCCGAGGGACCGCGCCCGCTCGGAGCGGTTGTACCGGCTGGAGGTTGCCGTGGCTGACCTCCTCTTCTGCGCCGCCCTCCCGCTCCTCGTCCTGGCGCTCGTTGGCGCCGTCGTCCTGGCCTGCCGCCTCCGCGGGGGTGAGTCATGAGGGGCGCTATCGGGTCCGTTCACCGGTCCCGCGTGGACCACGCCGCGGTTGCGGAGGAGGCTCGCTCCCGGCCGGGCACGTGGGTGTTCGCTGCCGTCTACGCGTCCCTGGCGAGCGCGGCCTCCGCCGTCCGGCGCGTGCCGCTGGCGGAGCGGATGCCGAGCTATGGGCCCGCCGGGGCATTTGAGGCGTACGCGGTCACCACCGTGGAGGGCCCCTCCCTGTGGGTGCGCTCCACGGGCGGCGGCCCGTACCCGCCGTTCCCGGCCCGGATGAGCGTCCGTATCCCGGTTGCCGGGCCGGACCTCGGGGAGGTCGGCGTCATTACCGTCTCCGTCCTCCCGTACTGCCAGACCTGCGGGGGTCCGCGCGGATGGGACCGTGTCCAGCCCGCGGAGGTGATCCTCCAGGAGGCCGCTGTGGTGGTGGACCGGTGGGCCAACCCGTGCGGCCATGACGACGTGTACGCGGACGTCCTGGAGGAGGCCCGCCGTACCCCGCCCGCCGTGGACCCCGAGACGTCCCGCGGTAGGGGCCACCACCCGGGAGACCCGTCCCGCGCCGGTGCGTTCCAGGCCGCGGTGGAACTGATCCTTCAGGCCGCAACGAATCAGCGCGGGATGCACGCGAAGCAGGCCGCCGCGCTCCTCCGGCTCCACGGCCACACGGAGGCCGCCGACCTCGTAGAGGCCCAGCTCCGCGCCGAGCACGGCCACTTGAGCGCGAAGCAGTCCGCTCACTTCCTCACCGTGGAGGGCACCGCGCGCCGCTCCGCCCTCAGCACGACCCGCCAGGAGACGCACGCATGAGCCTCACCCTGACCACGCCCGCTCCGGGGGAGCTGGTCTCTCCCACGGCCCGTCTCGTACTGGCTTCCGGTGACCTCAATGACCCGGCGTACCGGCAGGAGTGGGAGGCCACCAGGCGTCTCGGGATCGGCGGCTCCGACGTCGCCGCCATCGTCGGCCTCGACAAGCACCGCGGCGCCCGGCACGTGTACGAGGAGAAGCACGGCCGGGACATCGTCCGGGACAACGAGGCCATGGAAATCGGCCGGGAGATCGAGGACTTCATCGCCCGGATGTTCTCCAAGAGGTCCGGCGTCCCCATCGCCACCCCGCCCGGCACCCTGGCGCACGTTGACCACGCGTGGGCGCTCGTGAACATCGACCGGGACGCCCTGGACCCGGAGACCGGCGAGGTGGCCGGGCCGCTGGAGTGCAAGAACCGGTCGGAGTACCAGCTCGAAGAGTGGGAGTCCGAAGACGGCCCGCCGGACGCGCCCGCCCTCCAGTGCCATTGGGGCATGGCCGTGGGCGGGTACGCCCGAGGCTACGTGGCCGCCCTGGTCGGCGGGAACAAACTCCGCTGGCACGTGGTGGAGCGCGATGAGGAGATGATCGGCCATCTCCTGGAGTACTGCGGTGAGTGGTACGAGCGCCACGTCCTGGAGGGTTTTCCGCCGCCGGTGGACGGCTTGGAGGCCACCAAGGACCTCCTCGGCCGCCTCTACGAGGTCAAGCCGGAGGCCATCGCCGAGGCCGATCTCAGCAAGGCGAGGGAGCTTCGCGCGCAGCGCGCCGACCTGGACGCCCAGATCAAGGCCCTGACGAAGCAGAAGACGGCCGTCGAGAACGAGATGCGGGACACCGCCGGCACCGCCGAGGTCGTCCGGGTCGGGGCCGCAACGGCCTGGACTTGGAAGGCAAACGGCAACTTCAGCGAGGCCGGTTTCCGCGAGAAGCACCCGGAGATCGCCGCGCGGTGCACGAAGACGGTCGAGGTCCTGGACCTCGACCGCATCAAGGCCGAGTACGAGGCCGCCTACAACGCGTGCCGAGGCCGCCGCCTCTACGTCCCGAAGAAGGAGCTCTAACCGTGGCGCTCACCACTCTCCGGGACCGAGTCCTGGCGAACATCACGGAGGCGCCCGCCATGCGCGGGCGCCCCGCCCCGGCCTCCGCCGAGGAGGCTCCCGTCCCGGCAGCGCCGGCCACCCTGGAGGAGGCCGCGGCAGGGGACCCGGTCCAGGAGTCCGCGGACGCCGCCCTCACCTGGCTCGGTCGGTATGAGGGGCACATCACGGACGCCCTCCCGAGCCACATGCAGCCGGGCCCGTTCCTGGCCGCCGTCCGCGCGGTCCTCCCGAAGCTCTGCTCCTGCAACCCGGCGAGCGTGCTCCAGGCCACCCTGACCGCGGCCCGGTTCGGGCTGGTGCCGGACGGCCGGGTGGCCGTCATCACCAACGAGTTCGGCCGGGCGACCTTCATCCCGACGTACCGCGGCTACATCGAGCTCATGGAGCGCTCCGGCCGGGTGGCGTCGGTCCGCGTCGGCATGGTCTACGAGGGCGACGAGTACGCCTACGAGCCGTCCGCGCCGTCGCCGCTGGACTTCACCCACCGGCAGGACCCGGCCCTCAAGGACCGTGGGAAGCCGCTGTTCGCCTACGCCTTCGCCTGGTCCACCGGCGGCCACCGCTCGCAGGTGGTCACCGTCAACCGGGAGGAGGCAGAGGAGATCCGGGACAAGCACTCCCGGGCGTACCTGGAGGCAGAGGTCTCCGGTAAGCGGGACTCGTTCTGGCACACGGACTTTGACGCCATGTGGTGGAAGACGGCCGCGCGGCAGCTCGAAAAGGTCGTGCCCCTCTCCGCGGAGGTCCGCGCCCTGGTGGAGGCGGACCGGGCCGGGGAGGAGGGCCGGGTCCAAGTCCTCCACGCCCCGGAGGCTCCCGCTTGTGGCGGAACCGCCACAAGCGGGGACCCGGAAGCTGCTGCCCTGGTGGCCGAGGCGGACGCGGCCGGGACGGCGGCGGATGCCTCGCAGGAGACGGCGCCGGCCAGCCTCCCGCGCAAGCGCGCCGGGCTCAAGCGGGTCCAGCCGAAGCGCACCACCCGGGCGGCCCGCACGGGCCGGGCGGGGAGGCGGTCGTGAGTCCGTCTCAACTCGGCTGGACCTACCAGCCGCTCACCGGGTTCGACGTGGAGACCACCAGCACGGACCCGCAGACCGCCCGCATCGTCACCGGATCAGTCGTCCGCTATGGCGGCGGCTGGCCGACCACTCGGCAGACCTGGTTGTCCGACGTCGGCGGGGTGGACATCCCTACCGCTGCGACGGCGGTGCACGGGTTCACCACGGAGGTCTGCCGGGCCGCGGGTAGCCCGGCCGCCGTGGTGGTGGAGGAGATCACCACCGCGCTCGCGGCGGCAGTGGAGGAGGGCCGCCCGCTCGTCATCATGAACGCCACGTACGACTTGACGGTGTTGGACCGGGAGGCCCGCCGGTACGGCGTCACGCCGCTGCTCGACCGTGTCTCTGCCCACGTCCTGGACCCCTACGTCCTGGACAAGAGGGTGAGGACGCACCGGCGCGGCGGCCGGACCCTGGCCGACCTGTGCCGCCACTACGTGGTGCCGCTGGAAGGCGCACACTCCTCAGAGGCAGACGCCCTCGCCGCGTGCTCCCTGGTGGTGAAGATCGGGCGTCGGTATCGCGTCCTCGGTCGGCTCCCCATGGCGCAGCTCCACCGGGAACAGGTGGGATGGGCGCGGGAGCAGAACGAAAGCCTCCGGGCCTACTTCGCGCGCACGCCCGGGAAAGAGGAGTGGGCGCGGGACGTGCGGCTGGAGTGGCCGCTCCTGCCGTTCCGGGAGGCGGTGAGCCCTCGGTGACACAGTTCGTCGTAGGCGCCTCCGTCATGGCCGCCTCCGTCGGCGGCCTGGCCATCATGGTGTGGGTGTTCTGGTTGGCCGGCCGAGGCTGCCACCGGGCACCCCGCCGCCCCGGCCCGCTCCAGCCCGGCGTCCCGCCGGCGGGCGCCCGGCCGGCGCCTGCCGCCCTCCCCCTGCTCCGTAAGGCGAGGGAGGGCGTGGAGAACGGCGGCGGGGATGACCCGGCCACTCTGGCGCTCGTGGTGGATGCGGACCGCGTCGGCATTGAGCACTGCCCGGCCGAGAACCGGCCGCGCCCTCACTTCCTGCACACCGATGCCACCCGCACATGCTGCGAGTGCGAGACCACAACGGCAGGTAGCCAGCCGTGACAGCAACCCTCGAACCCTTCGGGGCGGACTACCTCCGTCCCACGCAAGAACCGTGCCCGGCGTGCCCCTGCTGCTCCGTGGCCCTATGCCGCAAGGGCCGCGCATCCGTCCTGGAGTGCGTCGGCTGCACACACCCCGACCTCGTGAACCTAGTGCGGGGATGCCCGTGCTCGGCGGCCACCACGGAAGGCACCGCCGCGTGGCGGGCCGGGATGGTGACCGCCACTCTCCAGGCATCCGAGCTCCCGCTCCCGGCGCCCATGGAGGACATCGTCCGCGCCCTGGCAGACGGCCAGTCCTCGGTCCAGGACCCCCACGGGTTCCTACTCGCGCTTCGGCTCCGCCAGTTCGTCCAGACCCGCGGTGGCCTCCTGGCCGTCACCGACCTCGGCCGGGCGTACCTGGCCGCGCGAGACGGTAGCCGCGTCCCGGCCCGGGCCCGGGTGACGACGGTCGACACGGAGTCCAACACGGTTTGCGTCCTGATGGGCGTCTACCAGCCGGACCAGGCCGTCACCGTACTCCTGGACCAACTCGTCCACGCTACCGGCGCGGAGGTCTATGAGCTCCAGGGCATGGAGCTGGAGGTAATCGCCAACGTGGACGCCGAGCGGCCGGAGGAGGTCGTCCTCACCGACATCCGGGCCCGACCCACGCCGCTACCGGACACCTGGCGGAAGGACACCGGTCCAGTCCACGGGGAAGAAGGGGACGGACAGTGATTAATGTCCCGCTGTTCGCGGACGAGGAGATCACGGCCGGGGTCGTGGGCGTGCCGAAAACCGCCGTCGCCCTGGACGAGGCATCCGCGCACCTGGACTACGTGAACGCGCCGGATGACGAGCCGGCCAGGCCGGCGTTTGAGGTGACCGTGTACGGCGCCCCGGCGCCGCAGGGCAGCAAGAGCCCGAAGCGGAACAAGCACACGAACCGGATTCACCTGGTCGAGTCGTCCAAGTACGTCAAGCCCTGGCGGGATGACGTGGTGGCGGCCTCGCTCCAGGCGCGCGGGCGCGGGTGGAAGCCGCTCACCGGGCCCCTGGCCGCGGAGATGATCTTTACGCTCACTCGGCCGAAGACGCATTTCGGGACGGGCCGCAACAGCGAGCGCGTCCGGCCCTCGGCGCCGTGGATCCCGGCCGGCGTGCCGGATCTCTCCAAGCTCGCGCGGTCGACGGAGGACGCCCTCACCACCGCCGGGATCTACCGGGATGACGCGCTGGTGGTCGAATAC
Source organism: Streptomyces sp. NPDC056161 (assembly GCF_042268025.1). NCBI lineage: Bacteria > Bacillati > Actinomycetota > Actinomycetes > Kitasatosporales > Streptomycetaceae > Streptomyces > Streptomyces sp. NPDC056161. The sequence goes on from NZ_JBHJUV010000014.1 coordinate 67,574, forward strand.
CGGCGGCTCATGAAGCGCTACCACACTGACCACGGCCAGGTGCCGGACGTCATGGAGGTCTCCGGCTGCGTCATCCGCCTGTGGCCGGTCGAGCAGGAGCGGGCGGAGGTGTGAGCGGCGTGGACGCCCTGGTGATCGTTGGGCCCGTCATAAGCGCACTGGAGACCTTCCCCGTGTGGGGGCCGGTCCTCGCCCTGGTGGCCGTCGTCCTGTTCATCCAGGCCGCCCGCATGACGTGGGGGACAGGCGTGGAGGACACGCGCGGGGACGGCGTCCCCGTTGTCCCCGCGGCTGTCCCCGAGGTAGAGGGCACCGGGGAGGACACCCTCGTCCTCCGGGGCGTGACCTGCGGGGACGCCGTCCCCCGGCCGGGGTCGGGAGGTGCGTCATGACGCGACGAGCACGGACCCGGTACGCGCCGGACACCCTCCCGCGGCCAGTGCACTGGTCGAAGGACGCCGCGTGTCTGCGGGCGGACCCGGCTCTCTTCCACCCGGAGGGCGACGCCGGAACGGTCCTCCTGGAGACCGCGGAGGCCAAGACCTACTGCGCCCGGTGCGTGGTGCAGGAGCGGTGTCTCGCGGACTCCCTGGCCCGGAACGAGCCCTACGGCGTGTGGGGCGGCCTGGATGAGAAGGCGCGGCGCCTCCTCCTGCGCCGACGCCGGGAGCGCGAGCGCGCCGCCCGCCGGCGGGCCGAGCGGAAGCGGGAGGAGGCGGCGGATGCCATCAGCACCACGGCGGAGGTCGAGGCGCCCGAGGCCACAGCCGCCTGAGCTCCCCGAGATCCCGGGAGGGCTCCTGGACTGGCGGCATGGCCACTGGTCCGACGTCCGGGCGCAGTGCCGCTACTGCCCCGAGGTGACCAACCTCCGCGACATCCACGGGCGGCCCGCGCACAAGACGTGTGCGGAGGAGGCTGCCCGCCGGTGGGCGGAAGCGGAGCAAGAGCGATACGAGAACGAGAGGTTGAGCCAGCCATGAGCACCGAGGTACAGCGCCGATCCCCCCGCCTCGGGGCGACGTACCGGCCCCGCATCAAGGGCGCGGAGCGGAAGGCCGTGGCGTCCAGCCTCGGCCGGGACTACGAGGCCGGCGCGACCATCCGGGCCCTGGCCGCGGAGCGCGCGATGTCCTTTGGCACGGTGCGGGCGCTCCTGCTGGAGGCGAAGGTGACGCTGCGCGGGCGCGGTGGGCGGGCGGCCCGGGGGTGAGGAAACGCGGACCCCGGTCGTGCGCCCGGCCGTTCGGGCTCATCACGGCCGGCCTCTTCCTCTTCACGGCGTGCTACGTGGTGGACCTGGACGACCATGATGACGCGCACCGCCGGTGCCGGTCGGCCGGGACGTCCATGGTCCTGGTGGCCGCCGTAGAGGGGAGCGGAGGCAGTAGCGGCCGGAGTCCGGGCTCCGGCTCCAACTCCGGCTCCAGGATGCCCGGTAGCGTCCAGCGGCCCGCGGAGCGCCCGGCCGGCCGGGCGGACATGCGCAAGCAGGACCAGGTGTCCCCGGCGAAGCCGCCCAGCGGTGACCTGCCCCAGAAGGACTCCAGCACGCCGCCGCGCCGCTCCACGGTCGGCCACGTGCCGGACGCCGCCACGCCCACGACGGCCACGCCGTCCCCAAGCCGTACGGACGGCTGCAAGGGGGCGCGGTGATGGAGCGCTTCGTCTGGGGCCTGATGGCCGGCGGCTCGGCCGGCGCTCTCACGTACGCCGCGGGGCTCGTGCGCGCCTGGTGGTACGTGGCCGCCGGCGTCGTGGCGTTCGTCGTCTGGTTCCGCCGCTTCCCCGACGTCACTTGACGTCCTCTCCGGGCCAGGGCCTCCAGCGCTACCGCCCGGGGCCCGGCTCGCCCTTTCCTGCTCGACCCCTTTCCACCTGGAGACCGTTGTGTCCGCACCCCGCCCGCACCCCGCCCGGTACTTCCACGGCGGCGTCCCCGGCCTGGCCCCTGGAGGCATCATCCTCCCGCCGGAGGCGACCGGTACGGGACGGACGCTCACCACGGACGTCCTGGACATGGGCGGCCAGGCGCGGCGGGACCGGGTGTACGTGACGACCGGGCGGGAGGTGGCCCGCGTCTACGCCGCGCTCTATCCGGACGGGGCGCTCTACGTGGTGGAGCCGGTCGGGGAGCTGGTGGCGGACCGGGACTGTGCGGTGGCCGGCGTCTCGTGGGAGTGCCCGGCGGCCCGGGTGGTGCGGGTGGTGGACCCGGTGGTCCTCCACCGGGTCCGGCCGTTCGAGGCATGGCTCCGCAAGCTCGACCGCGTGACCGGCGAGGCGGGAGCGGCATGACCCGTTCATGTACGTCCTATGGCCGCGTGACAGTGCATCTTGACTTTGCAAACTCACATTGCCAAAGTGTTGATCACGAGCGGGGCGCCCCGGCAAACGGCGGCCCGGTCGGACCCGCACTGATCTGCACGGATGGAAGGCAGGGCACCGCATGAGCCACGAAGCGGTGACATGGGCGATGGATGACGCGCCCATGCTGCGCACTGAGAAGGGGCGGCCGGACACCACCGCCCGGGGCGTCCTCCAGGTGTTGGCCGAGCACGCCGACAAGAGGGGCCGCAACGCCCGTCCCTCCGTCGTCAAACTCCGGTACCGGACCGGCTACGACCGGCGCACGGTTCAGCGGGCGCTGCGCCGCCTGGAGGACGCCGGGCTTATCAAAGCCACCGGCGTGCACCACGACAACACCGTGTATGCCCTCGCCCTCCACCTACAGCGCCCGGCCGCGGACTGGACGGAGCTCCTGGAAGAGGAGGACCGGCAGAAGAAGGCGGCGAAGGACAGGCAGCGGAAGGCCCGCGCGAGGCGTGCCGCCGCCGCGGCCGTCACACACTCCGACGACGTGACCGTCACGGACTCGGATGACGTGACGGAAGACGGTGTCACGGACTCTGACGACGCACGTCACGCATCCGAAATGCGTGACGTCACGCAGTCTGAGTGCGGACGTCACGCACTCAGTGCCGCCGTAACCGTCAGTGACCCGTCCCTACAACCGTCCGGAACCTTTGATGACGGCCGTAGGCCCACTACCGGTAGTGGAACCGCGCTTGAGGGCGGCTCCGCCGCGGCAGCAGAAGCGGACCCGGCGGACGAGGAAGTGGAGGCGGCGGCCATCGGCGCGGTGATCGGGCTCCTCCCGCGCCGTCTGCGGGACCAACTCCCCAACCCGGTGCCGAAGGCGGTAACGAACGAGATCCGGAAGGAACTCGCCCGTGGCCTGACCGCGGACCAACTCGTGGCCCGCGTGGAGCGCCGGTGGTGGAACCACGGCTACGAGGCGGACGCGGAGTCCGTGGACGGCCCGGGCATCCTCCGCCCGGTGGGCGTGGCCGTGGCCCTGGTGCGCCGCGGTAACTGCCCCTCCTCCCGGTGTGACGACGGCCGGGACCTGGACACCGGCGACCGCTGCCGGACCTGTGAGCGGGAGGCCGAGGACCGCAAGCAGCGCCGGGAAGCTGCTCAGCAGCCCCGCCAGGCAGCGATCCTCATGTCCGTGCCCTCCGGGCCTGCCGAGCCCTCGCCGCAGGCTCAGACGCCCGCTCAGCGATCTTCGGAGCGGACGGAGATCCGGGACTGTGAGGGCCCCTGCGGCCGTGTGTTCCGCACCGTCCCCGCCCCTGCCCCGGCCGGAATGTGCCTTCGGTGCCGTCGCGAGGCCGAGGCCGCCGCACGCCAGGCGGTGAACGCGTGAACCTCGCCCTGCTCCAGGACCTCCGTAACGCCCTGGCTGAGCTGCACGGCTACGACGCCCGGCTCAACGCCCGTGATGCCACGCCACAGCTCCTGAGAGAACTGGAGCAGTGCCTCGCCCTGGCCCGCCGCCTGGTGGCCGCTGCTGAGCACCGCCCGGCGACCAACTGCCGCGAGCACCCGGACGGCCCGGCCGACCGGGAGGCCGGCGGATGCCTCCTGTGCAACATCCGCCGCCGCGCCGCCACCGCCGTCCCGGCCGCAGACGTCCCCGTGGCGGACGTCCTGGCCGCCATCGAGGAGCACGGCCACAACCAGGCCGTACGCCGCTACGGCCCGCAGCCCGTCACCCGCGCCCTGGCCGCCGCGGGCCGACGCACCACCAGCGACCTCCCGCCCGAGTACCGCCAGGAGGCCGCCGGTGAGTGACACGACCGAGACCCCGGAGCCCATGTTCCAGCTCGACCCCGGCCGGGTGGAGGAGATCCGCCTCCTCCCCGCCCGGCTCACCGTCGGACTCCCGGAGGACCCGGCTGAGGTCCGGGGGCTCCTGGACGAGATCCGGACGGCCCTCATGGACCTCCTCGCCGACCGGGACGCCCTTGTCCGCGCCAATGAGCAGGCAGGCGAGGAACTGGCTCGCTGGCTCGGCCACATCTGACGCACCACCACCCACGAACAGAGAGCGAGCACATGACGCACCGTCTCCACGACGCCACCGGCCGCCCCGTCACCGAGGGCGCCGCCGTCGGAGGCACCACCTCCGGCCGCTACCAGACGACCATCACCGGCCCCGTCCTCCAGCTCGGCAAGGGGAAAGCGAAGGTCCTGGTGACCAACCACCCCACCGTGGGCAGCCTCCGCGCCCAAAACGGTGACCTGGTATGGATCTCCACTGACCGCCTCTTCCTCATCCACCAGGCCACGGAGCGGACGTTCACCGGCTTCCGCAGCCCGGACGGCCACCTGTGGACCCTCGCCCGCCGGGTCAAGGGCGAGTTGTTCGAGACCCCCGACGTCTCGGAGCGCTACCACGCCACCCGCCTGCGCGGCACGTACGACGGCGCCCTTACGCCCGTGTGGGAGGACGCACCGGCCGGACAGTCCCCGGTGATGGCGCTACTTGAAAATCCCCACCTGGTGCTGAGGGGTGGGGCAAACCTGCTGAGTTGATCTCCCCACCGTTCGTGTGATCTTGGTCGGCGTGTCGGGATGGGTGGTGGGTGGGACGGCAAGCCTGCGTGGGCAACGGGTCGGGCCTCTTCGGGAGGCTGGGTGCTCACGTGGGAGGAAGACGTGGACGCGCACGCGCTGCGTCGCCAGGGCTGGACGATCTCCGCGATCGCCAGACACCTGGGACGCGATCGCAAGACGATCCGTGCGTACCTGAACGGCGAGCGCGTCCCGCAGCAGCGTCGCCAGGCACCGGACGCCTTCGTGCCGTTCCTGGACTACTGCCGTCAACGCCTGGCGGACGACCCGCACTTGTGGGCATCCACTCTGTTCGACGAGGTGGTTCAACTTGGCTATCGCGGCGCCTATTCGACGTTCACCGGGGCGCTTCGCCGCTACGAGGTCCGGCCGCACTGCGAGCCCTGTCATGCGTCGCGGGGCCGGGACCGCGCGGTGATCGAGCACCCGCCGGGCGAGGAAGTCCAGTTCGACTGGGTCGAGCTGCCCGATCCACCCGCGGGCTGGGGCATCGGCGGACACGCGCACCTGCTGGTCGGGGCGCTCGCGCATTCGGGCCGGTGGCGGGCGGTGCTGGCGGAGTCGGAGGACTTCCCCCACCTGGTCCAGGCCCTCGACGCCGTGCTGCGCAGGCTCGGCGGGAGTGCGAGGCAGTGGCGCTTCGACCGGATGGCGACCGTCTGCTATCCCTCCAGCGGCCAGGTCACCCCGGTGTTCGCGGGGGTCGCGAAGTTCTATGGGGTCCGGGTGGCGATCTGCCCGCCGCGGCGGGGCAACCGCAAGGGCGTGGTGGAGAAGGCCAACCACAGTGCGGCGCAACGTTGGTGGCGCACGGTCCCCGACGGTCTCAGCGTCGAGCAGGCCCAGTCCGGCGTCGACAAGCTCGCCGTCCGGATGGACGAGCGCCGCCGCAGTGTCGACGGCATCAAGGTGACGGTGGCCGAACTCGCCGCCGCAGAGCCACTGTTGGATTTGCCCACACTGCCGTTCCCGGCCGAGCTGGAGGTCGTGCGGACGGTCAGCCCGCAGGCCCTGGTGTCCTTCGAGGGCAACCTCTACTCGGTCCCGCCCGGGATGCCGGGGATGCAGGTCACCGTCCGGCAGCGGCTCGGCGAGGACTACCTGCACATCGCCACGGCGGGGAAGGCCGTCGTCGCCCGGCACCGGCTCGCGCCGCGCGGGGCCGGGCGGACGGTCCGCGACGCGGGTCATGTGATCGCGCTGGAGCGGGCGGTCCTCGCGCAGGTCAGTGACCGGGCCCCGTGCAAGACCAAGACCCGCCGCCCGCTGTCGCCCGAGGCGCTCGCTGAGGCCGAGCGGCTGCGGGGCCAGACCGCCGGCGCCAGTTCGGCCGAGCGGGTCGTGATCAACCTCGACACCTATGCCGCCGTGGCCGACCGGCTGCGGACCGCTCCGAGATCCGAGGAGGAACCCGGCGAGTGAGCACATCACCGACGCAGATGAGTGAAGCGCGCCGCTACTCGCAGCTGCGGGCCCACCTGTCCTACCTGAAGCTGAACGACGCGTTCGAGGCCCTGCCCAGGGTGCTGGACCAGGCCCGCACCGAGAACCTGTCGATGACGGCCGCGCTGGAGCGGCTGCTGGAGATCGAGGTCGAGGCGACCGAGGCCCGCCGCCTCGCGGCCCGTGACCGGTTCGCCTGCCTGCCGGAGCCCTGGACCTTGTCGGACTTCGACTTCTCGGCCCAGCCCGGCGTCGACGAGAAGCTGATCCGGGACCTGGCCACTCTGCGCTTCCTGGACGACGCCTCGAACGTGCTGTTCGTCGGACCGCCCGGGGTCGGCAAGACCATGCTGTCGGTCGCGCTCGGCAGGGCGGCGGTCGAGGCCGGCCACCGCGTCTACTTCACCACCGCGGCGGAACTCGCGGCCAAGTGCCATAAGGCCGCACTGGAGGGCCGATGGAAGACCTGCATGCGTTTCTTCGCAGGTCCACGGCTTTTGATCATTGATGAGCTTGGCTACCTCCCGCTGCCCGAGGACGGTGCCTCGGCGCTGTTCCAGGTGATCAATCAGAGGTATCTGAAGTCGAGCACGATCTTGAGCACCAACGTCGGCATCGCGGACTGGGCCTCGGCCTTCGGCGACGCCACCGTCGCCGCGGCGATGCTGGACCGGCTCCTGCACCGGGCCGCGGTGGTCGGCATCGACGGCCCCTCCTACCGGCTCCGCCACCACCAGAACTACGCCGACAGCCTTCGCCAGGGAGTGAACGCCCGTGTCTCCTGAACTTGACCCCACCAGCGCGGAGTTGGCGCGGACCTGCCCCGAATGCCAGGCCGGCTTCACGGTCGGCTCCGTGGCCAGCCGACGCAAGTACTGCTCGCCCACCTGCCGGGAGAAGGCCCGCTCGCACCTGCCCACCCAGCGGATCTGCCCCCAGTGCGACCAGGAGTTCACCACCACCCTCAGCCCGAAGCGCATCTTCTGCTCGCCCGAGTGCCGCACTGCCTCCCGCGAGGCCAAGACGGAGACCCGAACCTGCCCCGTCTGCGAGAACCCCTTCCAGGCCGGGCGCACGGTCCGCACCATCTATTGCTCGGCCGTCTGCCGTCGCGAAGCCGAGCACCGCCGCGACCAGGCCCTGGACGAGGAACGAGCCCGCCGCCTCGGCCAAGCACCGCCGGCCGCGTTGCCGGCCCGGATCGAGCTTCCCCCTCCACCGGCGCCTCGCCCGGCCTCCCGCCAGTCCGCCGAGGTCCGTGACCCGCTGGAGCCGACCGCGACCCGCAACTGCCCGCACTGCCAGCAGCCGATCACCATCGTCGCCCTGCTGGCCACCCCCGAGGCCGCCCGGCCGACGATGCCTCACCACCGCACCGACGTCGTCCCGCTGCGGAGGACCCCATGACCGACCTGTCCATGCTCCACCAGGTCGACGAGCTGGTCACCCGCAGCCACAGCGACGGCCTCACCGACCTCACCGCTGCCGCGCGGATCGAGCAGCACGGAAGGTTCCTGCTGGTCCACGCCGATCTCCCAGACCCGGACACACCACGAACCTGGCGGCTTCCATCCGGCCCAGTACTGCCCGGAGAGACCGTCCCCGACGGCCTCCACCGCATCCTGGCGCAGTCCTTCGGCTACTCGGACGCCGAGATCACCGGCTTCCTCGGCATCATCGACGCCGACGACTCCGGCACCCGCACCTTCGTCTTCCCGGTCAGCACCGGCCAGCCGGACAGCATCTGCCGAAGCGGCCACCTCCCGCACCGCTGGATCGACAACATCACCGTCAGCGACCTGATCCCCGGGATCAATCCGCTCCTCCACACCTACTACGCGGCCACCCCCGGCTGACCCTCACCAATCACCAGGGCCCGGCGACCTGACGGTCACCGGGCCCTGACGGCCTAAGCAGGACCGAGCAGGTTGAGGACGGACGCCCAGGCAGCCTTGCCGAGCAAAGCATCGGCGTCCGCTGATCCTCCATACAGAAAGGTCTCCGAAGGCGCGGCCGGGCTCTCGCCGGGGAAACGCGGCAGGTGTCCGGCATCCTCACGGACCACAACGCGGACCTGAGCGCCTGCCTGGTGACGTCGCGCTGCCAACTGCTCGGCATACCGCAGCGACGGCCACATCGCGTCGTCCCCGCCGGCCACAAGCAACACATCAGCGCGTGCCTTCTCCACAGGAATCGCCGCAGCATCCAGATGCCCGGCGAACGTCTCCTCGCTCAGTTCGTACCAGCCGCGGATCGCCACCGGACCGTCTCCCTGCCTGGCGGGCTTCCAGGAATCATCCATCGGGACGAACGGCAGCGGACACCCGCGCCAGCTCCACGAAGAGCGATACGGGCGTGACTGACCATCGAGCCCTGGCCCAACGTTGCACCAGGCCAGCGAAGTCGGTGCCATGGCGACCACTACATCGACGCGCGGCTCGTGCACCGCGGTCAGCAGCGCAGCCTCGGCTCCCTTGGACAAGCCGAGCAGACCAACGCGCTCCGCCCCGCGCGACCGCAACAGGTCCACCGCGGCGACGAATGTCTCCAGCGGCACCTCGCAGATCCCCTCCGGCTGTCCGAGGCCGCCGAACCAGCGGATCGCCAGGGCAAGGAAGCCCTGCTCGGCGAGCAGCCGGGCGCGTTGCCGGTCCACCCGACCGCTCGACCCCGCCAGCACGACGACCCCCGTGCTGGCAGCCGCGGTCGGCTCCATCAGGACCGCCTCCCAAGGGGCCGTCAGCTCATGCTCGATGACCTTCATCACCTGTCCCTCCCAAGCCAACCGCGATCCCGATCCCGAGCACCCTATTGCGCGTGATCAGGCCCAATGGCACGAAAGGCGCCGAACAAGCACTCAACATCACGCTGACCGCTCCCCAGCACTCCCCACTCCGTTGAACAACGAACGAACTGAGGCGAGCAGCATCCCTGGTCGTTTTCGACCGTCCTCATCACCGGCGGAGATCCGCTCCGACGCCTTCCAGGAGGCCGCCGGCCGGATCGCCAACCTCCCGCAGGACTATGAGCTGGACCCCGGCCGCGGAGACGCCGTCCAGCTCCTCAACGGCCTGGCCGCCGCCGCGCACCAGCCCGACGCCTGCCCGCCCGCGCTCCCGTGGGCGCGGCTCATGGACACGGAAGACCTGGCCAGCTTCCTCCAGGACCTTTACTCCGACATGCGAGGCGCCGCTACTCCGACATGCGAGGCGCCGCGGTTGACGCCCACCCCGCCGCGAAGCCGCAGGCCCCCGCCGTCCTGGAGGCCCTTGAGAACACGTGCCGCTCCTGGCGCGCGACCGCTGAGGCGCAGCACGCCCACAACTGGGCGCCCGGCACCCACGCGGACGCCCCGGCCTGACCCGACCGCCGGCCGCCCCGCACCCCGCGGGGCGGCCCGCGCGGCCGAGATCGTCCGCGAGTAGAAGCGGCAGCGCCAGCGGTGACTTCCCGCACTGCGGCCCGGCTCCTGGCCACCCGCACCTCCTGACCCGCCCGGGCTCGGCCGCGCTCCGGCGGCCGAGCCCCCGACCGATGAGGACCCCCATGACCGACTCCACCACCGTCCCGGCCCCCGAGTTCCGCGAGAAGCCGCCCCTCCACCCCTCCCACGAGCTCCCTCCGAAGCCGCCCGAGCTGCTGACCCAACGGGAGTTGCTGTACGCCTTGGACAACTCCGTCCCTTACCCAGCCGAACTCCACCCGCAGGTAGCCGCCGCCATGGCCGCCAACCTCACGGAGATGCTGTACGCCTACAGGCGGCCCGAACACGTGGTGTGGGACCCGGAGGTCCACAACGCCCGACCGGAGCCAGCCCGCCCCACCCCAGCCGAGGACGCCCCGCACTCCTCCGCCTACCCCCACCCCGAGGACACCAGGGACACGGCAGGGGACACCAGCGGGGACACCCGGCTGGATGGTGTCCGCTTCGCCTACACCGCGAGCGCCCGCCGCGACCAGGTACGCCACGCCATTACGGAGGCATTCGAACTCCTGAGCCGCGAGCTACACCCCGCCGCCCGGAGCTCGGGGACGGAGGCCGCGACGCACGAGGAACTGATCACCGCTGCAATCTGCACCATGCCGGTAACCACCGTCCGCGTCACATGGCTGGACACCGCCGGCACCCCGGACCACCAATGGGCCGTCACCTACCAGTTCACCGAGCCCATCCTCCTGACCTACGCAAACCAGCGCAGGGGCGCGCCCCCCGGCTCCGCCCTCACCTCGACCACCGGCTCCCAGTACGTGGCCGCGCTCACCGCCCCCTATGACCACCCCGAGAAGGAGAGCGTGTGCTACCTCGCGCGAAGCCTCCACCGCGCCGAGCCCGGCAAGTCAGTGGAGGCATGGTCCGAGGGAGAGGACGGCCACTGGCGGTACGCCCTCCTGCCCTGGTTCCTCGCACGCCCCACCGGCTGGTGGCCGCTGGAGCCGGATGACGGCCAGGAGCTCCACGCCGCCGGCCTCCTACAGAACGTGGGCGCCTACACCTGGCCCCGCACGCACCCGCTCCCCTTCCCCGTGCCACCCGGGACCCCGGTCCTCATCACTGACACGAACATCCCCCCGCCCCCGGCCGGCTACCCGACGCCGGAGCCGGTCGCCCGCCACGCCCGCCGGGCCGTACCCGCGGTATGACCCACGCTACCGCCGGTGTGCTCCCCGCGGAGCGGCACAGCATCGCGGCCCCCTCCCGGCAATGGAAGAACCAGGGAGGGGGCCGCGCGGCGTATAGGAACAGCTACTTCACCGGCGTCCGGTCCACAGCCGACACCCGTACGGACTTGATGTCCTTGATGCTGCCGTTCGTGATCTCGGCCTCCAGCGGCGCCGCATCACCTCGGTGCGTCTTCCCGGCCCCCAGTTTGTCCGCGGTAACGCCCGTGGAGCCGAGGACATCCCCTTCCCGGTCGAGGAATTCGAACTGCGCAAAGTAGTCCGCAGCCCCCTTCCCGCCGTTCGTGATCACGTACCTCACCACGTAGGCGTGCGGCCCCCAGACCTCATGGTCCTGATAGCCGGAGTCCGTGATCTTCACATCCCGCTTCGCGGCGTCCTCCGCGCCTTCGCCAGCCGCACCGCCCTGACGCGCGGTCGCCGCAGTACTCCCCTTCCCCGCACCCGCGCCGTCGGCGTCCTCAGCCCCGGAACACCCGCCCACCAGACCCACAGCGGCCACCGCCGTAGCCACACAAAGCCCGATCCTTCGCATATCACCCTTCTCCATCCGCTCACTCCAGCGGCGCAGACCGTAGCGACCAGGGCACCGGGATGCCGGCGGATAAAGCGAAGAATCACCCGTATGGGCTACGTCTCGGGCAGACAACTGAGCAGCCAGGCCCCCTCCGTCTGATCAATCCAGGCCGCTAGTCTCAACACCGCTCACCGGGACCGGTGCATCACATCACCCCCGGCGCGGCCGACGCGCTCCGGCCGACGCTCCACAGCGAACGGTCCTCCACCAGGCCTAGACACCGGTGGGGGCCGTTCGTGACTCAAGCCGCGGCCCCTGGCAGGGAGGTCATTCCGCCAGGGGCCGCGTCACGTCATGAGGCCGCCAGGGCCTCAGAGGCGGGCCGCCGCTTACGAAGCCGCGCGACCCAATCCGGGAAGAGGCCGGACCGGTCCAGATACTCCGTAAACGCGTCTTGGGCCAGGAGGTATGCCTCCCGCCAGCCGGCCCCGGCCTCCTGCGCCTCCGCGATCACCTCCCGCTCCAGGCGGTACGCCTCGCTCTGCACGGCGCCCCGCGCCCGGCTCGCCGCGGTCCGCGCCCGTAGAGCATCCGTCTCCCGGCCGGTGCCGTAGACGTTGTATCGGGGGTACTCACCGGCGATGGCCTCCAGCTCCAGGCGGAAGGCATCGGCACGGGAGGGGTGCCACTCCTCCGCACACCGGGCGATCTGCGGTCCCCACGGCTTGCGCCGGCGCTCCTGGTAGCGAGCCTCCGGCCGGTATGACGACCCGACGTAGAGCAGCGCCCCGTCCCTGGCCCACAGCCGGTAGACCGCGGCTGGCCTACTCGGCGGCGCCTCCGCCGTCTGCATCCTTGGCCTCCTTCTTGCGCGGTCGGGTCATCCCTGAGCCCGAGTAGTCGCGCACGATGTCCTGAACGGTGGAGGGGTGGATCTTGAGCTCCGCGGCGATTGCCCGGAAAGACACGTTCCGCTCGCGCTGGCCTCGGACGTAGTCCCGGCGCAGGTCGCTGAGTTCTTTGATCTTCGGACCGTACGCCCGGAGAAACGTGCTGATTTCCCGGGCTCTGGTCGCCTCGTCCTCAATGGCCTTGAGAGCTTCCAGGGCGTCAAACACGCGCTGTGCCTCCTCCCGGCCACCTGTTCGTTCCTCGGCCATCCGGTTCCTAACTGCCGTGGCCGCTTGCCCGACTGTATGGGAGTCCCATACAGTCGGGCAAGCGACGTGATGTCGCGCCTACAAAACGGCCCCCAGCCAGGGCCTGAGAAACGCTGGTTGGGGGCCACGTCAGATGGAGCTGACGCATGGCACAGAGTACTGATCAGAACGGGTCCGGCGCCGGTCCGGCGGACCGAGAACTGGTGGGCCGGGTCCTGGCCGCCATGGCGGACCACTTCACCGCCCACCGTCCGGACGCCGTCCTGACCACGGACGCCGTCGCGGTGTGCGCCTCTGCTGAGGTCTACAACGCCACCGGCCGGAGCGTGCTCCTCAGCGCCTCCACGTTGCTGGGGACCGTGATGAACGCCTTGCCTGAGGCCGCGTCCCGCTCGACTCGCCGGCAGTACGCCGACGTCCTCCGCCAGGAGGCTTCCGCATACGGCTGGAGCGGCGAGGAAAACGAGCGCGCCGTACAGGCCGTGCCCCGCCCCCCAGTTGGCGGCCCCGGCCGCTCCGCCCCGCAGTCCGGTCCTCGGCCCGCGCCTCACCACGGGGAGTGACGGCCGATGACTGGTGAGGACACTGTGGCGGAGTTGCACCGTGAGTGCCGTCAGGACTACAAGGACGCCGCGTCCGCGCGGGAGGCGTTCAAGGCGCACCCGGACCTCATCGCACGCGGCGACGACTCCGCGGCCCGGTCCACGGGAGGTTCCCTGTGAGCGCCCCCATTGAGCCACCGCCGACGGATCAGGAGAACCGGGTGGCGGAGCTGCACCGCCAGGCGCAGGAGGACTACGCCGGCGGCCAGGACGCCCGTGAGGGCATGGACCGTGCGGACGCGTTGCGCCGCGAGTGCTGGGGGCCGTGATGGCGAGCCGTCTCCGGGACTTCCTGGTCTCGATCACCCCCGGCAACGACCACGTGAAGGCCGCGCAGTTGCGGCAGAGCGCCGAGGAGCGCGCGCCGCGGCAGCGCGCCAAGGAAGCGGCGGCCGGTAAGAAGCGGGCGCGCCGTCACAAGCGCGGCCTGCCTCCGCTCGGCTGATCACTGACCGCACCAGGAGCCGGACCCGTACCGCGGGTCCGGCCCTGCTGCGGCGTCGAGAGCGAGAGATAGAAGGGCAACACCGGTGAGCACCGACAACCAGCCCAACATGCCGATCCCCGGCGTCCGTTACGTGAAGCAGAAGGTGTACGGCACCGAGGCCACGACCCTGGACGGGGAGACGACTTATCGCGAGGTGGAGCGGACCGTCCGCGTGCCCGCGCCCCCGCGGGACTGGGACCTGGTCCTGGTACGTGGACTGATCACCGGCGCGCTCCTCGTGACGGGTCTGTCCGCCTACTGGTCGACGGACAGCATCGGCGGACTTCTCTCCCGCTCCGGGTCGGAGGTTGCCGCGTACTCCGTGGCCGTGATCTTCGAAAGTACCTGGCTCTCCTGCCAGGCCCGGGAGTGGCTGGACCGCCGGGACCCCGAGCGCGCGAAGATCCCGCGCCGGTTCGGGTACGCGGCCTTGGCCGTCACCATGGCCGCGATCATCGCCCACGGAGCCGTGGAGCATGAGGTCACCTCCGGCATTGTCGGCGCGGTGGTCTCCGCCCTGGCAAAGGCCATGTGGATCAACGTGCTCGGCTATTACGCCGTGCCGATGGACCCGGGCATGGCGCACCACCTCCTGACCCGCCGCCGGCGGATCGCGGTGAAGCTCGCGCTGGGCGCGGAGCGGCGGCAGCTCGCGGCCATGGAGGCATATGAGCGGCTGCTCTACGGCCAGACCGCCGGGGACGTCCAGGTGGCCCGGATCGAGACCGGCACCGCCCCGGAGACCACCGTGTTCCCGGCCGTCCCCGCTGTCTCCCCGGTGTCCCTCCCGCACGCCCCGGCCGCGCCCGCGGTCCCGGCACCGGCCCCCGCGGCGCCTGCCGCGTCCCCGGTGTCCCCGCAGGCCGCGCCGGTCCCCCCGGCGCCCGCGCCCACGGAGACGGCGTCCGCCCCGGTGTCCCCGGCCCCGGAGGACACCGCCCGGGAGCGGGTCCTCAAGGGCCTCGGACTTCCCCTGGACCAGCCCGGTGGCGCGCCCGCCCCGGCTGCCGCGGAGCAGCCGCCGGTCGAGCCCGCGCCGACGTCCCGGCCGCACCTCCAGGCGGTGAACGGCCAGACCACCAAAACCGGATTCATCGCGGCTGCCATCACGGCCGACCCCGCCATCACGTTGGACGAGCTCACGGACCAGGTCCGGGCCACGTTCGGCGACAAAAAGGACTTGCGGAAGGACGTGAGGCGCCTCCGCAGCCGCATTGAAGGGAAGGCATCATGAGCGTCCAGCCCGACGAGGACGAGATCCTGGCCCGGGAGCGCCTGCTCGTGGCGCTCGGCATGGCGCCTCGTCCGGTGGCTGAGCCGGGGGAGGAGAACCAACCCGCGCCCGCCGCCCCGGCCGCGGAGGAGGAGTCCTCCGCCCCGGCCCCCCGGCGGAGCTCTCCGCGCCTCCCGGACTGGTGGCGCACCGACCGCCGGCCGGACCTCTCCGCGGAGGAGCCGGCCGCCCAGGAGCTCGCCGAGGACGACGAGGAGCCGGACGAACTGGAGGAGGAGCCGGCGGCCACCGCGGCGCCGGCCTCCAGCCCGGCCCGCGCGGACTACCGCACGCGGATGCGGGAGTGGCTGGAGCCGAAGCGTGTCCCCGCCGAGGACGACGAGGAGGCGGGGGGCACGGAGGACACCGGGGACACGGAGGGGGACGGCCCGAAGGAGGGCGGCCCCGTCCGTAAGACGGCGGCCCGCCTCCGCTGGGCTCCCCGGCCCCGTCGCCGCCCCCGCTTCGCCGCCGCCGGCGTCCCGCACACCATGGAGGCAGCGAAGGAACGCCGATCCCTGGTGGAGGTCGTCCGCTCCACCCCGGATCACGTGGTGTGGATGCTCTACTCCGGCAGCGCCCTCGGCGTCGGGTTCTACCTCGGCTGGCCGCAGTGGGTTGCGGACGGGGTGGACTTCCTGGTGGCCGAACACCCCTCGCTCACGGACACGTACTCCTTCAGCTGCTACGGCCTGGCCGCCGGCGCCCTCTGCCTGGACTACCGGGCCCGCTCGTGGATCTTCCCGGTGGCGTGGGCGTGCCGCATCCCCACCGCCTCCCTGGTCGTCGGCATCCCTCTGTCCGGTGACCCCACCCCCATCTCCCAGATGTTCTAACCCGCCCTCTCACACCCGGAATGCATCATGAGTTTCCTCGCAGGCGTCGGCGTCTTCAGCTTCGCCGCCATCCTCACCGTCATCCTCTGGTTCGGCACGAAGGACAACGGGGGCGGGAAGCTCGGCCCGCTGTCATGGGGATGGATCGTCGCCCTCTCCCTCCTGGCCGGCGCCTCCTACCAGGCCGTGGACGGCTTCCCGTTCAACATCATCACGGCCCTGCTCAATGACCTCCTCAGGATCATCGGCGTGGCCCTCCCTGAGATCACCCTCCCCGGCCTCGGCCTCCTCCTCGTCAGCGTTTTGGCCTTCCGGAAGAACAGCCGGCGCGGTATCGCCATGCTGTGCATCTTCCTGGTGTTCGTGTGCTCGGACGCCGGCGGCCCGCTGGAGCAGGTCACCACCCGTATCAAGACCATCGCCACGGAGCTCCCGGAATGAGCGTGGTCCATCTGCACGCGGTCCCCACCCCTGACGACGTCTCCACCTCGGCCCCGGCCGCGGTGGAGATGGCGCCGGGGGAGGGGCCCGCGGTCATTGAGCTCCTGGACGTCGTTCCCGCCCCAGCCGAGCCGGCGGAGGCCGAGCCGGACCAGGCCGTGGAGGCCACGGACGAGCCGGAAGGCCAGGCCGCCGAGGAGGAGCCGGGGGAGGAGGACGTTCCGCGGCGCGCCCTCTCCCTCCCCGACCTCCGCCCGTACCTCACCGCGGACCGGGGGACCGTGCGGGAGCTCGGCTCCCTCGCGGTGGAGGTCAAGCGCTCCACCGCGCCCCGCGTCCGCCGCGGCCTGGCTCCCCTGCTCCGCGCGGTGTGGAAGGCCCTACGGGCCGGGACCGCCGTGGTGGTCCTGGTGCTCCGCGCCTGGTTCTCCGGTGAGATCGCGCCGAAAGTCCCGCCGCTGTGGCGGCTCATCCTCGGCCCCTTGGTCGCCGTCTACGCCGTGGGCCAGGCCGTGGTCCTCTACCCGTGGACCCCGGCCCTCCTCCCCCTGGTTTGGCTCCTCCTCGCCGTGATCGCGCAGCGGCGGGCCGGGGGCAAGGTGAAGGAGGACAGGAAGACGAAGGCATCCGGGAAGGGCGGGAAGGGCGCCGCGAAGGAGGCCGGGAAGGCGTCGCCGAGGACCTTCGCCGCGCGCCTCGCCGCCGCCCCCGCGCGCCTCGCCGCCGAGCCCTCCCCGGAGGCGCCGGCGGAGGCATCCGCCGAGGCCCCGGATCACTCCTTCGTGGAGGCCGCGGAGGAACTGGAGGAGACCCCCCGCCAGGAGGCCCTGCCGGCCCCCTCCCGGGAGGACATCGTGAGGGCACTTCACGCCCTCGTCGGGGGGTCCTCCGGGGTGCTCCACACCGCCCTCCGTGACCGCCTCCGCTACCCCTCCACCCGGGCCGCCCGGGAGGCCCTGGACGCGGCCAACATCCCCTCCCGCCCGGGGGTGCGCGCTGCGGGCGGGAACGGGCCCGGCGTCCACCGCCGCGACATCCCGCCGCTACGCCCTCTCCAGGAGGAGGCCCCGGGGCCCGATGTTGTCGCAGGTCAGGCCGCCAACAACAACGCCAACAACACTGGAGAGGAACCCGGGAAGGGGTTGGCTGTAGAGGGCAACGACCAGGAGCGGGAGTACCCGTTCGACGTCCTCCCGGACCCCGAGCGCGGCCCGTCCGCGTGGCAGATCATCCCCCGCGACTGACCGCGGACCCCGGGCACTCGAACACAGGAAGCTGTTTGTGATCTCGGCCGGAACGGTGCCATCCGGTCCGCGGAGCGGGCACTCTAGGAGGCGAACGGATGTGGACGGGAGGAGGACCGCTGTGTGGCTCGGGCCGAGGGCGTACCGGTGTGAGAGGTGCGGCGAGACCTCCCCGGAGGTCTACAGCCGCAGGGAGCTGGACGAGCTCCGCTACGCCCACCGGATGGAGGCGCACGGCGGGTTCATCCCGGACGGCGAGGTGGTCCTCCAGCCGGAGCGCGTGAGCCTGGCGGAACTCTCCCGGGAGCAGCGGATCGTGGGCGCCGTCATCCTGGCCGTCATCCTCGTCTCCCTCGTTTTCAAGGTCACCTAGCGCCCTGGCGCCGGGCACGACGAAGGGCCGCACCCTCTCCAGGTGCGGCCCTCACGCGTTGAGGCTCCCCGGCCTTGAAACGGCCCGCCGGCCGTGTACGGCTACTCCGCCCCCGGCGTCTTCTGCCGCTGCCGCGCGGAGCTGGAGCTCCGGGCAATCTCCCCGATCCAATTCCGGTCATACGGGGTGTGCTTGGACAACTCCTCCGGGCCTACGCCGGCCTCGTAGTGCTTGACGATCTCCGTGTGGATGAGGGGCCGCGTCCTCTCGATGGTGCCCTCAGCCTGCCTGTAGGCCGTGGTGAGCTGGTCCAGCTCGGCCAAGGCCGCGGCCTGTACCTCCGGGTCGTACTTCGGTGCCGGGCCCACGGCATTCGGGCCCTTGAGAGGAGGGACGGGGGGCGTGGCATTCCGGCCGAGCTCCCCGATCCAGACCCGGTCATAGGGGGTGTGCTCCGCGATCTTCCCCGGCCGGGCGTTCCGCGCGCGGAGGTGCCTGATGATCGCCTCGTGGAGGGCTACCCGGGCCGTCTCCTTGTCCTTCTCGCCCTTCTCGTAGGTGGCGGTGAGGTTGGTCAGGCGAGTGAAGCTGCGGCGGTTGCTGGAGGTCATGGCAGGCACTATGTCAGTCCAGTTTGCATGGCTTCAAGGCTAAGCGGGTGAGCACTACGCCGAAGTTAGTGGGTTGACATTGTAAAGTCGCATTGCTTAGATGGTTGTGCAGGGGGTCACCGGAGCCCCACCGGCAACCAGGAGGAAGCCATGACCGCCGTCACCACCGCGCAGACCCCCGGCGACGTCATCCGACCGGGCGTCAAGATCCGCAAGGACGGACACATGAAGTGGACCGTCGAGCGGGACGGCCACATGGGCGTGATCTTCGATGAGGAGGGCATGAAGCGCGGCCGGTGGGCCGCCTGGTCCCCCTTCGCCCGCACCCCCCACGGCATGGCCGCGTTCACGAGTGACGCGGAGGAGGCCGTGGACGCGATCCTGGCCACCCTCCCCGTCCGCGTCTCCACCCTCGCGGAGGCATCCGGCCACACCCCCGCGGACATCGTGGACGAGGCCGCCGAGCTCGCGGAGGAGTGGGCGGCGCAGGGCCCTCGCGCGGTGTTCCGTACCGCGGCCGTCACATACGAGGCGGAGATCTCCGGCCCGGCCGCCCTGGTCGTCATGGAGGCATTGGCCGCCCGCGCCGCGGCGCCCTCCGCCCCTACCCCCGGTGACGTCGTCCGCCCCGGCGTCACGATCCGCAAGAGTGACGGCTACGCATCATGGGCCTGGTCCGTGGAGCGTGACGGCCACGCGGGCGCCCTCTTCGACGCGGAAGCCAGCGGAGACGGCACGGAGCGCGGCCGGTGGGTCGCCTGGTCCCCCTTCGCGGAGACCTGGCGCAACCTGGTGGCCTCCACGGACGACGCGGAGGAGGCCGTGGACGCGATCCTGGCCACCCTCCCCGCCCTGGCCTCGACTGTGGCCGAGGTCGCCGGCGTCGCCACCGGAGACGTCCTGGAGGAGGCCGCCAACCTCTCCGCTGAGTGGAAGGGGCAGGGGCGCCGCGTGTTCCTCCCGAAGGTCCTCGACGGGGACGCGGAGCTCACCGGGCCCGCCGTCCTGGTGATCCTGGAGACCCTGGCCGCCCGGGCTGCGGAGGCGCCGGCCGAGGAGGCCGCGCCCACGCCTGGTGAGCCGGAGTGGCGCACCCTCAAGGGCATGGAGGCCCCGTTCTTCCTCTACGGCACGGAGCGGGACGGCCACTGGTTCCCGTCCGGAGACCGGAAGCAGGTCACCGGCCGGCCGCTCCGCATCACCCGCGTATGGACGGACCGCGGCCTCCGCTACGCCGAGGACGAGACCGGCCGGGAGCTCTCCCTCTACGGCCCCGCCGGGAAGTTCTGGGCGGCCCCCGTCGCCTGACGTCTCCTCACCGCCGCATGGACCCAGGCGTCTTCACCTACTGACCCGCCCGGACGCGCCCGGGCCGCCCGCTACGGCGGACGGCCCGGAGGGTGCCCGGACACCCCGTCCGCACCTCGACCACGGAGGACCGCATGAGCAACGAGACCACCACCCCCGCCGCCTTCCGGGCCGGTGACCGCGTCGTGTGCGCGGACGGCGTGGCCCGCACCGTCCGCGGCATGGCGCCGCAGCTCCCGGGTGAGCCCGCGCGCGTCGTGGTGGAGGACGGTACGGAGTGGGTCGCGGCCAACTGCCGCCGCGCCAACCCGCAGGACGTCATCGCCGCCCGGATCACCTCGAACCACACCGCCGCCCGCATCCGCCAGGCATCGGACACCACCTCCCCGCAGTGGCGCGCCGCCCTGGCGGACCTCACCGCGGCGATGGACTTCCTCAAGGTCGCGGAGACGGACCGGGAGATCCTGGCTGCCATCGCCGACGGCGCCGCTTCCGCGGCCCGGGACCTGGCCGAGATCACCGCGCGGCGGGAGGCCGGCGTGGACGCCCCATCCGTGGAGGACCAAGAGGAGACCGCCCTCCGTGAGGAGATCGGCGCCCACTTCACCGTCCTGGCCGAGGACGGCAACGCCCACGCCTTCCAGCGTGTCCAGCCGCGCGGCGAGGCATACCCGGTGGCCTGGACGTATCGCATCGGCTACGGCGCGGACGCCCGGTACGGGTGGGTCACGGCCGGCGGCCGGGTCCGCGGCGAGGTCCCCGCGGAGTACCGCTGGCAGGCGGAGGAGGCCGCCGTGGACGCCGTCCGTCTGACCGCCGGGAAGTCCTCGCCCCTCCTGGAAGCCTTCGCCGCCATGTCCCTGGACGACCTTCGCGCGGCCGTCGACCGGCTCCGGGACCGCGCCGCGCGCACCCGCGGCACCGCCCCGCGTCACGTCCTGGACGAGGACGTGACGGCCGCCCTCAAGGTCCTGGCCGCCTGCCACTTCGCGGAGATCCCCCGGGACTTCAACCCGGCCGCGAAGGAGGGCGCGGAGGACCACGACGCGGACGTGACCGGCCTGGTGGTCGAGCCGGCCGCCAACGGGCACGTGACCGCCTACTGGGTGGAGCGCGGCCGGTACGTCATGCCGGACGGCACCCCGTTCATGGCGCAGCTCGGGGACATCCGGCGGAAGTTCCAGGACGCCGGTTGGGACACCGTCCCCGGCACCCGCCGTGTGGTCACCGCCTACCGGCCCACCGTCTGACCAGCACCGACAGGGGCGCCCCGCCTCCTTTGTGGAGGCCGGGGCGCCCTGGCTTTTCTGTCACGGCTAGGCAACACGACGAGCAAACTCACAAAGCAAGTTGAGTTTACAAAGTTACTGTGTCAGTATCGAGGTGCAGGCAGGGCGAGGGGCCCGGCCGCAAACGGAGGGATGAGGACATGAGCACCACCGCCACCGCCGCCCGCAACCTGGCCCGCCTGGTCGAGGCGGAGGACGTCCTCACCGCCGCCCGCCGCGAGCAGGCCCGCGCCGCCGGTGTAGCCGAGCGCGCCGCCGCCCGCGTCCTCAAGGCCCGCACCCTCCGCGCCGAGGCCCGCAAGACCCTCCGCGCCGCCGAGCGCGCCGGGAAGGGCCTCGCCACCGCCGCCCGCCGCCTGGCCACCCGTGAGGCCCGCCTCCTGGAGCTGGTCGACACCGCCCGGGCCGCCCGCGCCGAGGCCGCCGCCGCCCGCCGCGCCACCCGCTCCGCGGAGCGCCGGGTGGAGCGCATCGGCCGCCGCGCCGCCCTCGCCGCCACTCGCTCCGTCGAGAAGATCGCCGCCGCCCTCGGCGAGACCGCCCTCACCCCGGCCCCGGAGACGGACCGCCTCCTGACCGCGGACGAGATCCCCGCCGTGGAGGAGATCGAGACCCACGCCGCTCGCCACGCGGAGCTGGACCGCCAGGCAAAGGACCTCGCCAAGTCGGCGGAGGCGGAGAAGACCTGGCTCCGGCAGCTCCCGAACGGCACCTACGGCCAGGTCGTGATCACCCGCACCACCGGGCGGTCGGTGCTGGACGGCGCGGCCGTCGCCCTGGCCTACACCGCCCGTGGCGAGGTCCCCCCGCGGAAGGCCACCCGGACCACCTTCAAGTGCGACGCCACCGCGCTCCTGGCGGACCAGGCCGCCGCCAACGAGGAGGCCCCCCTCCTCACCATCGCCGCCTGACCCACCCCGCCCCGGCCGGGTGCCCCCACCAGCGCCCGGCCCCCGCACCCCCGAACGGAGACCACCTCATGGGACAGCTGCCCCGCACCATCCCCGCATCCACCCTCCAGGACCTCCGGTCGGCACTGGAGGACGCCGGAATCACCCTCGGCCCCCTCAGGAAGGGCACGCGCGTCACGCACACCGCCGAGCACCGCGGCGCCACGTGGGAACTCACCTACCTCGGCAGCTACTACGGGTGGCGCGTGGCCGGCCCAGGCGTGGAGCACGGCGTGGGCGCGGACACGGAAGAAGTCCCCAAGGTGATGAACCGCCCGGTCGGCCCGCAGCTCCCGGATGGCCCCCTGGACTGGGCGGTCCGCGCCCCGGACGGCCGCCTCTGGACGTGCGACGGCCGGGAGGCGGCGGAGGAGACCACCGCAGAAGCCCCGCACATGACCGCCGTCTACCGCGTCCCCGGCGACGAGTGGACGGAGTGGCACCCCGACCAGGCCAAGGCATCCACCCGCCGGATCCCGCGCACGTACGCCGGCGTCCCGGTCCCGGACACCGTCCGCGAGGCATGGACCACCCACCTCGGCGACGGGTGGCGCCTCGGCATCCGCTCCGCCCTCGCCCGTTGACCCACACCCCGCCCACCCCGGCCGGGCGCCGCCCCACTCACGGCGCCCGGCCACGCCTGCGAGACGAGACGCCATGAGCGGCAGCGAACCCCGCGCGACCGCCCTCACCCCGGAGGAGCTGGACGAGCTCCGCGCCCGCGCCGACAGGGAGGCCGGCTCCTTCGTGGACGCCCGAGTACAGGCCGCGTTCCGGGTCCATAACCCCGAGTGGGCCGCAGAGATCCTGGGGCGCCCCTACGGCGGCCCGTACGCCATCACCTGGCCGGAGCTCTACCTCCTCCACATCGCGGTCCAGGTCGAGCCCACGCCGCCCCCGCCACCCCGAGCCACCGCCGCGCGCCTGGCACGGGAGGCGGAGGAGGCGGACGCCGGGCGCGCCGCCGCAGAGGAGGCCGCCGGGCGGGAGGCCGAGTGGCGGGAGTTGGTCGACACGCTCCAGGCCGCCGGCGTCCGCGTCGAGGTCCGGCACAACTACACCTCCGCCCGGCACCTGGAGTTCTACACACAGGGCGCGGACCACGTGTACCTCCTGGACCCCCTCCACGTCGGCCGACTCCACCGGGACGCCGACGTGGCCCTCTGCCACACCCCGAGCAATGCCCCGAACCTGGCGTACCTGGAGCCCACGACGGACGGGCGCCTCCCCTCGTGCCAGACGTGCCTACGCCACATGCGCTCCGCCGCCCGCCGCCTGGCCGCATGACCTGCGGGGACACGCTGTCCCCCCCCTCGCGACTGAGCGGGCGTCGGCTCCGCCCCGGAGCTCCCCGCCGTGTGCGTCCGGCCCGCCGCGCCACGCGATAAACGGGTTGACTTTACAAAGTGGATGTGTGAGTATCAAAGTGTTCAGGGAGGCCAACGGCCCAAGAGGTAGAGGGGAATTCACGCCATGACCACCATCCGGATCCGCAACACCGAGGACGCCGTCTCCGGCATCGCCGCCCTGGCCACGAAGGTGATCGCCGCTGGCGGCCACGAGGGCCACGACCTGGAGACCGTGGGCACGCGCATGACCTCGGACGAGGTCCTGGACGCCATCCGACGCTCCTTCAGCGCCAACATCCGGCGCGGCCTGAACACCCGGGAGGCATTCACCGCCACCGGGCAGTCCCTCATCGCCCACTACTGCAACGCCGCCAACATCCCCACCCGCGAGGTCTGAGCACCCCCGCCGGGCGCCCCACCCCGGGCGCCCGGCCTCACCCCCCCACACCACGCCAGGAGGAACCGTGTTTGCCGAGACGTTCATCCACGCCGGAGGTATTAGCCAGGGTCACGCCACCGAGGCCCACGCCCTCCAGCTCATCCGCCGCGCCTTCCGCCGCGGCCACACCGTGGACGCGACCCCGGAAGGCGGCGCCGTCCTCACCTGGACCGCGCTCCGCCTGGTCGACGGGGAGGCCGTGGAGCAGGGGCGTTCGATCTCTCTCACCCCGCAGACCCCGGCCGGGCCCCTCACGGACGCAGTCCGCGGCCACCTCCTCAACCTCCACGCCAGCGCCGCCGGCCTCCCGGCGCGGCTGGACGGCCGCCCCGTCATCCGGGTCGGCCACCAGACGATCCCCCCGGCGGCCACCTCCCACCTCTACGGCCACCGCCTGGTCACCGAGGAGGGCGGCCGGGTCCGCCTCACCCTCACGGCCCGCCTGGCCCTCCTTTCCGTTCTCACGACCGCCACCCCGGGTGACCTGGCCGTCATCGCCGAGACGGACGGCGTGGAGTTCCCCGCCTGACACCGACCCGGGGCCGCCACCGCGGCGGCCCCGCCCGGGCCGTCACCAGCAGCGCGGTCCGCCCCTTACCCTCCACCACCGCACGTGAGCAGAGGAGCTCCACCCATGCGCAACTACGCCACCGCATCGCACGTCGGAGGCCGCCCCCGCCAGTGCGACGCCACCGCCGTGGTCGCCGCCCCGAAGGGCGTCCGCGCGTACGCCCTCCTGGACGGCGTGGGCAAGAGCCGCGAGGTGGCGCACTGGACCCGCGGAGCCGCGCTCCGGACGGCCGCCCTGGCCGCCCGCCACCAGGACGCGGGCGCCGGCCTCCGCGCCGCCTACGCCCACTACACCGGCCGGGAGCTCCCCGCGGACCCCTTCACCGACCTCCCGCACGCCGCGGCGGTCGTGGCCGTCACTGCCCCGGGGAAGCCGCTCACCGTGGCGTGGTGCGGCGACGCCCGGGCCTACCTCTGGAGCGGCGGCTCCTTCGTCCGCCTCACCGAGGACCACAACCTCCGCCGCACCCGCCCGCCGTACGGCCCGGCGAACATCCTCACGTCCTGCCTCGGCGCGGACGACACGGACGACCGGCTCAAGGCAGAGCACGGCCACCCCGCCGTGGAGGAGACCACCCGCCACCTGGACAAGTGGGGCCGCCTCTTCCTCGCGAGCGACGGCGCGTATGAGCCTCTGGAGGAGTCCTTCCTTCCCCTGGTCGACTTCCTCCCCGGGGAGCTGGAGGACGTTGCCCTCACCATCGTGGAGTCCGCCGTGGAGTGCTGGGGTGAGGACGCCGACAACGCCACCGCCCTGGTCGCGGACCTCCACCGCGGCATCCACTACTGACCACCCGCCACACCCCGGGGCGGCGGAACGGCCGCCGCCCCACCTCACCGAAGGAGAGCAGCACCATGGCCCGTGAGCCGAAGTACACGGTCAAGCGGACGAGCGACGGGACGGCCGTGGAGGAGGGGGACCAGCTCATGGTGGACCACAACCTCCCGGTGACCTATCTCGGCGTCGCCTCCCCGCCGTGGGGGGACGACGACTCCGGGGAGTTCTTCCACGGCCAGGTCCGCGTCCGCTACTCCTGGGGCGCCGCGGCGGACGTCCAGGACGTCCGCGCCGGCGTCACCGTGGATGAGGTCTGACCCATGGCCCACGAGATCGCAGACCGCGTCCGCACCCTCATTGACCTCTCCGCCGGCTGGCCCGGGGCGTTCTCCGCCCCGGCCGGGACGGAGGGCACCGTGACCGGGCTCCCCATCGCGCCCGGAACGAGTTACGGCGTCGTCCTGGACGGTGACCCCGACCAGTTCCCCGCCTCATTCGAGCCGGACGAGATCACCGCCGCCGACTGACCAGCGAGACCGTCCGTCAGGGGCGGAGGACACCCCACCGGGGACATGTCCTCCGCCCCTTGGCCTGTGGCAATTCCAGCTCCGCGCCCGCCGTCCCCGGCCGTGTCCCCGGCCCGGGGGACAGGCGTCCCCGTCCGTGTCCCCTCGTGTCCCCGCGCCGCGCGTACCGGGATCACGAAGCAAGTTGACTTTGCAAAGTCACATTGCCATCATGGGGGTGCAGGGCAGGCACGAAGCCTCCCGGGAACGGAGCGGATCATGTGGGACAAGGTGCCGGGGATCGTGGCCGGGCCGGGCGTCGTCAAGTCGGGCGTTCACGTCGAGTACCTGCCGCAGCACCAGCCGACCTCCCGCACCCGCCACGCCCGCGGCGGCGTGATCATCTCCGTGGGCCCGAAGTGCGTCCGGTGGCGCCCCTACGCGTGGGACCGGGACGTCCGCACGCCCCTGGACCACATGCGCGTTGACGCCTCCTCCCACCTCGACAACCGTGCCGCCGCCCGCGCCGAACTCGCCGCCCGGGAGGCCGGCAACCCGCTCCCCTACCCCGAGTGGACGGAGTGGTCCCTCGCCCGCCACCTGGAGCACGCCGCTGCCGAGGCCGCCAACCAGGCCGCGGACGCCGCCCGCATCACGTGGGACGGAAAGCCGGGCGTCACCGCCGGCCCCGGCGTCGTCCAGCCCGGCGTCCACGTCGCCTACCTCCCCGAGCACCGCCCCGGCCCGCGCGTCCGCCACGCCCACTCCGGCGTCATCCTCTCCGTGGGCCCGGTGTGCGTGAAGTGGCGCCCCGCTGGCTCGGACCGCGAGGTCCGCACGCCCCTGGACCACATGACCATCAACCCGGTGGCCCACATCAACCAGGACTCCATGGTCCGCGCCTACTCCGCCGCCCTCGCGGCCGGCCGCCGCCTCCCGCGCTACCCGGAGTGGACCCGCTGGACCCTGGCCGCCCACCTCGACCACGCCGCCACCCGGGCCACCCCCGCGCGGGCCGTCCACCCGGCCGCCGCCCGGCTCCCGCGCCCCGCCCTCCCGGCCGTCGCCCCCGCCGCGGTGCGCACCTCCCGCGTGATCGTCATCCCGTGCGGCGCCGCGAAGCTGGACCGGCCCGCCCCGTCCGGAGAGCTCTACACCGGCAGCTTCCACCGCGCCTGTCGGAAGGCCGCGGACGCCCTCGCAGGGCCCAGGACCACCGTCCTGGTCCTCTCCGCGCT
Organism: Streptomyces sp. NPDC056161; assembly: GCF_042268025.1. Classification (NCBI taxonomy): domain Bacteria; kingdom Bacillati; phylum Actinomycetota; class Actinomycetes; order Kitasatosporales; family Streptomycetaceae; genus Streptomyces; species Streptomyces sp. NPDC056161. The sequence continues at coordinate 94,591 of NZ_JBHJUV010000014.1, forward strand.
CCACGGCCTGGTCCCCCTGGACCGCGTCCTGGCCCCCTACGAGCTCCGCATGGGACAGCCCGGCTCCGTCACCGGCGACCAACTCCGCGCGCAGGCCCGCGCCCTCGGCCTGGACCGCGCCACGGAGGTAGTCGTCCTCGCCGGCTCCGCCTACACCGCGGCGGCCCGCCACGCCTGGCCCAGCGCCCTGGCCCCGCTGGAAGGCGCCGGCGGCATGGGCTACCAGCTCCAGCGGCTCAAGGCCCTCCGGGAGGGCCGCTACGCCCTGGCCGCCTGAACAACCCCGAACAACCCGGCCCAGGCCACGCGCCCGGGCCCACCCCCCTGGAGCGGAACGTGACCTTAACCACCGTCCTCCTGATCGCCGCCGCCGCCTGGTGGTGGCGCCACCGCCGCCCCCGCGCCGGCGCCGGCGCCTCCGCCGAGGCCCGCGCCCGCGCGCTCCGCACCCCCCTGGTCCTCCTCGCGGACGCCCTCGGCATCCGCACCCGCGCCGGCACCCTGGCCGCGAACAGCAAGGCCGGCGCCGCGGGCGAACGCCGCACCGCCCGCCGCGTCGCCCCGCTCGCCCGGGAAGGCTGGAAGATCTTCCACGACCTGGCCATCCCCGGCCGCCGGGAGAACGTGGACCATCTCCTTATCTCCCCGGTTGGAGCCGTGTTCCTCCCCGACTCCAAACGCTGGTCCGCCCGCTTCCCGCTCAAGGTCCGCGGCGGCCGGCTCTTTCACGGAGACCGGGACGTCACGGCCCGCCTGGACGGCCTCCACCGCGAGACCGCCGCCGTCTCCCGCATCCTCGGCGTCCCCGTCACACCCCTGGTCGTCATGGACGGCGCCCCGCTCCTCGGCCCCCACGGCCGACCCGCCACGAAGCTGGAGTTCCGCGGGCTCCGCATCATCCCCGCGGACCACCTCACCGCCCACCTCCGCGGCCAGGCCCGCATCCCCGGCCAACGGCGCGCCGCCGACCTGGCCGCCGCGGTGGAGCGCGACCTCCCCGCTTACACCCGCCACCACCGCCACCCCTGACCCGGCCGCCACCATTCCGCAGGGCCCGCCCGGAGCGCACCAGCCCAGGCGGGCCCTGCCACCCCCCGGCCTAGTAGGAGCCCCACTCCCGGGCGAACATGTCCGGCGGCTCCTCGCGGTACGCCTCCTCCTCCGCGTTGATCGACTCACACCGGCATTGCGCCCGCCGGGACGCCCGGTGTGGGCACTCCTCGTAGTGCTCCTCCGCGTCCTCCGGCGGCCCGTCCTGCTCCTGACGCTCCCTCATGACCCGCTCCTCCGCGTACCGGGGGCCGGGCGGCCCCTCACCCTCTCGGCCCGTAGAGCCAGATTCGACCACTACTGACCACGAACTGGTCCGCACCGGCGTTTTCGTGGCTGGTGTGACGGGAGGGACCAGGCCACCGGAAGTGATCACGGCGGACGCCTATCCTCCTGCGGCCCTTGACCCCCGCACCGCCAGGAGTGACCCGTGACCACGACCACCGAGCCCACCGGCGCCGTCTTCAAGCGGCTGGACACCTACCCCATCGGGGACCTCTCCGGCTACCCCGGCAACCCCCGCCGCGGCGACGTCGGGATGATCCTGGGGTCCCTGACCGCGAACGGGCAGTACCGCCCGCTGGTGGTGCGGGAAAAGGAGGACGGGGCGCTGGTCGTCCTCGCCGGTAACCACACCCTCCAGGCCATGGCCGCCCACGGCCCCGGCCCGTGCGGCCTGGTGACCCGCGTCGGGAAGGAGGAGCGCCCATGCGCCCTCTGCCACGGGCAGGAGTGGGAGCCCGTCGCACAGGTCGCGGTCTACAGCTGCGATGACGCCACCGCCCGCCGCATCGTCCTAGCCGACAACCGGACCAGTGACGCGGGGGACTACGACGATGAAGCCCTGGCGGAGCTCCTGGACTCCATGGACGGAGACCTGGCCGGCACCGGCTACACGGATGACGACCTGGAAGACCTCTTGCAGTACCTGGAGGAGGCGGAGGAGGAGCCGGAGCCGGAGGTCCAGGAGCAGGGGGAGGTGCCCGCCGGCACCAGCCCGGCCCCGGCCGCCACGGCCGGTGAGCCGGCCATCCCGAGCGCGCCCGCCACCAGCGGGGACACCGGGCCGCCTCCGCCGCCCGGGCGCGCCTCCATGACCCTCACCTACCCCGCGGCCGACCGGGACGAGACGGCCCGGCTCATCGCGGCCGCGCGGGACGTCCTCCCGAACGCGGAGCCCGCGGAGGTCGTGCTCCGCGCCCTGCGCGCCCTCGTGGCCGTGATCGACTCCCGGCACTCCCCGGACGGCACGGTGTCCATCGCCTCCCTCCTCAAGGCCGCCGGGGTCGACTCGTGAGCACCGCCCTGCTCCCCGCCTCCCGCTTCCGGAAGGACGGCCGCTGGAGAGCACGCCGCCCGGAACGGCTACTCACGCAGAACAGCGAGCTCCGCGAGGACGGCGTCTGGAAAGAGACCACTCACCTACGGAGGAGGTCATCCGTGGGTGGCAGCAGCAGGTAGGCGCGCACGGCGTACCCGCCTGACCCGCCACGGGGCCCGACCAGCGCGGGCCCCTGGCAAGCCGTCAAAGTGATCATTCCGGGCGCTTATCCTCCAGGGCCGCCGAACCCCTCCGCGACCAGGAGCAACACTCATGCCGCCCGCCACACACGTGCGCACCGACACCATCCCCCTGGACCAACTCCAGCCCTTCCCCGGCAATGCCCGCCGCGGCGATGTGGAGCTCATCCTCTCCAGCCTCAAGAGGAACGGGCAGTACCGCGGCCTGGTAACCCGTCACGTCCAGCCGGACGGCCCGCTCGTCGTCCTCGCCGGCAACCACACCATGCAGGCACTCGCCCTCCACGGCCCCGGCCCGTGCGACTACCGCACCAACCACCAGGGCGAGGAACGGCCATGCGGCGTCTGCCACGGCGAGGCATGGACCCCCTCCGCCCGGTGCGAGGTTGTCATCTGTGACGACGACACCGCCCGCCGGATCAACCTCGTGGACAACCGCGCATCAGAAGTCGGCGACTGGGACCGGGACGCCCTCGCCGAGCTCCTTTCCTACCTCGACGAGGACGGCTACGAAGGCACCGGCTACACAGAAGCCGAGGTCCGCCAACTCGCCCACGCCGTCCCCCCGCTGGACGCCGGAGAGGAGGAGTTCCCGACGTACGACGAGGGCATTCCCACGGAGTACACCTGCCCGAAATGCGCGTTTCAGTGGTCGGGAAAGCCCAGCTAGGGGCCGTCCAGGAATGTCCGAAGTGCGAAGTACGATCCCCGTCATGACTAAGCGATCCGAACACGTGTCCGATCCCGTGTGGCTGACTGACGCCTTTTCAAAGCCGGGAGCCACCATCCGATCCGTCGCCACGGCCGCCGGGTGCGATGAGAAGACGGTCCGTCGCTGGAAGGCCCGTTACGGCGTGGCCTCCCGGCCCATGTCCGAGAACGCGTCCCTGCGCCAGTCACGCACGGACGAACTCCCCGCGACCACCCTTGAGGTAATCGAGGGTGAGCTCTTGGGGGACGGCAACCTCAACTCCACGAAGCGCCTGAAGGCCGGGCAGTACGTGAGCGCGTCCTACATGCACAGCACCTGTCACCGGCCTTACCTGGAGTGGCTGGACGACCAGCTCCAGGGCATGGAGTCGAAGCTCTACGGGCCTTACGCGACGTCACTCAACGGGACGGGCTGGGCCCTCCGTACGCCCCGGTACACGGCGCTCCTGCCGCTCTACCGGCGCTGGTACGACCCGTCCCGCCCCGCCTACCGGCGGAAGGTGGTCCCGCAGGACCTCCGCGTCACCCCGCGCATGGCGCTCCACTGGTACCTGGGTGACGGCACGCTCGCCGTGGACCGGCGTAGCGCGGGAACGAAGCCGATCATCCGCCTCTCCACGGACGGGTTCGAGCTGGAGGAGGTGGAGCGGCTGGCCGCGCAGCTCACTCACTGCCGCGCCCGCATCGGCCGCTTCGGTACCCGCCACCGCATTGTCCTGGACTCCGCACCCTTCCTGGAGTGGATCGGCCCCTGTCCCGTCCCTGACATCTACGGATACAAGTGGAGGCCACGTGCCTAGCCGCTCATCCCGGAGGACCACCGCGGCCAGGCCCGGCGTGGCCAAACCTCCGTACCGGGTCCCCACCATGGAGGAGATCCGCGCCGTCCCCTGGAACGGCTTCAACGCCATCTCCACCTTCAGCGGGTGCGGCGGTAGCTCCCTCGGTGACCGCATGGCCGGGTTCCGGATGCTCTGGGCCTCCGAGTTCATCCCGGCCGCGCAGGACACCTACCGCGCGAACGCCGCCCCGTACACCGTCCTCGACGGCCGCGACATCCGCGAGGTGACCGCCGCCGACATCTGCGCCGCCACCGGCCTGGACGTGGGGGAGCTCGACCTCTACGACGGGTCCCCGCCCTGCTTCCCCGCCGGTACCCCGGTCCTCACCAGCCGCGGCCTTGTGCCCATCGAGGAGGTGAAGGTGGGGGACCAGGTCCTCACGCACGCGAACCGGTGGCGGCCGGTAACCCACACCATGAGCCGAACCGCACTGGTGAGCAGGACGACGTGGGCGGCGGCCACTCCCGATCACCCGTTCTGGGCACGCCGCCAGACCTACCGCCTGGACCAGGCGAGCCGGAACTACCGCCGAGCCCTCGGCGCACCCGAGTGGACCCCCGCTGGGGAGCTCGGCCCGGAGCAGACCACGAAGGCCCGGCGCGGCGGCTGGTACGTCGCACTCCCGGCCGCCGTCCCCTCCACCCCGGAGGCACCCCCGTTGCCCTCGCACGCGGCGGCTGGAGCCCCGTTCTGGTGGATGGTCGGCCGCTGGCTCGGTGACGGCTGGCTCCGCTTGGAGGAGGCCGAGGACGGCCCCGCCCGCGAGCGCCCTCTCCCGTCCCGCACACCCCGGGACTGCGTCTCATGCGGCGCCCCCTCCGCGAGGTCCGCGCGCCACGAGAACCTATGGACGGCCTACTGCTCGGAGCGGTGCCGGAAGGCGTACGGGCGCAAGCTCCGCCGCAAGCCGCGGGCGGAGGTGATCATCTGCTGCTCCCACGACGAAGCGCCCGGCCTGGAAAGCAAGTTGGCGGACACCGGCCTCCGGTGGAGCTCGACCACCATGCGGACGGCGGTCCGGTTCTCCACCAGTAGCGCCGAGCTCGCGCCTTGGCTCCGTGAGCACTTCGGCTCCGGAGCCGCGGGAAAGACCATCCCCGCGTGGCTCCTCTCCACCCCCGCCGAGGCCCGTCACGCTCTCCTGGACGGCTACCTCTCCGCACACGGCCACCTCACCGACACCGGCACCTGGACGGCATCCTCCGTAAGCACGTGCCTGGCCGTGGGCATCCGGCTCCTCGGCACGAGCCTCGGCTACACCACGTCCCTGGCCCGCCGCTCACGCCCCGCAACGGGCAGCATCGAAGGCCGCACCATCAACCAGCGGGACGCCTACTCCGTGCGTCTCGCCCCGGATGACGGCCGCTACAGCGAGACGGACGGCACCCACCGGTGGGTCAAGGTCCGCCACCCCTTCAAGCCGGGCGAGCCGGAGACCGTCTACGACCTCACCGTGGCCGATGACCATAGCTTCACGGCGTGGGGCGTCGTGGTCCACAACTGTGCCGCGTTCTCCACGATGGGCAAGCGCGAGGCCGGTTGGGGCCAGGTCAAGGCGTACTCAGACACCCGCCAGAGGGTGGATGACCTGTTCTTCGAATACACGCGGATCCTCAAGGAGCTCCAGCCGCGCACGTTCGTCGCGGAGAATGTGTCCGGCCTGGTCAAGGGCACCGCGAAGGGCTATTTCCTGGAGATCCTCGCCGCGCTCAAGGCCCCCGGCTACCGGGTGGAGGCCCGCCTCCTGGACGCCTCCCGCCTCGGCGTCCCGCAGTCCCGGCAACGGCTGATCTTCGTGGGCGTCCGCGAGGACCTGGACATGGCGCCGGCGTTCCCTCAGCCGCTCCCGTACCAGTACACCGTCCGCGACGCCCTTCCCGCCATGCCGCGCCTCGTGCACGACACCAGCGGAGAGCGCGGCCAGGGTGACGTCACCGACAAGCCGAGCCCGGCGATCACCGTGGGCGTAGGCGGCATGAACTCCCGCCACTTCCAGGTCCATGACCCGGCCCCGGACGGAGGGGTCACCCACGACCCGGAGACGGGGAAGGACATCACCATCAGTCGGTACGCCATCGGCGAGGCATGGCGAGAGACCCCGCCCGGCGGGAGCTCGGAACGGTTCTTCAGCCTCAAGAGAAACCACCCGGACCGGCCGTCCCAGACCATCACCGCGGAGGGCGGGAACGTCACGAAGGCATCCGTCACCCACTACGCCGAGGCCCGGAAACTCACCCTCGGCGAGCTCCGCGCCATCGGCGGGTTCCCCCCGGATTTCGAGCTCACCGGCACGTATGAGCAGCGGTGGGAGCGCATCGGCCGGGCCGTCCCCCCGGTGATGATGAGCCACATCGCGGCCGCCGTACGGGACCAGGTCCTTATCCCGCTCCGCGAACGCGGGGTGATCTGACCGTGTGCGGGATCATCGCGGCCGCCGGCCCCCTCGACCTGACCGCCGCGGTGACCGCCCTCCACCACCGGGGCCCGGACGCCGCCGCTGTCGTCCAGGAGGACGGCGTCACCCTCGGCCACACCCGCCTGGCGATCCAGGACCCGGGGGCCCGCTCCGATCAGCCGTACCGGGACGGCCCGGTCACGCTGGTCTACAACGGCGAACTCTTCAACGCCAATGACGTGGTGGACCTCGTGGAGGTCGCCGACCCCACCCGGGCCTGGTCCACCACGGGGGACACGGAGGTGGTGGCCGCAGCCCTCAACGTGCTCGGCCCCGAGCAAGCACTCCCAGCACTGGACGGCATGTACGGCCTCGTCTGGACCGACGCCCGCCGCCCCGGGGTGCTCCACGTCGCCCGGGACCGCCACGGTGAGATCCCCCTCCACGTCCACCGCGGCGCCCCGCTCCTCGTCGCCTCCGAACTCAAAGCATTCCGCGCACTCGGCCGGCGCTGCGGGAAAGCCGTGGTCGACGTGGAGCCCGGCGAGTGGTGGGAGCTCACCCCGGCCGGGAGCATCCGCCGGCACGTCTACCACCGGCTCACCGCCGCCCCGGCCCCCGAGCTCACCCGCGAGACCGCAGCTCCCGCCCTCCGCCGGGCCCTGGCCCGTTCGGTGTACCGGCGCCTGGTGGCCGACGTCCCCGTGTGCGCGCTCCTCTCCGGCGGCATCGACTCCGCCGCCATCGTCCACGAGTTGGCCCGCCACCGCCCCGGCCTCACCTGCTACACCGCCCGCCTCGACCCGCGCTCGACGGACCTCCGGTGTGCGCGGGAGACCGCAGACAGGCTCGGCGTGACCCTGGTGGAGGTGCCGGTGAAGCCGCCCACCGCGGACGACCTCACCCACGCCCTGGCGGTGATCGAGCAGCCCTACAAAGCACAGGTGGAGATCACCTGGCCATGCCTCGCCCTCGCGGCCGCCATCCACGCGGACGGCTTCAAGGTCACGTACTCCGGTGAGGGCTCGGACGAACTCTGGGCGTCCTACGGGTTCGCCTACCGCGGCATCGCGGAGCACGGCTGGTACGGGTACCGCCGCGACCTCATCGCCGCGCAGGCCGTACGCAACTTCCCCCGCGTCAACAAAGCCTTCATGGCCCACAGCGTGGAGGGCCGCCTCCCCTTCCTCGACCCCGACCTAGTCCGCCTGGCGCTCTCCATGCCCATGGACGTCGTCCGGGACGCCGACACCCCCGCCGGCCGCAAAGCCGTCCTCCAAGCCGCCTACGCCGACGCCCTCCCCGCCTCCGTCATCCGCCGCGGCAAGGTCGCCTTTCAGGACGGCCTCGGCCTCAAACCGGCGATCACCCACGCCCTCCCCACTCCCATGAGGTACTACCGTGCTGAACACTCCCGCCTCTACGGCTGACCGCACCACACCTGCCACCGAGGGCCCGGACATCGCCGAACGCTTCACCACCGGCGGATGGCAGTTCACCCCCGACGTCGCCGCGGTATTCCCCGAGCACGTCCGCGCCTCCGTCCCGTTCTACGACGCCATCCAGGACCTCGTGGCGGAGGCATCGGACTGGCTCCTCCCGGACGGCGGCCTCGTCGTGGACCTCGGCGCCTCCACCGGGACAACCATCCACCGCATCGCCACCCGCCACCCCGCCCGCGCCCTCCGCGCCCGCCTCTACGACACAGAGCCCGCCATGCTCACCCGGGCCGCGGAACTCCTCGCCAGCCTCTCCAACCTCACCACCGAGTACGACGACAGCGACATTCGGCAGCCCGTCAACCCGCATGAGGGCGCGGATCTCACCCTGGCCCTCTTCACCCTCCAGTTCCTCTCCGTCCCCGACCGCGTGACCGCTCTACACCACGCCCGCCAGGGAGCATCCGCCACCGGCGCCCTCATCGTCGCCGAGAAGGTGAGGCCGCCGGACTCCCGCTGGGCGGAGATCGCATACGACGCCTCCCACGACTGGAAGGCCCAGCACGGCATCACGGACTCCGCGATCCGCGCGAAGGCAAGGGCGCTCCGTGGCGTCCTCCAGCCGCACCCGGAGCCCACCCTCGTCCAGGTCGTCCAAGACGCCGGCTGGTGCTGCCCGGAAGTCCTCTTCCGCTGGCACTCCTGGCTCGTCCTCGGCGCGTTCGCCACCCCCACCGGCCTCTGACCCCACGCACCCCGTACGACGCCCCGGCAGGCCCACCCGGCGCGTCCGTCCCTGGAACCCATAAGACTCTGGAAAGTGAGGGGGCCTCATGGGCGCATCGAAAGCGCAACGCGCCACCGCGGCAAAGAAGAGGGCGCAGGCCACACAACTCCGCGTCGCCGGGGTGGACTGGGCGACGATCGCGGAACGCGTCGGCTACCGCTCGGCCGGCGCCGCATGCACCGCCGTGAACGAGGCCCTCAAGGCCAACCTTCGCGAGCAGGACCAGAGCGTGGACGAGCTCCGCGCCATCGGCCTGGCGAAGGTCAACCGGCTACAGGCCGCGTTCTGGCCGGCCGCGATCCAGGACAAGGACCCCAAGGCCGCTCGTGTGGTCCTTGAGTGCATCCGGCAAGAGGCCCGTTTCCAGGGCACGGAGGCACCGACCCGGGTGAACCTGGAGGCGCAGCGCCTCGGGGACGAGATCCTCGCGCTCCTGGGGGAGGCCGGAGGCGGGGCAGGGGACACGCCGTGACCTGCGAAAACGAGAACTGGGGACGGCTCGGACACGGGGGACGTGGTGAGCGCACCGGCTGACATTGAGCAGCAGATCCGTGAGCTCGTGCGCGCGGGGGACATCGTCACCCTCCGCGCGGTACGGGACCAGGTACAGCGAGGGCGCGCCCGGAAGGAGTCCAGGCGCGTCCTGCGCTACATGTACGACCCGGCCGGGTGGGCGCGGGACGTCATCGCGTGGGAGCCCGGCCAGGGACTCACTGCTTACCAGGAGGACATCCTCTCCGCGCTCCCGGTGAAGCGGCGCGTAGCCGTACGCGGCCCTCACGGGCTAGGGAAGACGGCGCAAGCCGCGATCGTGACGTTGTGGTTCGCTTCGACCAGGGACGCGGCCGGGATTGACTGGAAGGTCATCATGACCGCCTCCGCGTGGAGGCATCTCCAATCGTTCCTGGTGCCCGAGGTGCACAAGTGGGCGAAGCGCATCCGGTGGGACGTCCTCGGCCGGCCTCCGTACTCCGAGCGCGCGGAGCTCCTGGCGTTGAACCTGAAGCTGGAGCACGGCGCCGCCACTCCGGTGGCGTCCCATAAGCCGGAGCTCATCGAGGGCGCTCACGCGGACTCCCTCCTCTACCTCATCGATGAGGCCAAGATCGTCCCGGACGGCACCTGGGACGCCATCGAAGGCGCGTTCTCCGGCGGCCGTACCGACGGTCCGCCTGGGCAGCTCCCGGAGGCATTCGCGTTCGCCATCAGCACGCCTGGGCCGCCCGCCGGCCGGTTCTACGACATCCACCGGCGTGCCCCCGGGCTGGAGGACTGGCACGTTCGGCACGTCACCCTTGCTGAGGCCATTGCCGCGGGGCGGATCTCCCGGGAGTGGGCGGAGCAGCGCGCCCGCCAGTGGGGCCGCGACAGTGCGATGTACGCCAACCGTGTGGAGGGGGAGTTCCACGCGAGCGATGAGGACGCCGTGATCCCCCTCGCGTGGGTGGAGGCCGCCATTGAGCGGTGGCACGACTGGGACCAGGCCGGGCGCCCACCGCTGGAAGGCCGGCGGTTCACCGGCGTGGACGTCGCCCGGGCCGGCGGGGACTCCACCGTCCTGGCCCACCGATGGGGAACCGTCATCACCGGCCTGGAGACCCACGACCGGGAAGACACCATGCGCACCACCGCACGCGTCCAGGCGGCCGTGGGAGACACGGGCGAGATCCTGCCCGTGGTCGACTCCATGGGTGTTGGAGGAGGCGTCGTGGACCGCCTCCGGGAGCTCGGCGTCCCGGTCCTCGCCTACACGGGCGCGGCCAAGACGAACGGCCGCACCCGTGACGGGGAGTGGGGGTTCATCAACGTCCGCTCTGCCGCGTACTGGCGGATGCGGGAGCTTCTGGACCCCGCGCACGGCTCGGAGATCATGTTGCCGCCGGATGACGTCCTGGTGGCCGACCTCACCGCCCCGACGTGGGACACCACCACTGGCGTCCCGCCCAAGATCCGCGTGGAGCCGAAGGAGGAGTTGGTCAAGCGTATGGGCCGCTCCCCTGACAAGGGGGACGCGGTGGTCATGGCGTTCAGCGCGGAGTGGATGAAGGCATCCGCGGTTCACTCTCCGGCCCGGCGCGGCCAGGCCGGCGGTCAGGGCGCGCCCCGGGCGGCCTCCCGGTACGGGCGCACCATCGGCGGTGGGGGCGCCTCCCGCGCCCGATGACGGTGAAGCCGTGATTCGCCCCACCTGCGTGGTGGCGTCCTGCGATCATCGAGCCGTCCCGAGCGAGCGACACGAACGGAGGTAGGGCCATGGCGTGGGCCTACGCGGAACTCAGCAAGGAAGCCGCCAAGCGCGGCGGCCCCGTCGGGCTGCGGTGCTTCTACACCGGGCAGGGCGTCATCATCGGCGTCACCATCGGCAGCGCGAGCGTGGCCGGCACCCTGCTCTACGAGAAGTGGCGTGCCCGCCGCGCTGCTGCCGTTGAGCTGGCGCACGAGGACACGACAGGGACGCCGGTACCCGGTAGCGCCCGCACGTCCGGCCGGGGTCCCGGTTGGCAGGGCGATGGCGGCCAGTAGGGCGCGTAATCCCACGCCGCCCGTGCGCTGCATCGGTATAACCGCTGGACCCTCGTGCCGGGCGTCCTGCCGCTATTCATCGGGAATTCGCTCACGGAATTGATCAGAATTACTACGCGCTAAATTCGGCCGTTGATCTAAAACGCGGTCCTGACCAGCCAGTACGCCCGACAGGAACGCTCCGAGATTCGCCTATGATGCTCCGCCGACCGTCGGTGGATCTTGCAAGGGGCGGAAATGATCGGAATTCCAGTGCTCGCCGTTCTGGCACTCGCCGGATACAGGGCAACACAGCTGGCCGTGTGGGACTCCATCCTGGACCCCGTCCGGGACCGCGTCATCGACTGGCAGACCAGCCAGCCGGAGTCCAGCGTCCGCGCGGCCATCACCACCCTCATCACGTGCGTGTACTGCACCGGCTGGTGGCTTTCCGGCGCGATCCTCCTCACCTACCTCCTGGCCACCGGGACATGGGACCGCGCACCGCTGGTCATCCACGGCGTGGAATGGTTCGCGGTGGCCGGCGGCGCCGTCCTCCTGAACCGGTGGGACGACTCCCGTAAGGCCGGCGCGTGATGGCCGCCGCGCCGCGCCGAGTCGTCACCGCTGCCGCGTCCCGCTACACCGGCCGCAAGCTCAGGGGCCAGTCGAAGGCCCCGGACCAGGGCTGGCAGGAACGCGCCTGGGCGTTCTACGACACCACCCCAGAGGTTCGGTTCGCCGCGCAGTGGGTGTCCGGCGCCATGAACGCGGCCACCCTCTACGCCGGCCGCCGCGCGGACGACGGCAAGACCATCGAGCCCGTCCCCGACAACCACCCGGCCGCTCAGATCGTCGCGCAGATCGCCGGCGGCCCGGAGGGCCAGGCTCAGCTCCTCAGCGCCATGGGCCCCCATCTGGTGGTCCCCGGCGAGGGGTGGATCGTGGTCCGGCCGCAGGAGGACGGTGGCCAGGACTGGCACGTCCTCTCCGTCCAGGAACTCCGCCCCCAGGGAAAGACGCTGGTCGCGGAGATCGACGGGGAACCCGTGGAGATCCCGCCCGCCGACCCGGACGCCACCACGCAGGACGACTCCTTCCCGGTCGCGATCCGGGTATGGCAGGCACACCCCCGCCGCCGGCTGGAAGCCGACAGCCCGGTCCGGGCCTCCCTCGGCCTCCTGGAAGAACTGCACCTCCTCAACGCCGCGGTGTCGGCCATCGCGCGCTCCCGCCTCACCGGCCGCGGCGTGCTGCTGGTGCCGAAGGGGACCAAGTTCCCCTCCACCCCGGTCCAGGGGGACGCCGAGGACGACCTCATTGAGGTGTTCATGGAGGTAGCGGAGACCGCCTACCGCGAGCCCGAGAGTGCCGCCGCCACGGTGCCGATCATCCTGGAGGTGCCCGCGGAGGCCATCGGCGCCATCAAGCGGTTGACGTTCGAGTCCGACTTCGACGAGCTGGCCCTCAAGCTCAGGGACGAGGCGATCCGCCGGTTCGCCACCGGCCTGGACGTCCCCGCTGAGATCCTGCTCGGCCTCGGGGACTCCAACCACTGGTCCGCCTGGGCGATGCAGGAGGAGGCCGTCACCCTCGGCGTGGAGCCACGCCTCAACACCGTGGCGCACGCCCTGACCACACAGTGGCTCCGCCCGCTCCTCCAGGCCACGGACCCGGCGGAGGCAGAGCGGTGCGTCGTCGTGGCCGACACCAGCGGCCTCCGGGTGCGCGCCAACCGCTCCGCGACGGCGCTGGAGGTCTACAAGGCCGGCGCCATCTCCGCCGAAGCGCTCCGCCGGGAGACCGGGTTCGATGAGGCCGACGCCCCCACCGCGGAGGAACAGGCCGCCCGCCAGGACGAGCAGCAGCCGGGCCAGCCCCCGGCCACGGACGGCGGCCAGGCGGAAACCGACCTCCCCGTGGACGAGACACACGATCTCCCGGACACCCTCCCCGCCTCCACCGCGCCTGGGGTCCCGGCGGCGGTCCTGGAGGCCGCGGACGGACTGATCTGGACCGCGCTCACCGCCGCCGGGGAAAAGCTCCGCAAGACGCCCGCCTGCCCCCGCTCCGAGCGCTCCAAGGCACGGGAGATCGACCCCGCCCGCCTCCACACCGTCCTGCGCGTCGAGCCCGGCCAGGTCGAGCAGTGGCGTCTCCTGGACGGCGCCTGGCCGCGCCTGCCCGACGTCGCCGCCCGCTACGGCCTGGACCCCGACTGCCTGACCGCATCCCTGGACACCTACTGCCGCGAACTCCTCGCTGCGGGAATCCCGCACACGTTCGATTTGACGTCGGGTGCGCTGCGCACCTCGTGCCTGGCGGTGGCCGCATGACGCCCGGTCACGGCGTGCGCCGCCCACGGGACTTGGTCCTCACCGTCACCCCCGGCACCGCCACCCCGGAGTGGTGCCCGGCGTGCAAAGCCTTCACGCGGCTCGCCGGGGACCTCCTCCTCCTGGACCCGGGCGGCGTCACCGTCGTGGGCCGCTATGCCTGGTGCCAGATCTGCGACGACCCCCGCATGCCGAAGGAGGCCCGCCGTGTCTGACGCCGAGACCGCGTTGCAAGCGGCAGAGGACGATGTCACCCGCACCGTCCGCCAGGTCATGGAGGAGGTCGCGGACGAGTTCGCGGACGCCGTGGCCGGAGCGGATGAACTGGTGGCCGCCCGGTTCTCGGTCGGGTCCATCGCCCGGATGTGGACCTCCCGCATGCCGCGCATCGTCCGCAAGCTGCTGGGCGTCGTAGAGACGGCCGCCACCAACGCGGCCGACGGTGTGGGCGGGGAACTGGACGACACCTGGAAGGACCTTCCCGGCCGCTACGACGACGGGAAGACACTCCCAGGAGGCATCGGCCAGTACGTGACGGCGACGGAACACCTCCTGCGCGCCGTGGGCGACCGCCTCGCCGAGACGGCGCGCCAGGAGCTGGCGGCGGGCCTGAACGCCGGGGAAGACCTGGACCAGCTCCGGGACCGGCTCCGCGCCCGGTTCGCCGCGGACGGCGGGCAGCTCGGGGCAGGCCGCCAGGCCCGCACCGCGGCCACGGAGGCATCCCGCGCGTGGAACACGGCCACGCTGGAGGCCGCCCGCGCCTTGTCCGGCCCGGACCGGCTGCTGGTCAAGCAGTGGCGCACCCGCGGCGACAAGCGCGTACGGGACGCCCACGATGCCGTGGACGGCCAACTCCGGCTCCTGGACGAGCCGTTCCACGTCGGCGGGGTGGACATGATGCAGCCCGGCGACCCTTCCGCGCCCGCCGCTCTCACCGTGAACTGCCGGTGCCGCCTGCGCCTGTCCCGCGCCGAACGCGCCGCAGCCCTTCCATTCCAAGATGCCGGACGGGCGCCCTCTTACGAATCGAAGGAGTCCCGTGTGGATGCTGGTGCGCTGGTGGCCGCAGCCGACGGCAGCCACCTCCAGGGCGCCATGGTCGCGCTCATCCCCACCACGGCGGACGCCGACCGCCTTGCCATCGAGGACGCGGAGACGGCGGGCGAGCTCCACCTCACCCTCTACTTCCTCGGCGACAACGGCACCGAGTGGAGCGAGGACCAGCGCCAGCAGCTCGCGGACGGCGTCCGCTCCCGGCTTGCCGACCTCAACAGCCCCGTCACCGGCCGAGTGTTCGGCGCGAACCACTGGAACGCCGGCACCGACTCCCCGTCATGGGTGTGGGCCGTGGGCGACGACCGCGACGCCCCGCCCGACGCCCCCCGCCTCCAAGACCTCCACCGGGCCGTCACCAGCGCCCTGGAGGACACCCACGACCGGCCCGAGCTCCCCGCCCAGCACTCCCCGTGGGTCCCGCACGTATGCGCCGCATACAGCGATGACCCCGCCCTCCTCGCACAACTGGAGGAACGGCTTGGCCCGATCACCTTCGACCGCGTCCGCATCGCGTTCGCCGGCGACCACATCGACATCCCCCTGACCTCCGAGGAGGAGACCATGCCCACCGAGGTGACAGCGGCGGCCGGCCTGCCCACCCGCGCCTGGAGCACACCCGGCACCACGGCCCTGGCGTTCGAGAACCAGGAGACCGGCGACGGCCGCGTGTTCGCCCCCGGCGCGCTGGAGTGGACTGGCCCGGGACCGTGGCCGCTCCAGTACGCGGACGAGATGCTCCGCGGGCACGAGGGCGCGGAACTCGCCGGTGCCATCACCGTCCTCGGCCGGGACGGGGACCGCATCACCGGAGACGGGGTCCTCTACCTCAGCCAGGACGCCGGCGAGGAGGCCGCCATGCTCCTGGAGGAGGAGGCCCCCCTGGGCGTGTCCGTCGACCTGGACGACGTGGACATCGAGTTCGTGGACCGCACCCTGGCCGAGGACGGGGGCCTGGTGCTGGCCGCCTCCCTCGCGTCCGCGTCCCTGCTGCGCCTGGACGACGGCGGATGGATGATCACCGCGTCCACCGCCCCCGCCTGGACCGCAGCGGGCGGCCACCCGGCGCGCCTGGCCCACACCGCGCAGCTCATCACCGGCCCCGGCGGTGCCGTCACCGCGGCGTCCGTGCGCGCCGCGTTCGAGGGCGCAGGCGTCCTCACCGCCGCCGCCGGAGACCCGGACGACCCGGAGGCCGGTGTGGTCGTGCACTCCGAGACCTCCGGGGACCTCCTGGTCCGGATCACCCGCGCCCGGCTACGTGGCGCCACACTCGTGGCCGTTCCCGCGTTCGCGGGCGCCCGTATCGTCCTGGACCCCCTGGACGACCAGGCCCCGGCGTCCGCCGCGTCCGCCGCGCCGCAGGAGGTGACGGCGGCCGGGGACACCCGCAAGCGCGTCGTCCACTACGTCCGTTCCGCCCCGTCCCCGGTCGGCGCCGCCGAGGTAGCCCGCATGGTGCAGATCGCGGTGTCCACCGCCCGCGGCCACCTCAACGCCGCGGTGAAGGACGGCCACCTGGTCCGCCTCCGCCCCGGCCTCTACGTCGGCGCCTCCTCCATCCCCGAGGGCCAGCAGACCGACACCACCGCCTCCGCCGCCGTGGATGCCTCCGCGCCCCTGCACACGCACCCGGTGTCCGATGAGGTGATGGGGGAGCTCGTCGCCTCCGCCTGGACGGCGATGCAGGACGCCGACCCCATGCCCGCGGCCTGGTTCCGTGAGCCGACCCTGGAGGAGCTGCCGCCCGGGAGCGGTGGCGTCCACTACAGCGGCGGCCGGATCTACGGATGGGTGGCCCAGGCCGGGGAGCCCCACGCCGGGTACCCCGGCCGCCAGCTCACCATCGAGTCCCTCGGCGCCCTGGACATGACGCACTTCCTCCGGGCGCGGTTCAAGCTCGACGACGGGACGTACGTCAAGGCCGGCGCGTTCACCATGAACGTCCCGCACTCCCGGGACGGCGCGGAATGCGACACCGCCTCCTGCCAGTTCGATGACACCCGCACGGTGGCGGCGGTGGTCACGTGCGGCCTCAACGACCGCGGCTTGTGGTTTTCGGGCGCGGCGGCCCCGTGGCTCAGCGAGTGGGACCGGACGGTGTTTACGGCGTGCCAGCCGAGCTACCACATGCGGCAGGCCCCGGACGGCCGTTGGCAGCTCCGCGCTGTTCTCTCCGTGCCCGTGCCCGGCCACTCCTCCCCGCTCCTGGCCGCCGCGGTGGAGCGCTCGAATCTGGCGCTCGCGGCCTCCGCCGCCGTCGCTCCCGGACGCGACGCCCCGGCCGCCGAGCCCGCAGGCGCGAGCACACCCCCCACCACCGACACGGCCGCGCAGCGCCCGGCCCCGGCGGCCGATGGCCTGGAAGAGGTCGCCGCCGCCCTCTCCGCGCGGCCGGAGCTTCTGGACGGCCTCCTGGACGCCCTGACCCGCCGCCAGACCGAGCGCGATGAGACACGGCGCGCGGAGGTGGAGCGGCTTGCCGCGGCCTTCGCCGCCACCCCGGCCGGCGCCCCGGCCCGGTTCTGACCCCTACCCCGAGAAAGGAGCACCGCCATGGCGTGCGCGTGCCAGAACAAGCGCCAGACTTTTGAGGTCATCCCGAAGGCCGGCACGGCTACCCGCCCTGCCTTCACCTCCTCCTCAGCAGGAACGAGTGAGGCCGTAGCTGACCGCTATGCCTCCAGCGTGGTCCGGGACAAGAAGACGGGGGATGCCGTCTACTTCTCCTGGCCGAAGGGGAGTTACGAGGTTGTGCTCCACGGCGGTGACGGCCCGGTCGTTGTCGCCGCCACCCCCGTACGCAACGCCGGTGACCGCGTGCCGCTCAAGGCTGCCGCGGATGACCGCACCGTGGAGGGCGCCGTCGTCCGCGCTGCCGGTGAGGGGACCGTGGTGTACCCGTTGGGCGCCGCGCTCACCGCGTCAGGCTCCCCCCTCAAGGCCGCGGCCGGCCCAGCACCGGCCACCCGGTAGCAGCGTCCTGCCGTCGCACCTGGTCGACGGCTACTATTCACCCCTAGCAGACCGCTGGTTTTGGGCCGGGTCCCCAGTTCAACTCTGGAGACCCGACCCATGGCCGAGTTCGAGCTCCCGCAGGACCTCACCCAGCTTTCCGACTCTGCGTTCCTCACCACCCTCACGGACGAGGACCTGACTGAAGCGCTCAGCGTCTCCTCCTCGACCTTCGCGGCCCTGGCCGCACAGGACCAGGCCACCGACGACTCCCTCCAGCAGATGCGCGCGCTCGCCGCTGGCGCGGAGGCCATCCGCACCGAGCAGCGCACCCGCCGTGAGGCCGCCGAGGCCGCCGCCGCCGAGATCGAGGCCATGGCCGCCCGGGTGCGCGGTGACGAGCCCTCCACGGAGCAGCCCCCGGCACAGAGCACTGAGGGCGAGGAGACCGCCGCCTCCACCGACACCACCCCGCCCGCCCCGGCCGCGCCCGAGCAGCCGGCCGCCCCGGCGCCCACGGCCACGGCCGCCGCCGTCGCCCGCCCCGCGCTCAACCTCTCCGCGGTCCGCCGGGTCCAGCCGCGCGTCCTGCCCGAGGCGCCCGCCCCCACCACTCGCATCACCGCCGCGGTGGACGTCCCCGGCTACACGCCGGGCGCGCCGCTGGACTTCGGGGACATCACCGCCGGCATCATCAGCCGCGCCAACGCCCTGAAGACCGCCGGCGGTGGGGTGGGGCAGGTCATCAGCTACCGGCACCCGTACTCGCAGGAGCTCATTGTCACCGACAGCTCCAGCGCGCCGGAGGGGACCACCGTGTCCCTGACCGCCTCGAACCAGCGGCGCCTGCCGCAGGGGGACCTGGTCGCGTCCGGCGGCTGGTGCGCGCCGTCGGAGACGATCTACGAGCTGACGGACACCGCGTGCCCGGACCTCCTCTGGGACGCCCCCGAGATCCAGCTTGCCCGCGGCGGCCTGCGCTACTACAAGCCGCTCAGCCTGGACGTGGCCGCGATGACGTGGGTCCACACGGAGGCCGACGACATCAACGGCGCCGAGAAGCCGTGCTACCGCATCCCGTGCCCCGACCCGGTCGAGGTCCGCTGCGACGCCATCGGCGTCTGCCTGGAAGCCGGCATCCTCACCCAGAGGCATTTCCCGGAGCTCGTGAGCTGGTACCTGCGCAATGCGATGGTGGCGCACGAGATCCGCGTCAAGCAGTACCTGTTCCAGCAGGCCCTCAACGCCGCAACCCAGGTCACCCTGGACCCGTCGTTCGGTGCGCTGTCCGCGGTGTTCGCCGCGGTCGCCCTCCAGAGCGCCGACATGATCGAGCGTCACAGCCTCTGCGAGTCCACCGCGCTGGAGGTCGTGTTCCCGTACTGGTCCCGTCAGCTTTTCCTCGCGGACCTGGCCCGCCAGAACGGCGTCAACATCTGCGACCTGGACCCGAACTGCATCCAGGACACGTTCTCCAAGCTGGGCGTGCGCGTCCAGTTCGCGCGCGGCCTCAACCCGGCCGTGCCGGACGAGATCGGCGGCCTGACCCCGGCCACCGCGTTCCCGAGTGCCGTCAAGTTCCTGATGTACCCGAGCGGTTCGCTGGTGATCGGGCGCGGCGAGGAGGTGAACTTGGGGGTAATTCATGATTCAACCAAGTTCCGGTACAACGACTACACGGCCCTCTTCGCGGAGGAGTGCACCGCCCTGGTCGACCGCTCCGTGGACACCCGCCTGGTCACCGTCCCCGTCTGCCCGGACGGCGCGACCGGCGCCCAACTGGAGATGGTCTGCGCCGCGGGCGAGTCCGCCGGCGCGATGAGCTGACCTCCACCACCTGGTCTGTGGCGAGCCCGCGACCCGACCGCGGGCCCGCCACACCCTGATGACGTCCACGGAGGTGGAGCATGCCCGCAGGGATGCGGAAACTCGTCCAGCCCATTCCAGGCACCCCGCTGCCGCACGGCATCCTCAACGCCTGCACCACCGTGGACGACGTCGAGGACGTCCACGAGCTGATGGGCGTGGAGTGGATGGCGCTCGGCTGCTGCCCCGTCCTGGAATGGCAGGACCCGTGTCTGACGGACGACTCCCCCGGGGAGGAGTCGCCAGGGGAGCGGCCCGAAAAGCACTTCTGCCGGCCCACCGTGGAGCACGCTGCCCCGATCACGCTGTATGCCGGCGCCGAATGCTCCACCCTCGGCTGGACCTACACGGAGGCCGTGGCACACGCCCGCGCGACGATGGACCTCGGCGAACAGCACGGCCTGGAGGCCGCGTTCTGGTCCAACCGGCTCACCACCGACGTCGTGGACCTCACCCCGGCCGCAGGCCCGGTGTCCGTCGCCCAGGGCGTAGCGGCGCTGGAAGGCTGCCTGGCGGAGTCCTACGGCGGCATCGGCACCCTCCACGTGCCGGCCGGTGTGGCCGCGCTACTGGGCTGCTGCAACGTGCTGCGCGAGGACCCGGCCACGGGCACGCTCCGCACCCTGGCGGGGAACTGCGCGGTCATCGGCGCCGGTTACAGCGCGCAGAACACCGGCCCTGGCGGCATCCCCGCCGAACCGGGCACCGCGTGGCTGTACATCACCGGGCCGGTCCATATCCGGCGCGGCCCACTCGACGTCATCCCGGACCGGTCCGCGTCGGTGAACATCCGGAACAACGACCGGCGCGTGCTCGTGGAGCGGACGTACGTGGTCGGCACGACGTGCACCGTGTGCGCGATCCAGGTGGAGGCATGCGCGTGAACACGATCATCACCGTCCAGCCGGCCCGGCACCTGCGGGTGCCCTTCGCCCGGTGGGCCGTCGCGCAGCGTCCGAAGGTCCGCACCGTCAGCCATTCGGCATTCGGCGTACCGCCGCACCTCTTCACGGACATGCCGGAAGACCTGCTCCGCGGCTCCCTGGTCGACGGCCGCGCCTACGTGGCCGTGGAGGGGGAACCCACGCCGCCGGCGCCGCAGGGCGCGCCGGAGCTTACCGGTGTGGCGACCGTAGACGGCCTCCGGGAGGCGGCACCGGGCCAGCCGCTCCCGGAGGTCCCGCCCTCGTTGTACGGCCCGGACTCCGCCCCGCTCCCACCCCCGGATTTCGCGCCGCTGGAGGATGCCCCCACGTTCGAGGCTGGGGAGCTCCACACCCTGGAGGACACCGGGGACATCGTGGGGGACACGTCCGGGGACCCGCGTCCCGGACGGGAGGACACGGCCGGACCGGTACCGGCCGCGACCAGCGGGGACACCCACGCGGACACCGGGGACACGGCGGGGGACAGCGACTCAAGCGACCCGGCCGCGAAACCTCACCCGTGCCCGGCATGCCCGCGCTCCTTCGACTCACCCCGCGGCGTGGAGATCCACGCCCGCCGCGCCCACCGGGAGGTCTGACCCGTGGCAGTTGAGCCGATCCGGTGCGCTCCGGGGGGTGGCGGCGGGACGCCCGTGGACCTCACCGCCTGCTGCTCCCCGTCCATCGCCTCCACACCGCTGTGCCGGGCGGACGGCACCACCGTGCTCCTGGTCGTACGGTCCGGGTGCGCCGAGTGCGGCCAGGACGCCGGAGACCCGGCCGTGGCCGGCTGGATCGACCCGGCCAGCGGGACGTTCACGGCGGGCCCGGCACCCGCCGACGCCGGCCCGTGCGACACGGGCGGCTGCTGCTCCCCGTCCATCACCTCCACCACCCTGTGCCGCCAAGACGGCTCCACGGTCCTGGTGGTGGTGCGCTCCGGGTGCGCCGAGTGCGGCGAGGACGCCGGGGCCCCGGCCGTGGTCGGGTGGCTTGATCCGCTCTCCGGCGTGTTCACGCCCGGCCCGGCCCCGGCCGATTCGGGCCCGTGCGACGCCGGGTGCCTGGACACCGTGTGCCGGACCCGGTGTGACGACACGGACGGCGACGGCGCCGCGGACACCACGTACACCGAGCTGTGGTGCATCAAGCCGGACGGCTCCGCAGAGCTCGTCCTCACCTACCAGGACGACCCCTCCACCCCGTACACGCCCACCTCGCCGGTGGGCTGCGAGTACGGGTGCCAGGAGACGGAGACCCTGACCCTCTGCGACGACGGCGGGCCGTTCCTCCGCCGCATGACGTGGCTCAACGGCACGGCCACGTATGAGGACTTCGCCCTGGACGGCGTCACGCCGCACCCGGTGACCGGCACCGTCCGCGTGTGCGCCGAGGACAACGGCCAGGGTCCGGCGCCGTGTGAGGAGCAGACGACGCCGGCCGCGACGCTCGGCCTCTGCCTCCCGGACGGCACCCCGCTCGCCGTCCTGGTCACCCGGGACTGCGCGGGCACGGTCACCCAAGACGGGTGGCTCAACCTCACCACCGGCACCTACACCAGCGGCCCGCCCCCGGTCGGCGCCATGGCGTGCGGAGACTCCCGCGCGTTCGAACTCGCCGGGCTCCTCTGCGACACCGACCCCGCCAGCGGGGACGTCCTCGGCCTCGTCCTGGTCGAGTACTCCTACAACACGGACGGCTCCCTGGCCTCCGTGCGCCTGGTCGACCCGGGAACCGGCAACACGTACACGCTCCAAGGGGAGCTGCGCCGCTGCCCGGACGGAGGCAGCCAGCAGCAGCCGGAGCAGGACCTCACTGTCCTCTGCGACACCACGGCGGACGGCACGGTCACCGCCTTCGTACGGGACTATCGGCGCGACTCGGCAAGCGGGCAGATCACCGGGCACACCGACTACGGCCTGGACGGCGCCCCGTACGCCCCGGCCGGGGCCGTGGGCCGCTGTGCGAACCAGTGCCGTGACTGCGGGACCGTCCCGCTGTGTGACGTGCCGCCCAACACGGACACGGCGCCGATCCTCGCCCCCGCGAACACGGCCCTGGCCCGGTCCGGGACCCTCGCCAACGGGGTGAGCTGGTCGGTCGCGAGCGGCACCAGCTCCATCGAGAACTGGTGGCCGGTGGCGCTGCTCCCGTCCCCGAGCGCGGGACCGCTGCCGGTCACGTTCGACCGCGCGGTGAGCGTGGAGTGGGGCGCGCGCGTCGGCCGCCGGTCAACCGGTGTCGGTGTCCTGGTGATGCCGCCCGGCACCGTTCTGGTGTCGCTCGCCCCGGAACACCTCTGGGATCCCGCCACCCGCATGCTTTCCTCCGTAGCGACGGCCGGCCCGGTGTCGGAGACGTCTCCGGTCTCCCGGTTCATGCACCCCGGCCCGGTCACGGAGCTGGAGTTTGCGACTGACGGGACTGGCGGCCTCAACACCACGCAACGCGCTGTCGGGGATTTCCTCGTCACCCCCGTCACCACGGCGTTCCTGCGTACCGTCTGCCGCGACTGTGACGGTGCGGTGACCTCCGTCACGGACACGCTCCTGGATGGCGTCACCCCGCACACGCCCACCGGCGCGGTCGGCACCTGCACCCCGGCGGCCGAGCCGTGCCGGGACGCCTCCTCGACCTTGCTGTGTGACACCGTGGCCACCGACACGGTCACCGTGCTCGACCCGGCCAACCGGCCGAACGCGGACGGATGGGAGGTCGTCAGCTTCACCGGCGCCAACCCGGGCGCGGGCCCGGAGGCCGCGATGCCGTACCCGGCCCGCTACGGCACCACCATGGGGGTGCCCGCGCTCGCGCCCCGCGCCGACCAGAACGGCGGCGGGCCCGGATCCGGGACCGGCTATGACACCTGGTCCGTCCGCTGGGTGCTGCGGAAGACGTTCACGGCGCCGGAGGACGGTGTGGCCGTCGCCCAGTCCGTGGCGTTCCGCGGCGACGGCGCGGCCCGCGTCCGCATCAACGGCATCGACGCCGGGATGTACGGGCAGTGGAACCAGCCCGCCACCTCGGGTACGGCGCAGATCCCCGTCACGGCCGGGCCGAACACAGTGGAGATCGAGGTCCGCGACGGCGGCGGCCCGAACTACGTCACGGGCCGTCTCGACATCGCCCTGCCCCGCACCACGCAGTTCATGCGTCGTCAGACCGTGGACTGCGAGACCGGCGAGGTCATCGCCACGCACGACACCACCCTTGACGGGCTGCCTTACACCGTCACCGGTGAGGTGGGCCAGTGCACCCCCGCGCAGGAGTGCTGTGAGGCTCCGCCTCCGGAGACTCGCGTGGACGTCGAGACGGCGCTCCTGTGCGTCCGGGACCAGGCGAACGGGGAGATCACCGGCCAGGTCATCGCCGAGCGCGTCTATGACGACCAGAGCGGCGACCTGGTCAAGCAGCGGCTCACCGATCTCGCCGGCGACCCGTACACGCTCCCGGCCGGCTCCGAGCTGACGAAGTGCCCGAGCCCGGACCGGATCACGCGTCAGGTCTGCGTCGTCGAGTCCGGGAGCAGCGAGTTCCTGACGAACGAGGCCAACGCCGCCTCGGGCGTGGACACGGATTGGCAGTGGGCGCCGGACCTGACGGGCCTGTGGCACCCGATGTACCGGGTAACGCCCAACCCGGTGTGGACGGCGACGGACACCGCGCCGAACAAGGCGCACTGGGTGAGCCCGCACGCCAACCGCACCGTCTGCCCTACCGCGGGGGAGACGTCGCCGCCGGTCCCCGGCACCTGGTACACCCGCGCTTCGTGGAACCTGCCTGCCAACGTCGCCCCGGACACGATCCGGATCGCCGCGACGGTCCTCAACGCGGACAACAAGGTCCAGCAGTGGCGTCTCAATGACGGTGCGTGGCAGCCGGTCGCGGGCGGCCTCTTGGCCAACCCGGCATGGGCGTTCCCGCCGACCGCCGTTCCCGGAGGGCGCGCCGGTCAGAACGAGATCGTCGTGCAGATCCTGGAGACGCAGCCCGCCGTCTCCTGCCCGTCGCCCAACGAGGCCGGGATGATCCTGCACGTCATCGCCACCTACGACTACGAGCCGCGGGTGTGGACGCAGGTCATCGAGCCCGGCGGCCAGGTGTACTACCTGGACGAGAACGGCGACCGCCAGGACACCATCCCGGCCGGGCAGCGCCTCGTGCCGTGCGGGAGCGGAGGAGACGCCGCGTGCTGCCCGGAACCCGAGCCGTGCGGGGACACCGAGCTCACGCAGCTCTGTGACCTGGTGTACTCGCCGGCGCCGCCGATCCCCCTGCCCGCTGGCACCTTCACCCTGACCGGCAACGTGACGGCCGGGGGCGTCCTGGCCTACTCGGGCGGCGACGTGCCGCCGAACGGCGTTGCGGCTCGTACCGTCAGCGGCCTCCTCCCGGGCATCGGCTATCAGTTCCGGTTCTCGACCTCATGGGGTGGCATCGGCTTGCCCGACCCCGCCGCCCAGAGTGCGGTGTACCTGGTGGAGGTCCTGGACGGTACAACCGTCATCGCGTCGCAGACGCGGAACATCAGCAACGGAGCGGGTGCCAGCCCCGGGTTCGTGGCCGAGGCGCCCGTCCAGTTCGTGGCCCCGGCCTCGGGCGCGGTGACGGTTCGGATCTCTGACCGCAGCCCCGGGGTAGCGCTTAACAGGGACTTGCTGGTGCTGCCGGAGGACGTGCGCTCCGACGTCCTCACGGTCCAGTCCACTCCGTTCCTCCGCGCGATCGTGTTCGACTGCGCGGGCGCTCCGACCGGTACCCGGGACCTGGCCCTGGACGGCACCAGCCTGTACGAGGTGCGCGGCGAGGTCGGCACGTGCAGCGGGGACGGTAGCGGGGGCGGAGGAGCCGCGCCCGGCCCGGACACGGAGGTCGTCCAGCTCTGCGACCTGGCCACGGACGGCACGAGCGCGCCGTTCCTGCGGCAACTCACCTTCCAGCCCGGCGCGGACACCCCGACCGTCACGGACACCGCCCTGGACGGCGTCACCCCGTACACCCCGTCCGGCGCCGTGGGCGTATGCGGCGGGCCGGAGCCGGAGTGCCCGGCAGAGAACGTCCTCTCCGCGTGCCGGTGTGACGACACGGACGGGGACGGCCTCGCGGACACGGAGTACGTGGAACTCCTGGCCGTCGACTGCACAGGCGTCCTGACGAGCATCGGCACCTACACCTCGGACCTGGCCGCGCCGTACACGCCCACGGCGCCTGTGGACTGCACGTCCGTGGATGAGGGCGCGGAGCCCGCGCTCGGCGTCCAGGCCGGCCGCGTGGAGCTCCTCATGGGCGGGACGTGGGACGCCGCCACCGTGGCCGCGCTGCGCTCCGTCACCGCGACCGCCCACACGGGCACCGGCGAGATCACCACGGCGGACGGCACGTCCACGCTCTTCCAGGGCGAGTCCGTCACCTGGTCCACGCAGAAGGAGGGGGACGCGCTCCTGGCCGGCCCCCTGACCATCACGGCGGTGAGTGGGATCGTCACCGTCACCTACACCAGGGGAGTGACCCTGTAATGGCCGGATGCTGCGGGCAGGGGCCCGTCATTGTCTCGGGGGCGGCGGCTACGCCCCGCGTGGACGTGGAGACCGTCCTCCTCTGCGACGTCCTCCCGGACGGCACGGTGGCTGCCACCGTCCTCGTGGAGCCCGTCTACGACACCATCAGCGGCGACCGGGTCGGCACCCGTCTGGTGGACCCCGCCACCGGGGCGGCCTACGTGCAGGTCGGCACCCTCACCTCCTGCGGGGCGACCGCCGCCGAGCCGGGTAGCAGCGTCCAGACCTGGCCCCTGTGCGTTCTGGACAACGCCACCGGGAACGTGTTGCAGCACGTCCGGGCGGAGCAGGTCTACGACGCGGACGGCGCCGCGTCCGGGTTCCCGCGCATCGTGGACGCCGTCTCCGGCGGGCCCGTCGCCCTCCCGGGCGGGGCGCACATCGGCGTGTGCCCGGACGGCGCGCCGTGCGCCTCCCCGACGCAGCCCACGGCCACGGTCGGACTCTGCCTCCCCGACGGCACCCCCATCGCCGTGACCGTGGTCCGGGACTGCGCGGGCACTGTCACCAGCGAGGGGTGGCTCAACCTCCGCACCGGCGCGTTCTCCGCGGGCGCGCCGCCGGCCGGAACCGTGGCATGCGGGGACTCAGGCACCATCACCGTGAGCGGAACGTTCTGCGACGTGGACTCCGCCACCGCGGACGTCCTCGGCCTGGTCCTGATCGAGTACTCCTACGCGGCGGACGGCACGATCGCCGGCGTGCGCCTGGTGGACGCGACCACCGGCGCCACGTACACCCCGCAGGGGGAAGTGACCGTGTGTCCGGCCGGGGTGGAGCAGCCCGAGCAGGACATCGTGCAGCTCTGCGACGTCCAGGCGGACGGCACGGTCGTCCAGATGATCCGGGACTACCGGAGGGACGAGGCCGGGGCGATCACCGGCCACACGGACTACCTCCTCGACGGCAGCCCCTACCAGCCGACCGGCACCGTGGGCGTGTGCGCGGAGCCCTGCCGCACGGTGACCACGGAGACCCTGTGTGACTCCACGCCGCTGCCGCTCACCGTCACCGTCGCCAACACCGATCCGACGCCTCTGCACAAGCGGTTCCCCAATCTGACGTGGGACACGCCGGTCGACGGGACGGCGTTCTTCGACGGCGGATCGGTCGTCCTGCCCGAGTCGGCGACGGGCGGCGCGAACGGCACGTTCCGGGCGACCGCCTGCCTCGTCACCGTCGAGGAGCCGTGCTGCGACACGGACACCGTGA
This sequence comes from Streptomyces sp. NPDC056161, assembly GCF_042268025.1. Lineage (NCBI taxonomy): Bacteria > Bacillati > Actinomycetota > Actinomycetes > Kitasatosporales > Streptomycetaceae > Streptomyces > Streptomyces sp. NPDC056161. The sequence goes on from NZ_JBHJUV010000014.1 coordinate 121,747, forward strand.
CGCTCACCATCAGCACGCACGTCACGAACGACGGGCCGGACGCGGGCGTACTGGCCGACGGCACCGTCGGCCTCTTCAACGGCCCGACCATGGTCCACAGCGTCGCCGTGGCCAACAACTTCCCCGTCGGCCGGTCTCAGACCGTCGTCCTCACCGCCGACGTGGCGATGGCGGAACTCCTCGCCGGGCGCATCATGTACGCGGTCGGCCTGGAGACCAACCAGGACGGCGCCCGGAAATCCTGGACGCTTGACCAGTTCGGGATCACCGCCGTCCCCGCAGCGCCGGCAGCAGGCTGCGGGAACCGTTTCGAGCGCGTGAGGGTGCTGGACTGCGCGAACGGCGCCATCGTCACCACCGTAGACCGCACCCTCGATGGGCAGCCGTACACCCCGGTCGGAGCGGTCGGCGATTGCCCCTCGTGCACGCAGGCCCCGAGCGTCGCGGAGGTGGACCGCATCGTCCAGCCTCTATGCGACGTTGCCCCGGCCGGCACCAGGCCGTTCCTGCGGCACTGGACCGTGGACAACACCACCGGGCAGCTGACCCGGCTCCTGGACACCGGGCTCGACGGTACGACCGCCTACACGACGACGGGCACCGTCACCGTCTGCGGCCAGCAGCCCGACCAGCCCGTTCTGACCGGCGTACGCAACGTAACGGGCACTGCGGTGCAGAACCTCGCCGGCGCCTTCCCTGGCTTGCAGAGCGTCAGCATCGCGGCGTTGGTGGACAGCGTCCTGGTCACCATGTCGGACGGCACGAGCGTCCCCATCCCGGCCGGGGTCACGATGACGTGGTCCGTCTCCAAGGATCGAGATCAGGCACTGGCGGTGGCCTCGTTCACCGGGGCCACCGCCAGCACGGCCTACCTCCTCAACTGGACCTATCGCTAGGCGGAGAGATGGCAGGAACCGACGCATCACTCGTGAGCAGCGGCACGCCCGCGGTCGACCCGCAGGCGTGCAACGCCCTGACCGTCTCGCCGGACGGGCTGCTGGTGCCCCGCACCGTCCCGTCCGGGATCGCCCCCGGCGGGAACGTGGGCGCCTCCCGGTCCGTGGACGTGGATGTGACGGACACCGGCGGCCAGGACTGCCCGGACACCTGGCAGATCGGCGCCCGCCTCACCCCGGTCAACGGAGAGATCAGCGGCGCGCAGATCAGCCTGCCACTTACCGGCCAATGGGTCGCCACCGGCGCCGCGGCCGTCCTCCCGGAGCCGGGGGTGTACGAGGTCACGGCCACCGGCCGGGGCCAGGTCTGCGTCAACGTCGACCCGAACGTCAACGCGTGGGTCTCGCTCGGCCTCCAGATCGACGGCCAGGGTCTGATCGGGTTCGACGTCCTCTGCCAGGCGCAGTACGCCCTCAACACCGGTACGTCCATGCAGACCTGCCACAGCGGCCAGGGCGCCATCACACGCCGCGTGCAGACCACGGGCGGCATCATCGTCCGCACCGTCGGCGCCCTGTCCGGCAACATCGCGGGCGGCACGTTGCAGGCCGCGACGATCAACAACCCGTACGTGTTCTTCCACAAGATCTCGGACTGAGGGGGCCGATGTGAGCGACAACGCAAGCGGGGCGCGGTACTTCACCCGCCCCGGCGAGGGAGTCCAGGCCGTCTACAACCTGAAGAACGCCACGCCGTACGCCGAGCTGGGCTACGAGGAGGTGGACGAGGCCGCCTACCTGGCGAGCCTGGACGAGACCGCCGCGCCGCTCCCGGGCGTCGAGTGATGGCGGGGGCTGCGGACGTACGTACCGCGTGGACCCGCTCCGATACCAGCCCACCGCCTGACCCCAACTGGCGGTTCCTTCGCACCGCCCCGTAGGAGATCACCAGCTATGGGAGAATTATGACCACCGAGATTGCCCGCCCCGCCCAACATCCTGCGCGTCGGGCGGGGCGCCGGGCCCCCATGAGGATTGTGGCGATCCTCCCCGTCTATGGGCACGGCGGGTTGCCCACGGGCGCGTTCATCACGACGCGCGAGTACATTCGGTATTTGGCTGCGGCCGGGCATGACGTGCAGGTGGTGACCACCATCCGGGAGCCGGGTGAGCCGCGCACGGTCGACGGTGTGACGGTCTGGCCGCTCCGGCACTGGCGCCGCGCGATCCGGTCCGCGCGGCCGGAGCTCCTGATCACGCATCACGGGGACCGGCGCGCCGCCCGGATCGTCGCCCAGGTGCCGCACCCCGGCCACGTTCTCATGGTCCACGGGATGTCCGAGAACCGGGAGTTGGGGAGCCCGGAGGCCGCGTGGTTCCCCTCCTGGGCGTGCCGCCGCCACTACGGGGACGTTCCCGGCCGCGTCGTGGTGCTCCCGCCGCCGATCGACCCGGACCGCTACCGCACCGAGTCCGGCCGTCTGGTCACGCTGTCTGGGTCCACGGTGGCAAAGGGCGCCGACGTGCTGGCCGCGGTCGCCGCGCGCATGCCGGAGGTGGGGTTCCTCCTCGTGCGCGCCGCCGGCCACGCCGTGGACCTTCAGCTGCCGAACGTCGAGGTGGTTGACCGGATGGACCCGCGTGCGGTGTACGGGCGGACACGGGTCCTCCTCATGCCGTCGACCACCGAGTCCTACGGTCGCGCGGGGGTTGAGGCCATGCACTGCGGGATTCCGGTCATCGCGTCCCCGCTCCCCGGGATGCGGGAGGCGTTCGGTACCGCCGCCGTGTACGTCGACCGGGACGACACCGCCCGGTGGGTAGCCGAGATTCGCCGCCTGGACGACCCGGCCGCGTACGGGGCGGTGTCGGCTGCTGCACGCGCGCACGCGGGCACCCTCGACTACCAGGCCAACCTCACGGAGTTTGAGGCCGTGTGCGCCCGCGTACGGGCCAGGAGGGCGCGCCCCGGGGCCCGAGGGGCTTGACCCGGGTGAGCGGAGCGCGGCCCGGCTAGACTCCTGGTAGCCGCTGGTGTTAGGCCGGGCGTCTTCGCTGCTGGTTGTGGGCCGAGCCGTCCAACTCCCCTGTTGGAGGGCCACCGTGGCAGCTCCCCTCATCTCGAACGCGGCTACCGTCCGGATCACCCGCGTGGACGGCTGTGGCCGCCCCGTCTGTGGTGACGACTCCTCCTACGTCACGGACTGCTTCGCGTCCGTGCAGATGGCGGCGAACACCGAGGACGGCACCGACGTGACGTTCACCGCCGCCAACGGCCGCCAGTGCGGCTATAAGAAGGGATGCCCGACGCTCAACGGGTATGACCTCACTTTCACGTTCTTCCAGGCATCCCCGGAGCTCATCGAGATGATGACCGGCAGCCCGGTCTACTTCGACTGGGAGGGCAAGCCGGTCGGCTTCGACTCCTGCTCCATCCCCTGCAACAGCGGTTTCGCCCTGGAGGTCTGGACGGACGTCCTCGGCGAGGACGTCTGTGAGGACGAGGCCGCCACCGGCAGCTGGGTGTACTTCCTCCTGCCCTGGGTCGCCGGCGGTCTCCTCGGGGACCTCGAACTGGCCAGTGAGGCCGTGAACTTGGAGCTCACCGGCTCCACCCGGGCGGGCGGGAAGTGGGGGACCGGCCCGTACGACGTCCAGGCGCAGGACGCCGCCGGCACCCCCGGCCCGATGCTCGCCCCCCTCGGCCCGACCTGCCACCGCCGAACTTTCATCACGTCCACGCCGCCGCCGGAGCCGTCCACCACCTACATTCCGGTGGCCGGCGAGTTCTGCATGGCCTCCTGATGGGTGAGTTGGACCTCGTCATCCCCGTGCGGGAGGGCGGCTCCGGGGAGTCGCTGCGCTACGCGCTGCGCTCCATGGCGGCCAACCTCCCGCACCGGCGGGTGTGGCTGGTCGGCTACCGGCCGCCGTGGGCGGGCGGCGTGGAGCACATCCCCACCCACCAGGCCGGGAACACGAAGTACAAGAACACCACCGCGGCCATGCGCGCCGTGTGCGAGCACCCAGGCGTCTCCGACACCTTCATCTACGCGAACGACGACTTCTTTCTCATGGAGCCGGTGGAGTCCATGCCGGTGTTCCACCGCGGGCCGGTGCGGGAGGTGGATGCGTACTACGCCACCCGCGGCAACGGCTCGTATCTGCGCGGGCTCCGGGAGACGCGGGACCTCCTGGTGTCGCTCGGCCATGAGGACCCGCTGTCCTACGAACTCCACGTCCCGCTCCCGGTGAACAAGCGCGGCATGCTGGCCGCGCTGGAGATCGGCCGTCACCTGGACGTGCTTCATAAACGCACGGCTTTCGGAGTTCTGGCCGGGATCGGCGGGACGCGGATGCGGGACGTCAAGGTCCTTCACCGCGGCCCCAACTTCAACACGACGAGCCCGTTCCTCTCGACCATGCCGGACTCCTTCACCAACGGCATGGTGGGCCGTCACATCCGGGCCACGTTCCGCCGACCGAGCCCGTACGAGACCAGGAGGCGGCGGTGAGTCTCCAGATCGGGCCGTGCGAACCCTGGCCCACGGCCCTGTGCTGCGACGTGAGCGAGCAGGACCCGGCCGACGTCGAGCGGTGGACCCGGGTGGCGTCCACGATCCTGTGGCACCTCTCGGGGATGCGGTACGGGCCGTGCCCGGTGACGGTGCGGCCGTGCTCCCGCTCCTGCCTGGACACCGCCGGCCCGATCTCGTTCCAGGCCGTCACCGGTGCGTCCACGGGCGGGTGGGTGCCGTACATCGACGCGGGCGGGGTGTGGCGCAACGCCGCCCTGTGCGGGTGCAAGAGCTCCTGCTCGTGCTCGGAGCTGTCCGAGATCTACCTCCCCGGCCCCGTGTATGACGTGCTGGAGGTCAACGACGGCGGTCATATCCTCGTCCCGGGCCTGGAGTACCGGGTGGACGCGCCGGGCCGCCTGGTGCGCCTCGGCGGCCAGCAGTGGCCGAAGTGCCAGGAGATGCACGAGCCTCCCGGCGCGCCCGGCACGCTCACCGTGACCTACCGGTGGGGCCTGCCGCTGGACGACGCCGCGGTGGCGGCCGTGTCCGAGCTCACCTGCCACTTCCTCAAGGGGTGCGGTGGCGGCTCCTGCGGGTGCCGCGCGAACCGGAACGCCACGAAGGTGGTCCGCCAGGGCGTGGAGATGGACCGCCAGGACCCGACGCTCCTCTACGCCGCCGGCCTCACCGGCCTCCCGGTCGTGGACACCTGGCTCATGGCCATCAACCCGTACAAGCTGCGCTCGCCCTCGCGCGTGTACTCGCCGGACCTGAAGCGTCCGCGCGTCACCACCTGGCCGTAGGAGGCCCGTTCATGCCGCTCACGCCGTACTCCGTCCACGACCTGGCGGAGGCCGTCCTCGGGTGCGTGTGCGCCGCGCTGGACGCCGCGAAGGAGGAGGGCGTGGACGGCGCCCTCGGCTGTCCCTGCCGCGCCTGCGTGATCCCCGGCGCTGTGGCGTGGGATGGCTGTGACGCCCTGGAGGGGTGCGGCGGAGTCTTGGGCGGCGCGCCGGGGCAGCTGACCGTGTCCGTGGCCCGGGTCTATCCGGCCGGGGACCGGTTCCCGGCCATGGACACCACCGTCCAGGGCGTCCGCGGCTGCGTCCCGCCACAGCTCACCGCCGCCGAACTCGTCATCACCCTCCTGCGGTGCGCGCCGGTCATGGACGAGGAGGGGTGCCCGCCCTCGTGCGAGGAGCTGACCGAGGCCGCCCGCGCGGTGCACGTGGACGCGGCCACGGTCTACTCCGCGCTCTGGTGCTGCCTGCCCGGCATCGGCCCCAACCCGCGCCGGCCGCGCCGGTTCGTGATGGGCGCACAGACGATCGTCGGGCCGCAGGGCGGGTGCGTCGGGCTGGAGCAGCGGGTCACCGTGGCGCTGCCGGGGTGCGGGCGCTGCCCGGGAGAGGACGGGACGTCATGAGCGTGGAGGTGCGGATCAACCCGGGCGCCCTCGCGCGGTTGCTCCGGCTCCGCAACGGCCTGGTGGAGCGGCGCCTGGAGGAGCGGACCCGGAAGGTGGCGGAGATCGCCGCCAGGGAGGCGCCCGGCTCCATGGGTGCCTACGTGGACTGGCGGGTGGAACCGGGCCCGGGCGGTGCCCTCCGGGGCGTGGTGACGTGCGATCACCCGGCCGTCCGCTTCACGCTGGAGGGTACGAGGCCTCACCTGATCCGCCCGAGAAAGCGAAACGGCGTGCTTCGGTTCGAGGCCGGCGGGGATGTCGTGTTCACTCGCCTGGTCCGGCATCCCGGGACACGGCCGAACCCGTGGCTCCAGCGCGCGTTGCGGCTGGGGCGGTAGTTGACCCTCCCGGGTGGGCGTGTCAGCCTGCTGGGAGCTGGTCAGTGCAGCGGCGGAGGCCGCTCCCCTCTACCCCGGCCTGGCCGGGGGCCCCTCATGCCGGGAGGGCGGGGAGCGGCCTCCGTGCCGTCCACGGCCACGCGCGGGCCCGGCTACCCTTCGTCTCCTGGACGCGTACGCCGCTGGTTGTGGGCCGGGTGATGGCGCGTCGCACAGAAGGACTAGGCCCGTGAGGAAGACTTTCGCGCTCAACACTGAGCCGCACGTAGCGGAGATCCCCGGCCTCGGCCTGGAGCTGCAATTCCTGGCGGAGGTGATGGGGGACGAGTACCTGGACGCCTACGCGGAGATGCGGGAGACGCAGAAACGCGAGTCCGGCGTTGACGTGGAGGACCTGGACGCGGCGGACGTGGAACAGCTGCGGAAGGTGACCACCGGCCTGAGGGTGTTCCTCTCCCGGCTCATGCTTCCGGAGTCCGCCGCGCTCATCACCCGCGTGGACGTCGTCGAGGCCGGGAAGACGCTCAAGTCCTTCCAGTCGTGGGAGGAGGCGCGGGAGCACGCGGACGGCGTCGAGGGCGGCGGAGCGAAGCCGGCATGGAACCTGCGTCTCCCGGACCGGACGCTCCTCCAGCTCCTGGACTGGACGGTGGAGCTTTACACGGGAGGCCGCCGCCCTCCTACGTCGTCTGGCGGCTCTGCCGGGCCCTCGCCGAAGGCTGGGACGCGTGGGACGGGAGCCTCGCGCTCAAGGGGATCAGCCCGCACGACTGGCCGCTGAGGCGGCTTCTGAACGCGGCGGAGGCGCAGATCTACGCCGCGGCGGAGGATGAGACCGCGCGGGAGCGGGCGCGGCTGGAGCTCTACGCCCCGCCGGGCGGTCCGGCCGGCCGCCACCAGGTCGGCGCTACCCGCCCCGCCGGGGCCTCCGGGCCGCACCCGGCCGGCCCGGGGGGCGCGCCCGCCCGCCAGGAGCCTGCTGCCGCGCCGCCTCCCGGTGGGGGAGGGGTGACCATGTCCGCGGCGCAGGCCCTCATGGCGCGGGTGGCGGCGGAGGACGGCCAGTTCTCGGGGTCGCGCTCCTGACCTGCTCCACCGGCTAACCTGGGGGCGTCCGGCCGCCGCGGCGCCGGCGCGCCGTCTGGTTTTGGGCCGGGCAACCAACACGCACACTCTGTGGGGTTGCCCGGTGGCCGGTGACGAGGTTGATTACGGGTCCGCCAGGATCACCCTAGACCTGGACGTCGAGGACGCGGAGCGTCAGGCCCGGGACGTCGGCACCGGTATCGAGCGGGCGTTGACCCGGGCCATGCGGGACGTCGGGCGCACTGTCCGGAACAGTATCAACGGCGGTCTACGCGGTGCCGCCGCGAACGTCCAAGTCGCCCCGGACCTTTCCAGGTTCGAGCGGGCCCTACGGACCGGTGTCCGTGGCATCACGGACCTGACGGTGCCGGTGGTCGCGGACCTCCGGTCCCTCCAGCGGAGCCTGTCCCGCCGCGGCGTCCTGGACTCCGTCGCCCTCCCCGTCACCCCGGACGTGAGTGGCTTCGGCCGGGCCCTCCAGCGGGCCATCCGCCAAGTCCGCGCGCAGGTGCCGGTGGCCGCGGACTCCCGTGCCCTGGTCCGGGACATTCAGGCGCAGCTGCGCCGCGTGCGTGCCCCGCGTATCTCCGTCCAGGCCGACGTGGACGTGTCCCGGGTCCAGTCGCGTCTGCGGTCCCTGGAGGTTCCCCGGATCGATGCCACGGTGGTCCTGGACGTCGGCCGGATCGAGGCGCGGTTGCGGGAGCTTGCGCAGCGGGAGATCACCATCCCCATTCACCTGGGGGAGCCCGGCGGAGGCGGCGGTGGCGGGGAGGTGGCCGAGGGGCTGCTGTCCCGGCTCCGGTCCTCCCTGGCCGGTGCCGGTGAGATCGGGTTGGGGTTCGGCGCGGAGGCCATGGCCGGTATCCGGGCCGGTCTGACGGCGGCCGGCCCCTGGGGCGCGGTCATCGCGGCGGTCCTTGCCTATGCCGCGCTCATCGGCAAAGCCCTGATGACCGGCATTGAGGGCGTCATCGAAAAGCAGAAGCTCACCGGTGCCCTCAGGGCCGCGCTCGGCCTGGGGACGAAGGACGCCGACGCGGCTGGCCGGGTGGTGGGGCAGCTCTACGCCCGCGGTGTGGTGGATTCCGTGGAGGAGGGCACCGCGGCGGTCCAGGCCGCGATCCGGGCCGGTCTGGCCGCGCCGAGCGACTTCCCCGGCCTGGAATCCCTCTCCACGAAGATCGCCGACCTCGGGACGCTCATGGAGGAGGACGTGGGCGCGGTTGCCCGCGCCGTCGGCCAGATGGTCAAAACGGGGCTGGTCGATAACGCCTCGCAGGGCATCGACCTCCTCACCAAGAGCGTCCAGCAGGGCGGCAACGCCGCTGAAGACCTGCTCGACACGGTTACGGAGTACGGCACGCAGTTTCGGCAGCTCGGGCTTTCCGGACAGGAGGCGTTCGGGCTGATCCAGCAGGGCCTACGTGGTGGTGCGCGCGACTCGGACGTGATCGCCGACACCCTCAAGGAGTTCTCGATCGAGGCCGCGCAGGGCGGTACGCGGGTCGTGGACGCGTTCAAGGCGATGCACCTGAACGCGACGCAGCTCACCGAGGCGTTCGCCAAGGGTGGCCCCTCGGCGCGGAAGGCGCTCGGGGAGATCCTGGACAAGCTCCACGCCATCAAGGACCCGCTGAAGCGAAACCAGGCCGCCGTGGGCCTGTTCGGTACGAAGGCCGAGGACCTGGCGGGGGCCATTGAGGCGCTGGACCTGAAGACCGCGGCGAAGGAGATGGACGATTTCGGCGGCGCTGCCACGCGCGCCGGCGACGACCTCCGCAACAACCTGGGCAGCAAGTTCGAGACGATCGGCCGGGAACTCAAGCAGGCATTTCAGGGCCTGTTCACCGGCGACTTCAGCCAGTTCGCGGACATCGGCAAAGCCATCCAGGACGCGCTCCCACTCCTCAAGTCGACCGGCGAGCAGATCGCGGTGTCCATCTCCCAGGGCATCGTCCAGTACGGCCCGAAGGTGTTCGAAGCCGTCTTCGACCTCGCGTCCCAGATCGGGGAGAAGGTGGACATCTGGGGGCCTCTGCTCCTCAAGGTCGCGGCCGGGGCAGCCGCGATCCCCGCGCTGATCGGCGGCCTGATCCTGACCGCCCTCATCGGCGCACTCCAGGGCCTGGGCGGCAAGATCCTGCCGTACCTGGAGATCGCGTGGGATGCCGTGGTGAACTTTTTCACCGAGACCGTCCCGGTGTGGGGCTCGCAGCTCGGCGGGGCCATCTCGGACGCCCTGTCCTCCGCGTGGGAGTCGGCCAAGAGCGCGGTGTCATCCGGGATCTCCGCCGTGGTGGGCTTCTTCGCCCAACTGCCCGTGAGGATCGTGGAGGCTGCGGGCGCCGTGGGCTCCGCCGTCGGCGACCTGTTCGTATCGGGGTTCGACCTCGCGGTTCAGACGGCGTCGGCCGGCGTCCAGGCGGTGGTGGACTTCTTCGTCCAACTGCCCGGCCGGATTGTCGCCGGGCTGGCCGTGCTCCCCGGGCTCCTCCTCGACGCTTTCACCTCCGCTATCGCGTACCTGGCGATCGGGGTACTCGCCGGCATTGCCGGGATCGTCTACATCTTCACGGAGCTGCCGCAGAAGATCGGGGCCTCCCTGGTCTCCCTGGGCACGCTGCTGCTCACCGCTTTCCAGGTCGCGTGGGCCACTGTGACGACGTGGCTGAGCACCGCGATCACCACCACGGTCGCGTTCTTCCAGGTCCTCCCGGGCCGCGTCGCGAACGCCCTCTCCTCGTTCGGGACGTTCCTGGTGAGCAGGCTCGTGACCGGGTTCAGCGCCGCGAACTCGCGGATCACGTCCTGGATCTCCTCGGCGGTCGCGTTCTTCCAGGCGCTCCCGGGTCGCGTCGGCAGCGCCCTCTCCTCGTTCGGGACGTTCCTGGTGAGCAGGCTCGTGACCGGGTTCAACGCCGCGAACTCGCGGATCACGTCCTGGATTTCATCGGCGGTGGGGTTCTTCCGGGCCCTGCCCGGCAAGATCGGCAGCGCCCTGTCCAGCCTCGGCAGCCGGATCGGCGGCGCGTTCTCCAGCGCGGCCGGCAGCGCCCGCAGCGCCGTGTCCTCACTGATCAGCGGGCTTGTCTCCCTCTTCGGGTCCCTACCGGGCCGGATCGTGGCCGCCATCGGCAACGTGGGAGGCCAGATCATGTCCAAGATCAAGTCCGGGATCCCGGCCTCCGTACGGAAGTACCTCCCCTTCGCCAACGGCGGCCTGGTCCTCGGCCCCACCCACGCCCTGATCGGCGAAGCCGGTCCGGAGGTCGTCATCCCCCTCACGCGGCCCAAGAGGGCGGCGGAGCTCGCGGAACAGTCCGGCCTCCTCGACATGCTCCGCGGCACTGCCCAGACGCGCGGCACGCAGCCGGCAGTCGTGAACCAGTACGTGACCATCAACGAGGTAGGGGACGCGCGTACGACGGCGCACCGCGTCGCCTCCCGCCTCGCCCTAGCCGGAGGGCTGCTCTAGATGCTGCTCGACTACTTCACGCTCGGCGGGGTGGAGGTCGCCAACCACGCCCGCCTGGCCACCTACCTGGAGACCGTGGGCTCCCCCCTCACCTCGGCCACCGTCTGCAAGTGCGAGACGTTCACCGCGGCCACCGTAGGAGATCTCCCGTACACCACGCCGACCGAGGACGGCGCACCCTGGTACGACCCGGATGTCCCGGAGTCCGCTGATTTCGCCGGGCTCTTGGTCCTGTCCATGGAGGGCCTGGACGCGCACCCGGTGAAGCGGTCCGTGACGAACGCGGTGACCGGCGGCGGCAGCTTCGGCCCGGCCCGGGCCATACCTCGCACCATCACCGTGACCGCGGTCCTTCTCGGCGCCACGTGCTGCGCGGTCGAGTACGGCCTGCACTGGCTTGCGGAGGTACTGACCGGATGCACCAGCGGAGAATGTGACGGCGACTGTCTGACCCTCTTCAACTGCTGCCCGGGCGCGGAGGAGGACCCGGGCGAGTTCGAGGCGCGGCACCGGCGGAGCCTGCGCCGCGTGGCGCTCGTGGACGGGCCGGAGGTGACCGCCCGCCAGGGCGACGGCTGCGCCACCGGGACGTGCCAGTCCGGGGCGGATGTCATCACGGTGGAGTTCACTCTCAGCGCGGCCACCCCGTGGCTCTACACGGACACGATGCCCGTGCTTGAGGTGGACCCGCCCGTGGACACCTCCACCGATTGCGTCACCTGGTGCCTTCACGGCACCGAAGACGGGTGCGGGGGGACGTGCCGCTTGGCTGCATGCGAGGACCCGACGGCGGCGTGCGCGGACCCTCTGTGCCGCCCCACCCCGCCGCCGAGCATCACGGTCCCGGAGACGTGCTACTGCCTTCCCCTGGCCGTCGAGAAGGAGTGCTGGGAGGTGGACCTCACCGGCCGGCCGAGCTGGTCCGTGGACGTCCCCGTGATCACCATCCGGGCCGGCTCGGGCGGGGACCTCCGAAACCTCACGCTCACCTTCTACCAACGGACCGCCGGGGACGATGCCTTGAGCTGTGAGGAGATGGCCGATCTTCAGCGCTGCAACCCGCACTCCGTCTACCACGTGCGCTACCTCCCGGCCGGCGGCGCGCTGACCCTGGACGGGCAGATCAACCGGGCCGTGGTGGAGTGCGGCGGTGTGTGCGAGACCAGCCCGGACGTGTACGGGCGGGACGGGCTTCCGCCGTCCTGGCGCCCACTGGACTGCGCAACGTACTGCCTGTGTATCGAGTCGGACGTGTCCAACCCGCCGCCACCCGGGACCGTGATCACGGTAGGCGTCTCCGGACGGGGGTGGTGACGTGGCCGCCGGCTGCGGTACGCACACCGCGCGCATCGTCACCCGCCAGGGTGCCACGGTCGCGGAGGCGGACGTCCTCACGGAGTGCGAGTGGACGCGTGAGCTGGACGAGTTCAGCTCAGCGAGGGTGCTCATCAACCCCTCCGGGGACTGCTGTAACCGACTCCAGAACGTCCGCTCCTGGCTCCATGAGCTCCACATCTTCCGGGACGGCAAACCCGTCTGGTGGGGGCCGATCATTCAGCCGCAGTGGACCGTGGACGGCGTGGAGATCTTCGCCGCGGACCGCCTGGCCTGGCTGGACCGCCGTGTCCCTCACGACTCCATCGCCTTCAAGGACACGGACCTCACCGACATTGCGGCCTGGCTCATTCAGGACGGCTACCAGCCCGACGACCCCGGGCACTCCGTCTACACGGTGGGCCCGGCCCTGGTGGCCGGTGGCCGCTCCTACACGAAGGATGTGGGCCAGACCCTGGACCATCTCCGGGACCTGGCGGATACCGGGCTCGACTTCACGTGCGTGGGCTCCAGGATCATCCTCCTCCCCGAGTCCTACTCAGCGAGCGTGGGCACCGTGTCTGATCAGGACCTTCCGGAGGGGCTGGTGGTCGCGGAGGACGGCTCCAACCTGATCACGCGGTGGATCGTGGCCGGGAATGAGGAGTCCGGGGTGATCGCCGCGGACGGCGGCGTGGACGACTATTACGGCCTCCTGGAGCGGTATGTGGAGCAGACCTCCATCACTACGGCGGCCTCCGCGCTGGCCGCTGCCCGTACGAAGCGGCGCGGCTCCCTCCCGGCGCCGGTGTTCATCGACACGCAACAGGTGACGATCTCCCCGGACGCCGCGGTGGACGTGCCCTCCCTGGTGCCCGGCTGGAGCCTGGACGTGATGTCCACCGTCACGTGCCGGACGGTGACGCAGCGACTCAAGATCGTGGGGCTCAAGGTCGAGGAGACCGGCGGCACGGACTCCGCGCCGGGCTCGGAAAGCGTGCAAGTGCAGTTGGCCGTGACCGGCTCGGAAGTGGCGGGGGTGTAGCGGTGGCGATCCGTGGAGGACCTGGCCGACTGGTCACCGGGAACCCGCTCGGCGGGATGCTCAGGGACCTGAACCGGCAGGCGAGGCGCACCACCAGGAGGAGCGGTACGCCACAGCCAGCGGAGCCCGTGGAGGGCCGCCCCGTGGCCGTATCCGGGCCCGTGACGCCCCCGCCCGTGGTCCACCAGGCCGGGCCGGTCGCCGCGGTCGTAGTGACGGGCGCCGACGGCCGCGCCCGCTGGACGTTCCCGGCCCCCCTCTCCCGTACACCCGTGATCGCCGCCGCCCCGGTCGACCCGGCCCCCGAGGACCAGGATCGTACGGTCACCGTCGCCCTGGAAAAGGTCACGTCCGCGTACGTGGTGGTGAGGGTGTGGCAGACGAGGCCGCGCCGTGGGGCGGGCGTTGTGAGCCCGGCCGGTGAGGGCGTCTACGTTCACCTCACCGTGTCCCCGGCCGCCGGGTAGGTGCGGTTACCCTCTGGTCGCGCGCCGCTGGTTGTGGGCCGGGCCGCCATCTCTTCCGAAAGGGCCGGACCGTGGCGTCTGTGTGCGTGTGCGATGACTACTTCACTGTGACCGAGTCCGGGGAACTATGCCTCATCCCCGGCCGCCAAGGACTGCGGCAGGTGGTGAGGTTCACCGCGCCCGGTTCCTACCAGTTCGCGAAAGCCAGCTATCCGTGGCTGGCCAGGGTGCGGGTGCGCGTGCAGGCCGGTGGCGGTGGGGCGGCGGGCGCGGCGGCCGGGTCTGGTGACTTGACCTGCCAGCCCGGTGGTGCCGGGGGCGGCTACTCGGAGTCTCTGCTCTCAGTGACCGCGCTCGGTGCCGTGGAGACCATCCTCGTCGGGGCCGGCGGTAGCGCTGGTGATTCGGGTACGGACGGCGGGGACGGAGCGAACTCCAGCTTCGGCGGCCTGGTCACCGCGTTCGGCGGTGCGGGGGGTAAGGCGGTCATGGCGTCCGGGAACACGCCTCTGTGCCACTCCGGGACGGCCGCTCCGCTTGCTGGGTCGGGGCAGATCGCCATGGGCGGTGGGGCGGGCGGAGGCGCCATCCGGATCAACGGGAACCAGGGGCTGGCCGGTGAGGGCGGTGACTCCCACCTCGGCCACGGCGGTTGGCAACGTGCCTCTGATGGCGGGGGCGGTGGCGGGCGCGGATATGGCGGCGGGGCGGCTGGCGGCCTGGCCCATAACGGCACCAGCCAGAACGGCACCGCGGGCGGAAACGGCATTGTGATCGTGGAGCTCTACGGCTGACCGCGGTGCTCGGCCCGCCGGGCGCGCGTCGTTAGACTCGGCCTGCGTGCCGCTGGTTGTGGGCCGGGCCGACATCATCCCCGTGAGGACGGTGGGCTCCCATGGCTCGATGCGGCTGCGGCGGCGGTCAGTGCAACTGCACGGTGATCGCCGGTGAAAACGTCACGGTAACCGGCACCGGCTCCGCCGCGAACCCGTACCGGGTGAGCGCGGAGATCCCTTGTGAGACGGTCCGCGGGTGCTTCACCGCCGGGCCCGGGATCGACCTGGACCAGGCAACCGGGACGATCTCAGCGAACCTCTCTGAGCAGGCCGGGAACAATGTCGTGATCAACCCGGACGGCGGGCTCTACGTGCCCACGGCTGGAGGCTCGGTCCTGACCGGGTGCGGCCTGACCGGTGACGGCTCGGCGAGCGCACCTGTGGAGGTCGCTACGGGCTCCTGGCCGTACTCGTGCGACGTGGAGACGTACGGCAGCGTTATCACGTGCGATAGCAGCGGAGTGCTTCGTGGGGAGCCGCGTGGCACAGCTCAGTTCACCACCTATTCCGAGCAGCGGGAGTTCAACGACCCGGTTGTCCCCGGTGACTTCCAGACGGTGGACAACTACGCGGTGACGGTTACGAACCCGAACCCGTGTATTCCGGCCCTCGTCATCGCGTCGGAGGAGGTGGACGTGTTCCTGGTCCTCCCCTCCGGCGCCGGGGCGGCGACCGGATTCAACGGAGATGAGACCTATTACACGCGCAACACCGGCACGGGCACCATCGTTGGCGCCCATTCACAAGCCACGAAGGTCGTGCCGCGCGGGGTGCTCGCGCCAGGCGCTTCCACCTCGGTCGGGTTCGGGGCGGCGGTCGGCCGTGGCACCGGCGGCGCCTACTACTACCGCATCAATTACATCCTCCGCGTCCTCCTCCTCTCCATGTGAGGTCCCGCCGTGACTGACCTACCAGACTTCCCGTGGCCCTTCCCGTGGCCGGACCATGAGCCCAACCCGACGCCGGTGAAGGCGTGGGCGCAGTATGAAGACGGCTCCCTCGGAGCCGTCACCGTGACCGGTGGGGAGCTCCCGGCGCTCGCGCGACCGGGCCGGTACATCCCTCACGACGAATACCAGTTGCTCATCGCGGAGATGACGGCCACTCGTAACGCGCGACTAGAGGCGATGGGGGAGGAAGAGGCGGCCCGCCAGACCCGCGAGTACAACGACCTGACGAAGGCCGGCATCACGGAGGAGACCGCCCGACGCCTGTCCGGCTACACCGGTCCCGGGGCCGCCTGACTACACTCCCTTACGCCGCTGGTTCTGGGCCGGGCGTCCTTCCGCGTCACTCGGAGTTACCCCATGGCTCAATTCGGCTGCGGCGGCTCCCGTTGCACCTGCCAGGTCACCGCCGGCCCCGGCGTCACCGTCATCGGAAACGGATCCCCTGGCGCGCCCTACGTCATCGGCGTGGGGCCCGGCGCGGTCACCTGCGACCAGGTCAGGCCGTGCATCTCCGCCGGGGGCGGCGCATCGTACGACCCGGCTACAGGCGTGATCGGCGTAGACCTCAGTGAAACACCTGGGAACACACTCGTCCTCGGCCCGGACGGGCTGTACGTGCCTCCGGCGACGGTCGGGTGCGGCCTCACCGGCAACGGCTCGGTGTCCTCACCCGTCCAGGCCAACACGGGCTCATGGCCCTATCCGTGTGACGTGGACGCCGCCGCAGCCGGCGTCTACTGCGACAGCGGCGGCCAACTCCGCGGTGAACCGATCCCGAAGGCCCGGTTCCAGCAGAGCACGCTCGGCAAGGCGTACCCCGGGGCGCCGCTGGTCCCGACGACGGCGGAGGAAGTAGTGGAGGAACTGCAACTCCCCATCGTCAACCCCGATAAGTGCCGGGCGGCGGTGACGATCCTCTTCCAGGAGGTGGACGTGGACCTCAACCTCCCACGAGGCGGGGCGGGCGGGGCGGGCATCGACGGCGACGACATGATGCACCTGGCCAACGAGGGCTCCGCCACGATCACCCGGGAGCACGTCCAGGTAGGGAAGCTGACGAACCTCGTTCTGTCGCCCGGCGAAACACTCACGCGCACGATGCAGATCACGATGGGCCGCGGCGCGGGCGGCGCGACGTATACCCGTATACAAGCCACGCTCCGTGCGTGGGTGTTCTCTCTCCCAGTCGCATAGGGGCAGACATGGACGAGACAATCTTCTACTACCTCAACCCGGACGGAGCGGTCAGCCTCCGCGCGTACGTGGGCGTTGATGAGATCACCCACCCCCAGGACGCCGTGATCCTGACCCGCGAGGAGTACGAGTCACGGCTTGCCGCGATCGAGGCCCAGCACGAGGCGGAGGCCGCCGCCACGCGGGACCAGGAACAAGCACAGAAGCGCGCTGACTACGAGGCCCTGATCACGCTCGGGCTCCCGGCGGAGTCGGCAGCCCGCATCTCCGGCTACACCCCGCCGTCCTGACGCTCCGTAAACTCCGTATCGCCGCTGGTTCTGGGCCGGGCATCGACTCCCCTTCCTGGAGTGTGCTCATGGCTCAATTCGGTTGCGGCGGCTCTCGCTGTACATGCCAAGTCACCGGGGGCCCCGGCGTCACCGTCACCGGCAACGGCTCTCATGGCGCCCCCTACGTGATTGAAGCGGATGGCGGCACCGTAAGTTGTGACCAAGTCCGCCCCTGCATCTCCGCCGCCGACGGTGCCGCCTACGACCCGGCCACGGGCGTGGTTTCCGCACGGCCGTCCGCGGACGCCGGGAACCAGCTCAGCATGGGCACAGACGGCCGTCTCTTAGTACCGCCGCTTGAGGCGGGGTGTGGCCTCCGGGGAGACGGGACCACCGGCTCCCCGCTCGCGGCGTACGCCATCGGCGGCTCCGACGCATGGACGGACCGCTGGGGCTGTGACGCCCCCACCCACTCCACGCTCAAGTGCGACCCGGACACGGGCGCGCTCTGGACACCCCCAGAGCACTACACCGCGGCAGACCACCTGTACCAGGAGCATATGGACCCGTCCATCGCGTCCATCGGGCCCACCGGCGGGTGGGTCGTCCTCCAGCCCGGCGGCACCGCTGCCGTGTTCCAGTTCAACGTCCCGGCCAACTTCCTCGGCAACGACTGCCGGTTGTGGACATATGACGCGCAGGTACACGGTGCGTTCGATATCAACTGGAGCTCCACGGCAACGTTCGAAGTGGGGTACATCATCACGAAAGACGGCGGTCCGGCGATGGTCCGCCCGCTGTTAAGCCTCCTCACCGCCACCGGATCGGCGCGGCGCGAGCGCCACACCGGCTCCGTGTCAGAAGCCCTGTTCAACATCCCGGCCGGCAACGCGGCGCAGGTGCTTTTCTTCCCGGCCGTCAACGTCACCGCCGGCACCATCGGCATCAACTCGTGGACCAGTGACGGCACGATCCGCACCACCACACAGGCTTGACCGCCAGGAGGACCCTTCTCATGCCGCGCTACTTCGCATCACCGGACGGCTCGGCCGTCGCCATGGCCGCAGACGGCCCTATCGCCGCGGCCTCCCTCCCGGAGGGCTGGGCGGAGATCACCGCCGAGGCGTACGCCACGAAGCAGGAGGAGCACCGCCAGGCGGCCGACGCGCAAGCCGCGGAGTTCATCGCCAACGATGGCGAGATCCCGAACGGCGGCGCCGACCAGGCCCACGGGCTTCCCCTGGCCGAGGTCGGGACGCTCCTGGGCTGATCCCCCGTCTCCGCGGCCGGGCTCGTGCGCACCCGGCCGCGGTTACACTCCCTGCACGCCGCTGGTTGTGGGCCGGGCCAAGGAACGTCCCTCACGGGAGACCTCTTGGCACCCGATAGCCACCAGGCGGCCCCCGCCGTACGCGTCTCGCGCGGCTCCTCCTGGTCTCTCCGCCGGCTCCCCGCCATCCGCCACCCGGCGGCCCGCTATGCCGTGGGCCGCCGCATACCCCTGCCCTTTTTCGACCGGCCCGCCTGGAGGTGGTCACGGTGAAGTTCATCCAGCGTGAGGACTGGGGCGCTCCGGCCTCGTCCCCGGCCGCCTACCTCCCCTCCGCTCACGGAGTGAAGATCCATTACCTGGGGACGGCGTACAGCTCCCGCGCGCACGACAAGTGCGACGACTACGTGAGGAGCATCCGCGCCGAACACCTCGCCAACAAGCAAGAGAACTACGTTGACATCGCGTACTCGGCCGTCGTGTGCGAGCACGGGCACGTGTACGAGGGCCGCGGTGCGCACAAACGCACCGGGGCCAACGGGAACCAGGAGCTCAACATCCGGGACTACGCGGTGTGCGCACTCCTCGGTTCCTCCGGGCTCGTCACCCCGCCGGACGCCATGCTCAGCGGCCTACGGGACGCGATCGAATGGCTCCGCCGGGACGGGTCCGCCGGGGACTGGATCGGCGGCCACCGGGACGGCTACGCCACGCTCTGCCCCGGAAACCGACTTTATGCGTGGGTGCAGAAGGGCGCGCCCCGCCCGGGCGGGACCACGACGCCGGCGGAGGGCGTCTACACGGTGAAGTCCGGGGACACCCTCTCCGCCATCGCTCGCCGCCTGGACGTCTCCTGGCCGGAACTCGCGAAGGCCAACAACCTCCGCGCCCCGTACACGATCCACCCCGGCCAGGAGCTCAAGATCCCGGCGGGTGGCATCGGGAGGGAGGCGCCGGCGTTCCCCGGCACGAGTTCGTTCGTGCTCGGCAAGAGCAACCCGGCCGTGACCACGCTGGACGGCGGACTGATCCGAAAGGGCTTCACCCGCCACCACGACGGCAACGGCTACCAGGCCGGGCCGGTGTTCACCGAGTACACGCGCCTGAACATAGCGGACTTCCAGCGCTCCCGCTCCGAGCTCTCCGGGGACCCGGACGGCTACCCAGGCCCGCTCACCTGGCAACTCCTCCTCTCGTAGAAGGGACACCGCTCATGTCGATAGAGGCGAAGCGCACCGCGCGCACTGTCCTACAGACAGCCGTCGGCGTGGCCGTCGCGCTGCCGCTCCTCTTCCAGGAGGGCGGCATCCCCGACACCTGGCCGTGGGCCGCTACCGCCCTCGCGGTGGCCGGCGGATTCGCCCGCGTGATGGCCCTCCCGTCCGTGCAGGCCCTCCTCCCGGGGTGGCTTCGTACGGACGAGGGGACCGGACAGAGCGGGTGAGCGATGGCGGCTGAAACGGGCATCCCCGCGCTGGACACGATCCTGGTATGGGGAGGAGCGTTATCGCTCGCCGGTGGTCTGGCAACCGGCGTGTGGCGCATCGCCCGCGGAGGGGCCCGCCTCGGTCGCCGCGTGGACGAGTTCATAGACGACTGGCAGGGGGAGCCATCACGGCCCGGGGTCCCCGCGCGGCTCGGCGTCATGGAGCGCATGGTGGGCCTGGAGTCCCGCATGGGAGGAGTGGAGCAGGATCTCCGGCGGATCAAACACGAGCTCTACCCCAACAGCGGCGGGAGCCTGCGGGACGCGGTGGACTTGGCGAACCACCGGCTCTCCCTCTTGTGCCCGGACGAGACCGGCCCGACCGGTGTCCCCGACCTCCCAGGGACTGCTGTCCCCCCGAGGGACACGGCGGGGGAGCCTGGTCCCGCCGCCGGGGACACGGGAGAGACCACGCTGCACATGACCAGCGAGGACCCGACGGGGGACAGCCCAGGTGACACGGGAGACAGCGGGGACTCCGACGGTCCGGCCGTCCCCACCACCGGCTGATCCCGTCCCCCGCACTAACCGTGCGCCCGCCCTCCACCGCCCCGGAGAGCGGGCGCTCTGCCGTACCATCCCGGCCTCGTGACGACGTATCGGAGCACGGGCGGATGAGGACCTTGCCGAGTTGGAGGCGGTCATCCAGCCTGCGGCGTCCACCACGCTGGAGGACATCCGGCAGACACCTCCGCCGAGCGCCCGGAGGCATCCGCATCTGATCACGAGCCGGAGCTAAGGTCACCAGCGTCCAGTGCTTGAGCTACCGAGCGCGGATGACCTTGATGCGAACGCCCCGCCGGACGGAACCCACCGGCGGGGCGTTCGTGTATCTGGGGCGTCAGGCTGCCGTAGCCGGCCGGGGGTTGCAGTGGTGGCAGTCGTGGCAGACCTCCGCCCACTGGTCGAGGAGGCCGGCGTACGCCACGGCGCGGGCCGCGGTCGCGGGTGCGGTCATGAGTAGGCGTATGGATGCGTTGACCTCTTCCCGAACAGGGCAGAACCGGGCGTCGTGCCTGGTGGAGGAGGGCATGGCCGTAGGGTACGGCCGCATGCTGACATCGGAGAACGTCAACGCCCCGTGAGCTTGTGGAAGTCACGGGGCGTTGACGGAGGCGCGGCCGGTGACCGGGTCGTCTCGGGTCAGCGGAGGGAGAGCACCATGCAGTCGTAGAAGGGGGCGTCTTCCCACGGGTGGGACGTTCCGACGCGTTGGTATCCCCACTTGGCGTAGGCGGTCTGTGCGGGCGCGGCTTCGGGCTCCGGCCGGACGGTGAGCGTCACGCGCTCGGCATCTATGCCGTCCAAGAGCCGCGCGTGGAGGGCCGCGGCAACGCCACGGCGGCGCCACGCCTTACGGACGGCGAGTTCGATGATCGCGAACGTTCTACGGCCGTCCTCACGCGTGAACTCGTCACTGAGCGTGGCGTCCCGAACGTTGCCCCACCAGCGGGCGTCCGGGGCGAGGGTGAACCCGTACGTGAAGCCGATCAGCTCGTCTCCGTCGTGGGCGAAAACGAGCCGCATGCCGGGCCGAGCCGCTTGCACCGCGTAGTGGTCGATGAACTCGGCGACGTCACGGGGGCCCTCCGAGTACGGAGGCTCTACGTAGACCTCTTCGTAGGCCGGCAGGAACGCATCGAGTTGGCCGGCGGCGTTCGCACCGTCGTAACGGGTGAACGTGATCTCCTGCCTCATGCGGCTGTCCTCTCCTCCACGTACTCGGTCAGGGCCTCGGCCGCCTCGCGGGCTGCCGTGGCGTCGGTGATGTTGAGTAGGTCCAGGACCTCGCCGAGCCGCTGCATGACCCGGCCGGACTCAACCTCATCGAGGTGCTTAAGGCTGTTGACGGCCTGCGCTGCACCTTCATCCACCTCACCGGCATGGATCAGGCTACGGGAGAAGGTGAGGCGGTAGAGGGACCGGTTACGGCCGTAGATGCGGTCCTGATGCTTGAGCGCGGCGCGTAGGAAGGGGACGGCCCGGTTGTGGTGGTTGAGCTCGGCGAACAAAAGTCCCTGGTGATAGTCGAGTTCAGCGTGTCCGTGAAAGGCGGCCCACTCCGGGGCGGGCCTGCCCCGGTCGGCCTGCTCGATCAGGCGGATGGACTCGGTGAGCTGGTGGCGGGCGGAGATGTCGTCATGCAGCACTGCCAGCGCTCGGGCCTTCCGGGTCGCCATGATGCTCTGCAATAGCGGTGAGCCGTACGCCTTTGCGCGTTCCTGTGCGGCCCGGGCGAGGTCGTACCCGTCGCGGGGACGTCCTTCGTAGCTCGCCTGCAAACTCAGCCCGGACATGACCTGAATCTCCAGGGACGCGTCCTGGAGCATGGCGGCCGTGGTCAGTGCCTCACCCCAGTAGGCGCGGGCCTCATCCTGACGACCGACGTCATAGGCGAGCCATGCGCAGTGCTCGGCGGTCTCCCCGGCAAGGAGCTGCAACTGCCGGCCTATGGTGTCCGCCATGCGGTCGCTGTTGATGATGCGGCGGACGCGCCGCAGGTGTCGGCGGGCGAGGTTCAGGACGTCGCCGCCTCCGTACGCGTTGTCGAGGTGATAGAGCGAGCGCAGGCCCTCGCGGAGTTCCAGGAGGTGGGGCGTTCCGACGGTGCCTGATCGGCCGAGTGGTGTCCTCAAAGTGGCGTGAGTCGCCAGGCCGGCGGCTACGCCGGACGAGTCGAATAGAAACTCGCGTCGATCCACGCTGGTTCTGCCTTCCTGTACGAGACGGGGCGGAGCGCTGCCCATAGTGACCCCGGCAGGTGGGCCAGGAAAGCCCAGCTCTATCGGGTCCACTCCGAACATGGCGTGCAAGATCCGCCACGCGCGCGCCCGGGGAGCAGGCGGCGAGGGAGAACGCCACCTCCGTAACTGGCGGTCCGTCAACGCACAAGGCTCCCCCAGCACTCCGGCAGCTACCTCGAATGCTCTCAGGAACTTAGACGGCTTGTCCCATCCGTGCTCCAGACACGCGTATTCGAAGGGCGTGAGGTCGACCACTTCTACCTCCGGTGTTCCGTCGTCTTTCGACGGTAGCGGTGACTCACCGGCGGAAAGACCGGTCATGCTGAAAAGTCCGCTCAAAAGTCCGCCCCATTGTCCGGCGGGCGCCCGTCTCCGGGAGTTGCCTTGAGTGAGCAAGGACTTGCGCTCGCTCGACGCCCGGTGCCTCTGCGTCGTGTGATGCCCGTGTCCGCACATGACGAAAGGGGGCATTCCCGTGAACGGGGAAGCTGAACACTTCGGGCCTGCTGGGTCGGCTGTGGTGACAGGGAATGAGCGGAGGCTTGCTGTCTCCCACTGGCTGCTGTCTGCCGCTCTGGATCGCAAAGAGGCTCAAGCGCAGTGGGATGAGCACGGCGTTGCCCTTCTGGCGTGCGGTGGCATTCTCTCCGCGATCCGGATCCCCGCGCACCTGGTGTGGGCGGCGGCTGGCACGGAGAACCTGGAGGAGGTGGACAGGTTCCTCTGTCGGTTCTTCGATGGCGGGGCGGTGTTCATTGACCTCCACGCTTGCCTCTACTACGCCCTCGTGCCGGGGACCGCCTTCTGGAAGTGGAGTGCGTTGGAGTTTCCCGGGATGGAATTCCTCGGTCAGGACACTTTCTTGGGCGTTCCTTCACCCGGGCTTACGGAGCGGCGCGGGCGCGGGTACTGGTGCGTCCCCATGGATTCTCCGGGAGACCTGACGTATCCGGATGAGGTCGCGGACCTCGCTCGCCGAGCCCGAGACGCCCGGGCCCAGGGAGGCCACCGGTGACCGTAGAGGTCTTAGCAGACGCGCCCGTGATCCCCAGGCCCCGTCCTGCCTCCCGAGCGGAGGCGATCACCGCCGCTCTGGGACCGATGCCGTGGCTCACGGCTACCGGCCGCCTGGAGCAGGTCCTCGCGGCGTGGGGCCGCGGGCACCTTGCCGAGGCCCCCACCGGCCTCGGGTTCGATGT
Source organism: Streptomyces sp. NPDC056161 (assembly GCF_042268025.1). Lineage (NCBI taxonomy): Bacteria > Bacillati > Actinomycetota > Actinomycetes > Kitasatosporales > Streptomycetaceae > Streptomyces > Streptomyces sp. NPDC056161. The sequence goes on from NZ_JBHJUV010000014.1 coordinate 145,311, forward strand.
CCTACTGATCCCGGGCTCCCTCGCCCTGGACGTCCTGGCTAGGATGCGGGGCGCCAACCTACCCGCCGGCCCGGTTATCCTCGGCCCGTCCGGCGCGGAGTTCATCCTCCGCCCCCACTCCGCGGCCTTGTGTCAGACGTCCGGCGCCCTTGCGCTCCGGCCCGGCACCCTGGCCCTCTTGCCTCCGCCGACCGTACGCGTGCCTGAGCTGGTGGCCGCCCGCGGTTGGCTCCGGCCGCCGGCGAACGGCGCCGCCCTGTCCTCCGGCGCGGATCTCCTGGAGCCGGTGCGTGCGGCGGTCCAGGCCGCGAAGGCGTCAGGAGACATTGCCGCCGGAGACCAGATAGCCACGCGGTACGGGCCGAATACACAGCCGACCCCCGTGCTCTGATCATCGCGGTTCTGGCCGGCGTCACCTACTGACGTCACCCGTCAAGACCCTCCGGGGCGTCATCCGCACAGGGGAAGATCACGTGACCACGGCACCTGACCGCCCGCGCCCGCACTTTTCGGCGCCGCTGTCCGGTAGCGGCCGTCCGCCTCCGCCCGGCGTAGCGCCAGGCGTTGCGGGCCACTGCCAAGAACAGATCATCATGCCGAGCCTCGCCCAAGGACCGGAGTCGGCAGCCGCCTTCGGGGAAGAAGCACTGACCTGGAGGTACCCGATCCCTCCTGAGCAGTGGCAGCCGGGCGAGGTTCCGATATGGAACACCCGCTTTGCGCAGGCTATTTACCTCGTCGTCCTGCTGACCACGATAGGCGCGCTCGTGTACGGAGTCGTGTCCGGATGACAAGCGAGCCTGCCACGGCGCTCACCAAGTGGATCACGGATGACTGCTGGAAGTGCGGGGGTACCGGCCTTCCTGTGACGTGGGTGGGACCCGCCCGGTGGCTGGGCCAGCATGCGCCCATATATCTATGCGAGGACTGCCTGACCGCGGTTATCGGCCACGTCAGCCGCTATTTCACGGAACGCCGCCCGGACACTCCACAGCCCGCCACCGGGATCCGGCTGTACACCGTCGCACTCCCCCCGACGAGGATTCCCATGGAAGACACCCGCCAAGATCGCCCGCACGTACAACTCATCTCAATCTCCGTTACCGGATTCGGTATCCACGCTCATGCCAACGGCCGTACGGGCTTGGAAGCGTGGCGGACCATCCGCAAGCGGCACCCGCGCATCACGCTGGCCGCCGCCGTATACGGGCTGCTGCTCGGCGGCCTGGCCGTCGCGACGGTGATCCGCCTCATCGCCTGACCGCCTCCAGACTCCCGCCCCAGGTCGGTTGGGGCGGGCCCCGGCTGCCCCTTGTGAGAGAGCGACGGCAGTCCGGGATGAGGGCCCCGGGCACCCCGTACCGGGGCCCTCACCTCCCTCTGCTCACGACACAGCGTGCGTGATGGGCTCGAAGGCCGCCCCGGCTTCCCACGGGCGCGGGTGCGCTGGTCGGATTGTCCGAGTAGCTGCCATGTCGTCGACCGGGCGCTCGTCGACGTCGCGGACGAACAGTTCGTCCCAGCGGGCGGGGTCCTCGGTCTCCCGGACGGCGGTCACGGGCGCCTCACGCACGGGCGGCGATGCGCTCGCCGAGCTCGGCGGCGGCCGGGCTGTCGGGGATCGAGGGCAGGCGGGCGGCGATGTTGGTCAGGCCGTCGTCGATGCGGACGGACTGCACGCCGTCGGCGCAGTCGAGGAACTCGCTCCAGCTGGCCAGGGCCGTCTCGGTGTTGCCGCGCTTGAGCTGGACGTGGCCGAGATCGGCGAGCACGATCGCCCGGGTCCTCTTGCGGTCGAGGCCGTGGATGTCAAGGGCGAGGTGGAGGTGTTCCTCAGCGGCGGCGAGGTCGCCGAGCTTGGCGTGGATCATGCCGGACTCGTGGGCCCACCGGCCGTGGCTGTAGTGGCTCGCCCAGGACTGCCCCGGCAGGGCCGGCGCGTGCTCGATCGCGGCCTGGGCGGAGGTGAGGAGCTTCGCGGCGGTGGTGTGGTCGCCGTCGGCTGCTGCCGCGCGGGCGTAGGTGTTGCGGTAGTACGCGAGCGCCTTGGGGTTGGTCAGCTTCCTGCCGCGCTGTTCGCACGCTTCGGCGAGCCGTACGGCGGTGGGGATGTGGCCGAGGTCGATGGCCTGGTCCGCCAGGCCGCGCAGGGCGGTGGCGGCGAGTTCGTTCTCACCGGCCTCGGCGGCGAGGCGGTAGCTGTGCAGGTGGTACTTCTGGCTCAGGCCCTGGTTGCCCTCGTCGCGAGCCATCCAGCCGATCAGGTGCACGAGTTCGCTGGTGGCAGCGAACAGCTCCCGGCCGGTCTTCTCCGTGTAGCGGCCGTCCAGCCAGCGTTTGACGTCCACGGTCAGGTAGCGGACGGCGAGGTGGCGGGCGTGGCCGCCGCCGAGCTCGGAGGCGGCATCGCCGAGGGTGGTGGTCATCGTGCGGACTGCGGCGACCTCGCCCATGCCGACGGCGACGGGGCCGGGACGGTTCGCGCGGCGGGTGACCGCCTCGGCGTCGGGCAGGTCGAGCGCGGCCAGGCCGACAGCGGCGGATGCCGCGAGGAACTGCCGTCGGTCCACGTCGGTGCCTCCCAGGAGCATGACCGCGGTCACGGTATCGGCGAACTGGCCCCCATTGTCCTCGGACAGATCGATGTTGAGGACCTGTTCGATGAACGGCAGCCACACCCGGGGAACCCGTAACCCCTTCTCCCACCGGTAGACCTGCTGCCTGTCGCAGAACCCCGTCTTCCCCCAGCGCGCCACCGATAGCTCGTCCGCGAGCTTCTCCTGGCTGCACCTGGGCCGCCGTGCTTCGCGTGCGGCGCGGATGCGCTCCCCGATGGTCATGTCCGGCCCGATCGTCGGTCCTGGTTCACAACTGGCCTACAGCTGGCAGACATTCTGGCAGCTCCCCACGGGCCGCGTCTGCGCGTTGACTGATGGTCACCAGCCCGGCGATACAGACAGCCGGGCAACGAGCGGAAGGAAGTCCGCCATGGGCGAGAACACCACCCCGGTCTACCAGGCCCCCGTCGTCCTCGACGCCGGCGCCGTCGTCGTGGTGACGCTGGGCACCAACAACTTCGACACCGCCGACGACACCCAGTACAAGAACGCCTGACCCGGGAACGGCCGGGGCCCGGTGGGGAATCGAGTGCCACGCCCTGACCCCGGCAAGGAGGCGCCGGGCCTGCTTCGTTCTCGTGCTGGGGCACGGGGGCGGGCGGGCTCGGCGCCTTCGCCTTTCGACACGTATGGAGAAGGGAGAGGGCACCGATGAGGTGGAGCGCGGGGTGGTACGGGGCCGCCGGGAGCGACCGGCGGCCCGCCGGAGGCCGGGCGGTCCCCGGACTGGACAACACGTGGACCTGCGAGTGGCCCGCCGCTCGGATCAGCACGGTGGGCGACGAGTGGGCGGCGCTGGCGGTGATCGGCGAGTGCGGCGCTGACGAGGCCCGGCTCCGGGATGCGCTGCCGGTCGTACGGGCGAAGGGCTGGGGGGCGCTGACGCGCTGGCCCGGCTCGTACCTCGTCGTGGCCCGCAGCGGCGAGACCCTGGCGGTGATCGGGGACCTGGCCGGGCAGCACCCGGTGTACTACCGCACCGACGCGGCCGGCACGTGGTGGTCGACCGCCGCGTCCGCGCTCGCCGCGCTGGATGGCGCCCCCATCGACGTGACCGCGCTCGCCGCCCATCTCGCCTTCGGGCAGCCCGACGTCCTCGCCGGCCGGAGCCTGTTCCGCGACGTGAAGCGGGTGCCGGGCGGGCATCTGCTGCTGCTCGGCCCGGGCGGGACGGCGGTGGAGCGGTACGAGCCGGTCTCCTACCCGCGGGCCGGCCTGCGCGAGCAGGCCCCGGTGGTGCGGGCCGCGCTTGCCGAGGCGGTCGCCGTCCGGATCGACGGCCGGCCGGTCAGTGCCGACCTGGCGGGGCTGGACTCCACCACGCTCGCGTGCCTGGCCGTCCAGCGGGGGCCGGTGGCCGCGGTGACGTTCGCCGATGAACGCCTGCGTGACGACGACCTCACGTTCGCCGCCCGCACTGCGGCCACCGTGCCGGGGCTCACTCACCATACGGTCCCCGGCGCCGCGGGCACGGTGTACTACGCGGGCCTTGACGACCTGTCCGCCCTGCCGGTGACCGACGCCCCGAATGCGTATGCGGTGACCGCTTCGATCAAGAGGGCCGTCCTGGACACCGTTGCCGCGAACACCCGGGGCCCGGGAGTGCACTTCACCGGCGCGGCCGGCGACGCCGTCCTGTCGGCCCCCTCCTCCTACCTTGTAGACCTGCTGCGCGAGCGGAGGTACCGCCGGGCCTTGCAGCACGTCCTCGCCCACGCCCGGCTGCGGCACACCTCCGCCTTCCACATGCTCGCCCGCACCCGCCCGGCCTCCCGGACCAGCCTGGCCGGGGCCTGGTGGCAGACGGCCGCCGAACTGCGCGGTCCCGCGCGGGACTGGGTTCCCCAGGCCAAGCGCCCGCTCGCCTGGACGCCGCTGCTGGCCTCGGCGGACTGGATGACCCACGGCGCCCGCCTGATGCTCGCCGCCGCCCTGGACGAGGCCGCGGGCGCGCTTACCGACGCGCCGGCCCGGCTGGCCGAGTGGTCCGACCGGCAGGACCTCGCGCGGGTGGGCGCGGACAGCGCCGGGTGGCGGGCGCTCGCGCTCGCCGGGCACGGCATCGAGCTGGCTGCCCCGTTCCTGGACAACGAGGTGATCCGGGCCTGCCTCGCCGTGCCCGCCGACGAGCGCGGCGCCCCCGGCACCTACAAGCCGCTGCTGGACGCGGCGTTCGCCGGCAGCGGCGTCTTGCCCGGCTTCGTGCTGGCCCGTACGACGAAGGGCGGGTTCAACGCCCTCGCCTACGCGGGCCTGCGCGACAACGCGCCGGTCCTCAAGGACCTGCTGGGGACGTCGTCGCGGCTGGCCGCGCTCGGGCTGGTCACCGAGCAGCCGGTCGCCGACGCGCTGGCCCGGGCCGCGGCCGGGCAGCCGACCGCCCAGGGCGCCCTGCACCTGGTGGTGGCTGCCGAGGTGTGGTTGCGGCAGCACGCCGCCGCCCGGGCTGCGTGGTGGGAGGAGGTGGGTGGCCGTGTGGCGGCTGTGTGAGGGCACGCACCCCGTGCTCACCGACGAGGGCGGCGCGATCCTCAGCGAGCAGACGGGCCGTTGGGCCTACCTGACGCCGACCGCGTCGGCCGCGGTGATGCTCCTGCTTGCCTCCACCAGCCGGGAGGAGGCCGCCGACCAGTACGCCGAGCGGTACGGTGTCGGTGCCGAGCAGGCCGCCGCCGACGTCCGCACGGTCGCCGAGGCGCTGGCCGCGCAGGGCCTCGCCCACAACGGCCAGGCACCGGCCCGGCCGCGCCGTCGGGGGTGGCGGTCGTGACCAGCACGGAGGCGTACTCCACCGTCCGGACCGGCACCTTCCCCGAGCGCCTGGCCGCCGCGGCCGGGCTCGCGCTCGCCCTGGTGCTGCTGCGGCTGCCGTTCCGGCACACGGTCCGGGCCGCCCGCCTCGCCCGCCGCCTGGGCCGGCGCGAGCTGGGCGCGGCCCGGGCCGAGGCCCTCGTCGGCGCCGTACGGCACACCGCCCGCTGGTGGCCCGGGCGGGCCGCCTGCATGGAGACCTCGCTGGGAGCCGTACTCGCCGCCGCCCTGCTCGGCCGCCGCCTCGACTGGCACCTGGGGGCCCGGTTCGCCCCGCCGCCGGTCGAGTACCACGCCTGGGCCGACCTGCCCGGCCACGGCCCCGTCGGCGAGTACACCGCCGCCGGATGGCACCACCACACCGCCCTGACGATCTGAGCCCCAAGCCGCAGCCGGGCGCGTGTCCTACACCCGCCCGGAGCAGTTGTCGCATGCGAGTGCCCGTAGCCCCTCGAAGGAGTGAGCAGTGACCGCCGTCGCCGACGCCGCCACGACCGTCCCCGAACGCCACTACACCCACCACGACGGCCGCGGCGCCACCCCGCACCGCTCCAACCCGGTCGTGATCCACCGCGAGCTCACCACCCTCGACGTCCACGACGGCATGAACGTCGTCGAATTCGGCACCGGCTCCGGCTACTCCGGAGCCCTGCTCGCCGAACTCGTCGGCCCCACCGGCGCGGTGACGAGCCTCGACATTGACGCCTACCTCGTGAGGTGGGCGAACCTCATCCACCACAAGCGCGACCTCGACAACATCCGCTGCCACGTCGCCGACGGCACCACCGGCTTTGCCGAGCGGGCCCCGTACGACCGGATGGTGGCCTGGTGCACCCCGCCGCTGCTGCCGAAGGCGTGGGTGGACCAGGTCGCCGACGGCGGCCTGATCGTCGCCCCACTGCCGATCGCGACCGTCCCCAACATGACGGTGGTCGCTAAGATCCGCGTGAGCGGCAGCGAGCCGGTCGTGGAGGCGGTGTTCACCGGCGGGTACATCGAGGCGACCGGCTCCCCGAAGGACAACCTCGACCTGCCGGGCCGGTGGGTGGACTGGGAGAACCGCACCCCCGACCCGTCGTGGATCTCCATCGCCTGGCGCGAGCGCGACGACCACCTCCACACCGGTGGCCGCACCGCACTCGCCCGCCTGCTCAAGGACGCCCACACCGAGCCGTACGACGGGGCCGAACTCGACTGGCCGTCCTGGCGGACCTTCGCCGCCGCCCAGGCCGACCCGCAGCTCACCATGGCCGGCCTCACCCCGGACCTGTGGGCCATCGGCCACTCCACCGCGACCACGGCCGCCGTCCTCCAGCAGGACGGCACGATCCTCGCCGACCGCCCCGACTCCTCGTCCCTCGCCGTCCTCCGTGACTGGCTGACCGCCTGGGAGAGCGCCGGCCGCCCCGCGCCCGAGACCTACACGCCCACCCTCGCCCGAGGCGCGGAGGGCTGGCACCTGCGCCTGACCCGGTAGAACCCGGAAGGCCCTGCGGACTCAGGGGCTCGGGCGGGGAGTGTGACGGCCCCCGCCCGGGCCCCTGGCAGCCTCCGATGCGCGCTTATCTCCGCGGCTGCTCGTACGTCCACGACGTACGGACCGGACCGGCTGACGGATCACTCCGCCCTGACGGTGTCGCTGGCCCTTGGGCCTACGGCGCCGCTCACCATGACCACCGCCGACCGGGCCGCCGACCCTGCCCCGGCACTGTTCTGACGATCGAGGAGGACCTTTATGGGAGACCGGACCTGGGAGCAGGTCGGCCGCTTGCGGAAGTGGCTGGACGACGAGACCGCGGATGCGGCGCCTGCTGATGTACGGCTGCTGCGCGTGCTGAAGATCGGCGAGGAGTACGGCGAGGTTGCCGAGGCGCTGCATGGTGCGCTGGGAGCCAACCCGCGTAAGGGCCGCTCCCACACCTGGACCGACGTGCAGACGGAGTTGGCAGACGTCATCGTGACGTCCATGGTCGCTCTGGCCACCATCGCGCCGGATGCCGACCACGTACTGGATGAACGCCTCGACGCCCTGGTGGCCCGGGTGTTGCCGGAGCTGGACTGACCCGCGTCATGGGGTTCCGTTGAGGGCAGGGAGGACCGCGCGGGTCCGGCTGGAGGCGCTTCCTCCGGGCGGCCCTGGCGGTGGCATAGAAAGGCGTAAGGAAGCGGGCCCGGCCTCCTCGGGGGTGGGGAGGCCGGGCCCGCTTTTCGGCGGGGTTCGGCCCCCTAGGGGAGTGGAAGGCCGGACCCGCGGTCGGGAGGTATGTCAGACCGCCGCCGTGGCGGCGGTCTCGTTGGCAGCGGCGGCCTGCTCCTGGATGCCGAGGATGCGCCGGAGGTCGGCTGTCACGACGCGGAAGGAGCGGCCGGCGCGCAGTACGCGGCAAGGGAAGTCGCCGGTGCGGGCCAGGTTGTAGCCGTGGGAGCGGGAGATCCCGAGAACGCGGCACGCGGTCTCCACGTCGACCACGGCGGGCAGGTCCAGGAGGTCCCGCACCGTGAGTTCCTGCACCGTGGCGGTGGCCTCTTGCGCCATTTCCGCTCAACTCCTGCCCGTAGTTGGGTTGTTTCGAATGGACTGTATGGCACGCGTTGATACTGCGCAACACCCGCTGTACTTTGAGCCGTCGTGGAGCAAACACCGGAGTGGCCCGCCCGGGTGAGCCAGACCATCGCGAGCGAGCTACGTAGACACAGACGGGCGCGCGGCATGAGCGCGCAGCAGCTCGCGGACGAGTGCGCCCGCCTCGGCCACCCCGGCCTCCAGCGGACGGTGATCTCCAACATGGAGAACGGCCGCCGTAGGGACGTATCCGTGGCGGACGTATTGGTCTTGGCGGCGGCCCTTGAGGTAGCGCCGGCGGCGCTCATCTTCCCGGCCGGGTACACCGCGGAGGTGGAGTACCTACCGGGGCAGACCGGTGCGCCGCTGGAGGCCGCTGAATGGTTCGCCGGGGCGGGCGCTGCGGAGGAATCCGCCCTTGCTCTGGAGCGTCGGCACCGGGACCTGGAGCGCCGTATCCGCGGCGTCTACCGGCGTATCTGGGAGCAGGGAATCGCGGAGCAGCGCTACGCCCTGGAGCTGGAGGACGCGGAGGCGGATGCCGGCCGGGCGATGGCGCGTGAACTCACTGACCAGCTCTACGAGCTCCGGGAGCAGATGGCCCGCCACGGTCTGGAGCTTCCGCCCCTGGCGGGCCTGGACAAGTCGAGTACATGACGGGAGGGGGCGCCATGCCCGCAGAGCGCATGACCGTATCGGAGTGGGCGGACGGGTGGCTGGCCGGGAGGAGGCCGAGTGCCGCCACGCGCAACGCGTACGCCGCGCACGTCCGCCAGGACGTCAGGCCGCGGCTCGGACACCTACGGCTGGACCAGCTCAAACGGCCGTAACGGCACGGAGAAGGGAGGGGGGCGTCATGCCCGCATTACGCCGCGCCGGCGGTATCAGCAAGCGCTGTGAGTGCCGTGACCCGGAGACCGGACGGAGATTGGGCGGATCCTGCCCGCAGCTTGAAAAACGGGCTCACGGGAAGTTCCGGTTGATCCAGGAACTCCCACCTGGGGAGGACAACAAGCGCCGACGGTTCGAGCGCACCGGATACGCGACGTCCAAGGACGCACAGGCCGACCTGGACAAGATCCGGGCGATTCTCGACCTGGCCGGTGAGGAGGAGGACTGGCTCCGGCGCGTCGGAGACCTCCTGGCCGGGGTGCAGAAGGAACGCCGGGAGATCCCAGACCCCACGGTCGTCTCCCGGAAACTCGGGGTGGGCGTTCCCCTGGACGGCAAGATGACCGTTGGGGAGTGGCTGGACACGTGGCTGGCCGGTAAGAAGACCCGGGCCACGACGAACCGCGGCTACGGCTCCCACGTCCGCGTCCACCTCCGGCCGCACCTCGGGCACCTCCGGCTGGACCGCCTGAACATCGGGAACCTGGAGGACATGTTCAACGCCATCGACGACCGCAACGAGACGGTAGTCGCGGAGAGCGCGGCGCGGCGGGAGCAGGAGGCCCGGTGCACGCTCGGCCGGCCGGGCGCACCGAAGGCGAAGGACCGGGCGCGCCTGGCGGAGGAGCGGGCCCGCCTGAAGGAGATGCCGCCGTATCGGAAGGCCACCGGCAAGAGCTCTCAACAGGCGATCAGGCGCACGCTCCGGACGGCGCTCAATGCGGCGATCGCGCGGCAGCTCATCACCTTCAACCCGGCCTCCTTCGTGGAGTTGGAGACGACGGGCCGGCCGAGGCCGATGCTGTGGACGCCCGAGCGGGTGGAGCGGTGGCAGGGGACCGGTGAGAAACCCGGCTCCGTCATGGTCTGGACGCCGGCGCAGTTCGGGGCGTTCCTGGATGAAGCGGAGGGGGAGCGGCTGTACTCCCTGTTCCACACGGTCGGCTTCCGGGGGCTCCGCCGCGGTGAGGCCGTGGGCCAGGGGTGGGAGGACGTCTCCCTGGAGGACGCTCTCCTGACCGTGTCGAAGGAGATCGTCGTCGACGGGTGGACGCCCGTGGAGACGGTGCCGAAGACGGCCGGGTCAGTGGGCACGATCTCCCTGGACGTGGGCACCGCCCAGGCCCTCCGGGAGTGGCGCGCGCAGCAGTTGCGGGAGCGGCTGGCCGCCGGGCCGAAGTGGGAGGAGACGGGGAAGGTCTGGACAACGGAGACGGGCGGGTGGCTTCATCCGGACAAGGTTTCCAAGACTTTCCAGCGGATCTGTGCCCGGCTACCGGAGCTCCCGCCGATCAACGTCAGGGATCTCCGGCACGTGGCCGCGACCATCCTTCACGCGGGTGGTGCGGACATCCACACCATCAAGGAGACGTTGCGCCACTCGACCATCAAGCTCACGTCGGACACGTACACGAGCCTCCTGCGGGAGGTGGACCGGGAGGCGGCGGAGAACGCGGCCCGGATCGTGCCGAGAGCCAACCGGGTGCGCCGGGCGGCCGAGTGAGCTCGGTGGAGCGGGTGTTGAGGGTCCGTCATCGTCGCAGGTGGCGGGCCCCTTCTGCTCCACCGGTGCTCCACCGGACGTGTTGAAACGGTGTGGACTGGAACACACGAGACACCCCACGGGGACCCGAGAAACCCCCGGTGACCAGGACTGGAGCGGACGGGGCGGACTGAGTGGAATGGGACGGACTGAGCCGCATGGGCGGTCCGTAGTCTTTTAATCCATTGGTTGTGGGTTCGAGTCCCACAGGGCCTACGGCTGGGCAGGCGGGGGACATGGCCTCCGACCTGCTGTGCGGCGTCCGGGTCGGCTTCGGTCGGCTCGGGCGTCGGTTTGTTCCGGGGCCGCGCGTGAGCGATCCCGTGCCGCGCGCCGATGCTCTTACCGTCCTTTACGGGCCTTTGCGGACGACCCCGGCGGACGATCCGGACGTGAGGGCAGGGTCATGTTGAGGAGCGGTGAAGTCTTGGCCGTCGGCCCATCGCCCCTGATACGATCATCGCACTTTTCGTAGGCTGACGGCGCGTCATGTACGCGTACGGGGGACAGTCTCTAAGGCCCCATCGCTAAGGAGTAAGGCTTGGTCCGCCTGTAGGTCCGCAGAGCTTCTGCGGACCGGGCCTTCCGCATACGCAGCGGACCAACCGCGCATCCCGCGCGATGCGAGTTGAAGAGAGTCTCATGAAGTCAATTCTCCAGGATCCGCTTCTGTGGATCCTGATCGTGGTGCTCGCCGCCGCGGCGTTCGCCCTACCGCGGGCGCGCAGAACCAATCTCGTACTCCGAAGAAAACAAGGTGACTTGGAGAGCGGCCTGGGCCTCGCCCAGGGGCAGGTCGCGCAACTCCAGGGTCACATCACCACCCTGAACGATCAGCACCACCGCGCCCTCGCCGACGTACGCGCGGACGCGGAGTCGGGGACCAAGGCCGTGCTGAAGTCGGCCATGGGAACGCTCCAGTCCCTCGCCGAGGAACAGCAGCTGATGCTCGACCGGCTGCTGAAGAAGTACGGCAACGAGTCGGAAGTCCTCGCCGACCTGATGGCCGTCGACCACACCGGAAGCCAGTTCGGCCGCCGTGCCAAGGGCATCGCGGTGCTGTGCGGCGGTTGGCTGGGCCGGCGTGACGGCCTCGCCACCGTGTACGACGTCGCCCGCAGCGCGCAGGGCCGGATCAAGGACTTCAACCGGGTCAGCGTCCACTCGCAGGTCAGCGTGTCCGTCGCCAGCAAGGCGGTCGAACCGGTGGCGGTCGTGCTGGCCGAGCTGCTGGACAACGCGACCACGTACAGCGCGCCGGGCACCCCGGTCGAGGTCAACATCCAGGCCGTACCCACCGGCGTCTGCTTCATCGTGGACGACGCCGGTCTGGGCATGGACCAGGAGACCAAGGACCGGGCGGCGCGTCTGCTGTCCGCCGAGAGCACGGTCGACATCACCGGCCTCGGTGATCCGCCGCGCTTCGGGTTCGCGGTGTGCGGCATGCTCGCCGCGCGCTACGGCTTCTCGGTCTCCGTCGGTTCGGTTTCCCCCTATGGAGGAGTGCGTGCCGTGATCCGTGTCCCGGAAAGTCTCCTCGCGGTGGACGTTCCCGCGCCCGCCCCGGAAGCCGTGGACGTCGAGGAGGACCAGCCCGCCAGGCAGCGACTGGCCCCGGTCCCGGTCGGCCCCTCGCACGTCGTGGGCACGACCACGGGAGGTCTCCCGAAGCGCCGCCGGCGTCCGGGCCCCATCGCGGTGGTACCCACGCCCGACCCTGCGTCCTCCGAGTCGGCTCCCGAGCCGGCCAGTGAGGTGACCGCATCACGTCTCGGAGCGTTCGCGCGCGGCACCCGGAGCGGGCGGACCCTGAACACCACGGAAGGACCTCAGCAGTGAACACCGACCTGTCGTGGGTGCTGAACGACGTCCTGGAGGTCCGTGGAGCCCGCCACGGGATCCTCGTCTCGGGCGACGGCCTGCTGCTGCACCGCTCGGACGACATCTCCCGGGACGACGCCGAGACCAACGCGGCGGCGATGAGCTCCATGCAGTCGCTGAGCCGCGCGGTCGCGGGGTTCTCCGGCGGCGGACACGGCTTCTGGAAGCAGACGCTGCTGGAGTACGACGACGGCTGGATCTTCCTCATCGCGGCGGGACAGGGCTCCTACCTCGCCGTCTCGGCCGCCCTCGACGTGGACATGGAGGCGATGTCCTTCCGGATGCAGAAGACGGTGACCGCGCTGAGCAAGGCGATGAGCGTGGCACCCCGTTCGGACCATGGTGTGGGCGCATGACGACACCCAACGAGGAAACGTCTGTCACCAGCGACTTCGTCCGCTCCTACGTCATCACCGGCGGCCGGTCCCTGCCGTCGTCCGATGAACTGGCGCTGCACACCCTGGTCATCCTGGCTCCCGAGCGAACCCTTCCGCTGGGGGCGAGCCCCGAGGTCCGGGCGATCTGGGACCTGTGCTCGGGCGGCTATCTGGCGGTCGCGGAGGTGGCCGGTCACCTGGGTCTGCCGGTGGGCGTGACCCGGTTGCTGCTCACCGACTTACTGGAACAGGGGTACCTGCTCCGCCGCGCGGAGCCGCCCCGGGCCGAGAACGTTGACAGAGCGACCCTAGAGAAGGTTCTCCATGGGCTCCAATCCCTCATCGGCTGAGACGGCCGCCGGATCATCCATCTACGTCTCCAGCGGGGTCACCAACGCCGCCAAGATCCTGGTCGTCGGCCATTTCGCGGTGGGCAAGACGACCCTCATCGGCTCGCTGTCGGAGATCGCTCCGCTGCGCACCGAGGAGAAGATGACGAAGGCGTCGCTGCACGTGGACGACCTCAAAGGGGTGACGGACAAGACCACGACGACCGTCGCCCTGGACTTCGGTCGGCTGACGCTGAGCGACGAACTGGTGCTGTACCTGTTCGGTACGCCGGGTCAGCAGCGCTTCATGCAGCTGTGGGAGGACATGGCCCGCGGCGCGCTCGGCGCGCTGCTGCTGGTCGACCCCGCCCGGCTGGAGGAGTCCTTCCCCGTCATCGATCTGATCGAGGGGTACGGCCTGGAGTACGCGATCGCCGTCAACGGCTTCCACCCGGAGAAGGTGTACGAGGAGGCGGAGGTCCGGGAGGCCCTGGACCTGCTGCCGGACACTCCCGTCATCTACTGCGACGCCCGGGACCGCGTCTCGTCGGCCCGCGCGCTGATCGGACTGGTACGTCACCTGCTTGAGCGCGCAGCCTGATCCGCGGCTCGACGACATCCCGCTCCCCCCCACGCACTAAGGATCTACATGGACCGTCAGACAGCGCCCGCTGCCACCGGCGCCAGATGCCCCATGCACGACGCCACGTTCGCCGCGGACCCGCAGCGGGTCTACGACCAGTTGCGCGCCCACGGTCCGGCCGGACCTGTGGAACTCGCCCCGGGAGTCGACGCAACCCTGGTCGTCGGCCACGAGATGGCGCTGCGCGTGCTCCAGAACTCGTCCCTCTTCGCCCGTGACGCCCGCCGCTGGAAGGCCCTGAACGAAGGGCTCATCGGCCTGGACAGCCCCGTGCTGCCGATGATGGCGTACCGGCCCAACTGCCTGTTCACCGACGGTGCCGTCCACCTCCGGCTGCGCAAGGCCGTCACCGACAGCCTCGCCAAGCTCAACATCACCCGGATCCGCCGGGACGTCCAGCCGATCGCCGACTACCTCATCGACCAGTTCAGCGAGCGAGGCCGCGCCGACCTCCTCAACGACTACGCGAAGCTGCTGCCGCTGCTGCTGTTCAACAAGATCTTCGGCTGCCCCGCGGACATCGGTGACACCCTCACCGCCGCGATGTCGGCGATCTTCGACGGCAAGGACGCGCTGCGCGCGAACGAGCAGCTCAACTCCTGCCTCATGGAGCTGATCGCCCTGAAGCGGCGGCAGCCGGGCGACGACGTGACCTCGTGGCTGATCCAGCACCCGGCCGGTCTGACCGACGAGGAGCTGAAGGACCAGCTGGTCATGCTGATGGGTGCCGGTGTCGAGCCGGAGCGCAACCTCATCGGCAACGTCCTGCTCCTGCTGCTGACCGGATCGGGCGGCCGGCAGAGCGGCATGATGATCGAGGAAGCCATCGATCACGTGCTGTGGAACCTGACGCCCATCGCCAACTACGCCACCCACTACCCGGTCCAGGACGTCGATCTGGACGGAGTAGTGGCCCAGGCCAACACTCCGGTGGTCATCTCCTTCGCGGGTGCCAACAGCGACCCGGCGCTCGCCGAGGCCCGCCGCGCCCACAGCAGGGGCGCCCACCTGGCGTGGGGAGCCGGTCCGCACGCCTGCCCGGCCAAGGACCCGGCGCAGGTCATCGCGATCACCGCGATCGAGCAGCTCCTCAACGCGCTGCCGGACATCACCCTGGCGGTGCCCGAGGAGGAACTCCAGTGGCGCCCGGGGCCGTTCCACCGCGCGCTGGTCACGTTGCCGGTGGCCTTCAGTCCCACGCCGGCCAACCGCATCGCGGCCGCGATCCAGAACCGGCCCCAGACGGCCGGGGCGGACCCGGCCCTCCAGGGCGCTCAGGCCGCGTCCCAGTGGCAGGAGGGGAGGAAGAAGGGGTTCTGGAGCAGCTTCCTGGACATCTTCCGTGCGTAATGAGCGGCATGTGACCGGAGCAACACACTGGGGTGCATGACGGCAGAGAGGGGAAGGGTAGGTTCCGGCGGTACCGGTAACGCCCAGCCTGCCCTAAGGAGCTTTGCGTGACCGCCGTTGGCGACATACGCGGCACCACCACCGCCCGCCGAGCCGTCATCTCCCTTCTCCGCCGCCTCCGCTCTCCAGAGGGACAAGCCAACCCCCTGCCCCTCTGGCAGGAACTCCGAGCGATGGGTGACGTCGTCGCCGCCCCGTGGGGCGGCGCCTATTTCGTCACCGGATTCGATGCGTGCGACCAGGTTCTGCGCGGCAGGACCTGGCTCGCACCCGACTTCGCCTGGCAGGAGCGTCAGCCGAACCCCGAGCGCTGGCAGGCACCCGCCACCCGAGAGATGACCCGCACCCTCTCCCGCCTCAACGCCCCCGCCCACACGATCCATCGCCGGTCCCTGCACAACCCGTTCGACCGTCGCGCCCTGGACGGCCTCGGTGCTCAGATCGCCGTCCACGTCACCCGCCTCCTGGACGACCTCGACCGGCGGCTGCGCGCCGACGGCGAGGCCGACTTCGTGACGACCGTCAGCGAGCAGCTTCCCGTGCACACCGTCGGCCAGTGGCTCGGCATCGAACCGGAGCACTTCGCGCACGTCCTGGACTTCACCCACCGGCAGGTGTTCGCCCAGGAACTACTTCCCACCAAGAGTGAGTTGGCGGTCTCGGCCCAGGCCACCCTTGATATGCGGGCCTTCTTCACCGACCTCATCCGGCAGCGGCGCGAGCGGCCCGGCGACGACGCGCTCACCGGCCTGATCCGCTTCTGGGACGACCGGTACCCCGACGACCGGGCGAGGGCGGACCAGGCGCTCTACGACCTGACGATGTTCGTCACCATCGCCTCCCTGGAGACCACCGCGACGCTGCTGACCAACGCCGTGGCGTTCCTGACCCAGGACCCCGCGCGCGCCGAGTGGCTGCGCCGGAACCCCGACCACCTCGACGACGCGATCGACGAGACGCTGCGGTACGACCCGCCCATACACCTCAACTCGCGCGTGGCAGGCGACGACACCGTCCTGGCCGGGGTGCCCATCGCCAAGGACACCGTGGTCCACGTCCTGTACGGAGCGGCCAACCACGACCCGCGCCGCAACGAGCACCCGCACGTCTTCGACATCCACCGGGGCGGCAGCCACCTCACCTTCGGCGGCGGCGCGCACTACTGCCTCGGAGCGGGCCTCGCGCGCCTCGAAGCACGCCAGTTGCTGACCCAGACGCTGAACCGATTTCCTACGCTGCGGCCGGCCGCATCCCCCGCCTACGCCCCCCGTATGGTCTTCCGGCGCGCGACTTCCTTGAAAGTGACGCTATGACGGCCCCCTCCACAGACCTCTCCACAGACCTCTCCACAGACCTCTCCTCGGATTCCTCCGCGGATCTTCCCGCCGACCTTCCCGCCCATCTCCCTGCCGACCTCCCCGCGGATCGGACGCTCAAGACCCTGCGCACGTACCGGCGGGGACCGTTGCAGACCATCGAGTTGCACGTACCCGAACAGGGCAACGTTGTCAGCGAGGCCATGCTGGACGACCTCCTGACCGTGCTCGGCGACCAGGACGAAGCCGTGAAGGTCGTGGTGCTCGCGGCTGCCGGTGACGACTTCTGCCTGGGCGGCGACCGGACCGAGTACGCGCAGCACCTGGCCGGCGACCCGGCGGGCAGCGGCATCCGCACCTCGGTCGCCAAGGCGCGGCGCGTGTGCGACGCCCTGGCGGCCAACCCGGCCGTCACGATCGCCCGTGTGCACGGCAAGGCCGTCGGCGCGGGGGTCGGCCTCGCCCTCGCCTGTGACCTGAGGGCCGGATCCGACACCGCGACCTTCCGGCTGCCCGAACTCGCCCTCGGGCTGCCGACCGCGTGGGGCGGGCTGCTGCCCCGCCTCATCAACGAGGCCGGCGCCGCCCGGGTCCGCGAACTCATCCTCTCCGGCCGGACTTTCGGCGCCCACGAGGCGCTGAGCATGTCGATCCTCCAGAGGGTCGTGCCCGCGGACGGACTCGACGCCGCCGTCACGGCGTGGGCCAAGCCCGTGATACGGCGCCCCGCCCCGGCCCTGCGGGTCACCAAGGCACTGCTGAACTCCCTGACCGCCCCGGCCCGGCTCGCCGACGCCTCCGTACTGGACCCCGAACTCATGGCGGCGGTCGCGACGGAGGTGTACCACGCGCGCGGCGCGGACTGACGCACTCCGTAAGCACGTGGGGTGCTCCGCAAGCGCGCGGAGTGCTCAGCGAGCGCGCGTGGCGCTCCACAGGCGCGCGTGGCGCTCCACGGGAGGACGACGAGCGGCGTCGCTCACCGGCAGACGGCTGTCCGGACCGGCGAGCTGCGCCGCTCGCCCGTTCCCACCGCCGCGAACGACCGCCGCCCGGAGTGCCGGTTCCGTCGTCTCCCGGCGTCGTCTCCCGGCGTCGTCTCCCGGTCCGTCGTCTCCCGGTCTCTCGTCCCTCGGCCCCTCGGCCCCGCGGCCCCTCGGCCCCGCGGCCCCTCGGCCCCGCGGCCCCGCGGCCCCTCGGCCCCTCGTCCCCTCGGCCCCTCCGGTCCGTCAGCGCGCGGCGTACGCCCGCAGGAACGCACCCACCCCGCCCCTGATCAGCCGGTCCGTGTCCGCCCGGGGCAGCGGCCGTACGCCGTAGTGGGAGAGCTGGGTGATCGAGTGGGAGATCAGGGCCGTGAAGTGGGCCCCGGCCAGGGCCGCGTCCCCGTGCACGTCGATCAGCCCCGCCTCGGCGAGGGCCGCCATGGCGTCGGCCAGGGCGCGGCCGACCGGCACCGGGCCCGCGTCCTGCCAGGCCGCCAGGACGTCGGCGGGTACGTGGTCGGCCTCGGCGTGGATATGGCGGACCAGGGCGAAGTGGTCGGGGAACTCGGTCATGAGGTCGATGAAGGCGCGGGCCAGGGCGACCAGGTCGCGTTCCAGGTCCTCCGGGCGGGGCGGGCGCCCCGGGTCCAGCACGGCGTGCAGGCGGTCGAGCTGGGCGTCCCGCACCTCGGTCGAGGTCCAGGTGACGACCGTGCGGAACAGGTCCGCCTTGCCGCCGGGGAAGTGGTTGTAGAGCGTCCGCGTGGAGACGCCGGCCGCCGCCGCCAGCGCGTCGACGGAGGCACGGGTGTAGCCCTCGCGGCCGAAGACCGGGCAGGACGCGCTCGCGAGGGCGATCTGCTTCGCCAGCCTGCGCGGCGGGACCTCGCGCCGCGCCTGTTCCAGCCGGGCCTCGTTGCTGCTGCCCACGCGCCGCCTCCTCGGGGTGGATGGGGCGTACCGCCGGTGGCGCACGACCGCCGGGGCGTGGCCACCGAAGTACAACGGGCGTTGTAGTTTTACAACGCCCGTTGTACTTTACCGGAGGGCGGCCCGATGCGGGCCACCGGTAGGCCACCCAGAGGGGGACACCCATGCCCGTACCCACGTCAGCCGTCGCGCCCGCGACCGTCCGTCGAGACGCGTCCGACGAGTCACCGCTCCGCCTCGCCGTCGTCGTCGGCAGCGTCCGCACGGGACGCCAGGGCCGGGCCGTCGCCGAGTGGTTCACCGGTGCCGTCGCCACCGACGCCGGTTTCGACCTCGACGTCGTCGACCTCGCCGGCCTCGGCCTGCCGCTGGTCATGCCCGACTGGGGCGGCACGCCGAGCGACGAGGCGGTCGCCGCGCTGGCGGACGTCTCACCGCGCATGGCCGACGCCGACGCCTTCGTCGTCGTCACCCCCGAGTACAACCACAGCTTCCCGGCCGCGCTGAAGAACTTCATCGACTGGCACCACGCGCAGTGGCAGGCCAAGCCGGTCGGCTTCGTCTCGTACGGCGGCATCGGCGGCGGCCTGCGCGCGGTCGAGCAACTGCGCCTGGTCTTCGCCGAGTTGCACGCGGTGACGATGCGTGACTCGGTCAGCCTGCACGGCCCCTGGTCGGGGCTCGGCGAGGACGGCACACCACGCGACGCGGCCGTGTGCACGGGCGCCGCGAAAGGCATGCTCGGTCAGCTCTCCTGGTGGGGACGGGCGTTGCGGACCGCCCGCGCCGACCTGCCCTACGCGGGCTGAGGGCGGGTCGGCATGACAGCGTCCGAGGCCGGCCAGGTGCCCTCCCGCGCCGCTCCGGCCGACGCCGCGCCGGACGGCACCGCGCTCCGCCGGATCCTCGCCGTCGTCATCACCGGCTCCATGATGTCGGTGCTCGACATGACGATCGTCAACGTCGCGCTGCGCAGCCTCTCGGAGTCGTTCGGCGCGCCGCTGGAGACGATCCAGTGGACGGCGACCGCGTACACCCTGGCGCTCGCCGCCGTCATCCCGGTGGCCGCGTGGGCGATGGGCCGCGTCGGCGCCCGGCGCACCTATCTGACCGCGCTCGTCCTGTTCACACTCGGCTCGCTGCTCGCTGCCTGCGCCCGGGACGCGGCCGGCCTGATCGCCTTCCGCGCGGTGCAGGGGCTGGGCGGCGGGCTGCTGATGCCGGTCGGGATGGCGATGGTCATGCGCGTCGCGGACCGTGCGCGGCTCGGCCGGTCGATGGCGCTGCTCGGGCTGCCCGTCCTGGTCGGCCCGGTGGCCGGGCCGGTGCTCGGCGGCTGGCTCGTCGACGTCGCGTCCTGGCACTGGATCTTCCTGGTCAACCTGCCCGTCGGGGTGCTCGCCCTGGTGCTCGCCGTCAGGCTGCTGCCGGCCGACGTACCGCGCCGGGCGGCGGCGCCCGCCCTGGACGTCCCCGGCCTGCTGATGCTCTCCCCGGGCCTGGCCCTGCTGCTGTTCGGGCTCGCGCGGGGCGGCGAGCGGGGTGACTTCGCCGCGCCGGGAGCGCTGGTGCCCGCCCTGGCGGGCGTGGTGCTGGCCGCCGCCTTCGTACGCCGGGCGCTGACGGTCCGCGCACCCCTGCTGGACCTGCGGCTGCTGCGCGACCGCACGTTCGCCGCCGGGATCGCCACCCTCGCCCTGTTCACCTGCGGTTACTTCGGCTCGGCCCTGCTCGGGCCGCTCTACTGGCAGCAGCAGCAGGGCGTCAGCGCGACGGACACCGGGCTGCTGGGCATCCCCGTCGGGCTCGCCGTCGGTACGACGATGCAGGTGGCGGCCCGGATCGTCGACCGGGTCCCGCCCCGGCGCATGGTCGCCGCCGGGACGGCGGTGGGCGCGCTCGGCATGGCGCTGACCGCCCTTCAGGTCGGCGAGGACGGCGTGCCGCTCTGGCGGGTCGTGGCCGCGGCCGCGGTGATGGGCGTCGGCACGGGCATGGTGCTGATGCCCACGATGACCGCGGCCACCCGCGACCTGCCGAACGACCGGGTGGCCGCGGCGAGCACGGCGCTGAGCATCAACTCGCAGTTGTGGGCCTCCGTGGGGACGGCGCTGCTCACGGTGGTGCTGGGCGCCGTCGGCCCGGACCCGGCGGGTTTCCGGACCGCGTACGCCGTCGCGGCGGCCCTGCTCGCCCTGGCGCTGCTGCCCGCGCGGCTGCTGCCGGGACGGCGGCGGTGACCGAGGCGGTGACCCGCGGCCGTGACCGCGCCGGTGGCGGAGATCGAGGCGGTGACCCGCGGCCGTGACCGCTCCCGCGGCGGCCGGACCCGTGGGTCGGCAGGTGGCCCGTGTAATTTTGCTTCAACCTTGAAGCAAGCCCGTCGTGAAACAAGCCCCGATCCCCAGCCCCCGATCCCCAGACCCTGGTCCCCAGACCCAGACCCAGGCCCGGACCCCAGACCCCAGACCCCAGACCCCAGACCCCGGCCCCGTGTCCCGCCGCCCGGACCGATCGCCCGCCCGGACCGATCGCCCGCCCGGACCGATCGCCCGGCCGCCCAGCCGCACGTCTCCCACTGGAGCACGCAGATGCCCTTCCCGTACGTCCTGCTGTCCGCCGCCGTCTCCCTCGACGGCTGTCTGGACGACACCGGCCCCGAGCGGCTCCTGCTCTCCTCCCCGGCCGACTTCGACCGGGTCGACGCGGTGCGGGCGTCCGTCGACGCGATCCTGATCGGCGCGGGCACGATCCGCGCCGACAACCCCCGGCTCCTGGTCGACGCGGCCGAACGGCGGGCCGCCCGGCTCGCGGCCGGCCGTCCGGAGTACCCGCTCAAGGTCGCCGTCAGCGGTTCGGGCGACCTCGACCCGGACGCCAGGTTCTGGCACACCGGCGGCGAGAAGGTCCTCTACACGACGGACGGGGGCGCCGAGCGGGCCCGGCGCGCCGGACTCGCGGCCGACATCGTCCCGCTGGGCCCCGGCCTCGACTGGCGGGCGCTCCTCGGGCACCTGCACACCGAGCGCGGGGTGCGGCGGCTGATGGTCGAGGGCGGCGGGACCGTCCACACCCAGTTGCTCCGGCAGGGCCTCGCCGACGAACTCCAGCTCGTCGTCGCGCCGCTGCTGGTCGGGGACCCCGGGGCGCCCCGGCTGTTCGGGCCGGGGGAGTACCAGCGCGGACGCCTCAGGCTGCTGGAGACCCGGCGGATCGACGACGTCGTGCTGCTGCGCTACGAGCCGACCGCGCCCGGAACCGGTCGGACGGCCGCCGCCGCGGACCGGCACTGGATGCGGATCGCCTGCGAACTGGCGGCGCTGTGCCCGCCCTCGCGGACCGCGTTCAGCGTGGGCGCGGTGGTGGTGGCCGCGGACGGTACGGAGCTGGCCCGCGGGTTCTCCCGGGAGGCGGACGACCCCGTGGTCCACGCGGAGGAGGCCGCGCTCGCCAAGACCGACCCGGCGGATCCACGGCTGGCCTCGGCGACCGTCTACAGCAGCCTGGAGCCGTGCGCCCGGCGGGCCTCGCGCCCCGCCCCCTGCGCGCGGCTGATCCTGGACGCGGGGGTGCGGCGGGTGGTCACCGCCTGGCGGGAGCCCGACACGTTCGTGGCGGGGGCCGACGGGAGCGGGCTGCTGACGGCCGCGGGCGCCGACGTCGTCGTACTGCCCGAGTACGAGGCGGCGGCCAAGGAGCCGAACCGCCATCTGCTCGACTGAGCGGGAGCCGCACCGCCCCCTGTGCGACCGGGCGGGAGCCGATCGGCCTTCTGCTCGGCCGAGCGGGAGGCCGAGGGCCATCCGCTCGGCCGGGCGGGAGCCGAACCGGCGAGTGTGCGTTCGCTGCCCTGCGCATGGCGTATAGTTGTCATCACCGACGCGGGGTGGAGCAGCTCGGTAGCTCGCTGGGCTCATAACCCAGAGGTCGCAGGTTCAAATCCTGTCCCCGCTACTGAAGGCCCAGGGCCGGAATCCCATTCCTAGGATTCCGGCCCTGAGTGTTTTCACCGACCCGCGCATCGCCCCTTGATCATTGTCACGGCGGGTGATCGGGCGACCTCCCTCCGCATAACAACTGAAACACCGTCAAGTCCGCCGGGTCTTCGGACTTTCCATGCGGCCGAGGTCAAGTCGCCCGATTTTCGCCGGTCATGACCGCTAAGTCCGCGCCCGATCGCGTTAAGGATCAAGCCGAACGGCTTGGAATCTGGCCGCCGAGTCTATTAACGTTCGATAACGCAGCGCGGTCGTCCCAGCCGTCACCAGAGGCGGCTCCGTGCGCACGCGCCGAATCCCGCAAGGGAACCGGGGAACCACCACCTTGGGGTGAATCACGCGGACACCACCGTGGAGACACGGCTGGTATACGCGCGTAGGAGACCTTCCTGCTCCGAACCCGTCAGCTAACCCGGTAGGCGGAGGAAGGAAAGGAGTACGCCCGAGTGGCGTCCAATCGGCCTGCCCCCGAAGCCCCCTACGCGCCCAACCAGTACGGCACCGAGACCTTTGCCTACGGCGGCTACGGCGCCGACGAGGGCCAGGGCACCTGGGGGGAATGGAACCCCACCGAGGACTCCGTCCGCCCGATACGCGGCCGGCACCGCGTGGCCAAGCAGCGCGGCGGACTCGCCCGCAGTTCCACGGTCCTCGGCGTCGGCGTCATCGCCGCCGTCGGCGCGGGCGGCATGGCCAGCGCCAACACCGGCAAGCCCCCGGTGTCCATCTCCATGCCCGACCTGCCCTCCGTCGGCTCCCTGCTGGGCGACGACTCCTCCGCGCAGCCCTCCAAGGGCTCCACGACCGCCCTGAGCAGCGTCGGCGTGACCGAGGCCGACAGCGCCGACGGCACCACCGACGCCGGTGAGGTGCTGCGCAACCGCATCATGGCCCAGGCCGAGCAGCAGCAGGACCAGGCCCACACCAAGGCCGTCGCCGCCGCCGTGTCCGCCGCCGACAAGCAGGCCGCCGACGCGGCAGCCAAGGCGGAGAAGGAGGCCGCGGCCAAGGCCGCCGCCGCCAAGGAGAAGGCGGAGGCCGCCGCCAAGAAGAAGGCCGAGGAGGAGCGCCTGGCCGCGCTGGCCAAGCAGTTCACGCTGCCGACCCCCTCGTACACGATCACCGGTACCTTCGGCCAGCCGGGCTCCATGTGGTCCTCCGGCTACCACACCGGTCTCGACTTCGCCGCCCCCACGGGCACGCTGATCAAGGCCATCCACAGCGGCACGATCACCGAGGCGGGCTGGGCCGGCTCCTACGGCTACCGCACGATCCTCACCCTCGACGACGGCACCGAACTCTGGTTCTGCCACCAGTCGTCGATCAACGTGAGCGTCGGACAGAAGGTCACCACCGGGGACGTCATCGGCCGCGTGGGCGCCACCGGCAACGTCACCGGCCCGCACCTCCACCTGGAGGTCCACCCGGGCGGCCAGGCCAGCGGCATCGACCCGATGACCTGGCTGCGCGGCAAGGGCCTCACCCCCTGACCCACCCCTGATCCCCGGCGGTCCTGACGGCATCCCCCCGACGCCAGGGCTGCCGGTCAGGTGTTTACGGGGTCTTTGCGCCCGCCGACGGAATCGTGACCTCCGACGAGTGCGTTGAAGGTGAACATGACTTCCCTACACAAACTCGGCTCCTCCGACCTGGACATCTTCCCGCTCGTCCTCGGCGGCAACGTCTTCGGCTGGACCGCCGACGAGCCGACGTCCTTCGCCGTCCTGGACGCCTACACGGCGGCCGGCGGCAACCTCATCGACACCGCCGACGCGTACACGGCATGGATCGAGGGGAACAAGGGCGGCGAGTCCGAGACGGTCATCGGCAACTGGCTCACGGCACGCGGAAACCGTGACGACGTCCTGATCGCCTCCAAGGTCAGCCAGCACCCCGAATTCCCGGGCCTGTCCGCGGCCAACATCAAGGCCGCGGCGGACGCCTCGCTGCGCCGGCTGAAGACCGACTACATCGACCTCTACTACACGCACTTCGACAAGCCCGAAGTGCCGGTCGAGGAGATCATCGGCGCGCTCGACGAACTGGTGCGGGCCGGCAAGGTGCGGCACATCGCCGCGTCCAACATCAGCGCGGAACGGCTCCAGGAGTCCCTGGACTTCTCCGACCGCGAGGGCCTGGCCCGGTACGTGGCGCTCCAGCCGCACTACAACCTGGTCTCGCGCGACACCTACGAGGGTCCCCTGCGGGACGTCGCCGCCCGCGCCGGTCTCGGGGTCCTGCCGTACTTCGGCCTGGCCGCCGGCTTCCTCACGGGCAAGTACCGCCCCGGTGCGACGGTGGACAGCGGGCGCGGCGGGAACGCGGCCCAGCTCGCGGAGACCGAGCGAGGTCAGCGGGTCCTCGCGGCCCTGGACGAGGTCGCCGCGGCCCACGGTGTCGCCGTCCCCACTGTGGCCCTGGCCTGGCTCGCGGCCCAGCCGACGGTGGCCGCGCCGATCGCCTCGGCCCGGAGGCTGGACCAGCTCCCGGCGCTGCTCGCCGTGGCGGACCTGATCCTCACGACGGAAGAGGTGGACCACCTCACCCGGGCCTCGGCCTGACCTTCTCGGCCTGACCTTCTCGGCCTGACCTTCTCGATCGGCCTTCCCGCTCGTCGTCGCTCGCGCTCACGTCGCCCGCGGCTCACCACGGTGTCCACCGTCAGGACCGGTAAGGGTTGTACGCCGGATACGGCACCGTGGGACGGCCGCCGGGCGGCTCTGAGTAGCCGTACGGCGCCGAGAGGCCGGAACCCGGCCAGGCACCGGGCCATTGACCCGGCCAGGCACCCGGCCATTGACCCGGCCAGGCACCGGGCCATTGACCCGGCCAGTGCCCCGGCCACTGGTGCGGGGCGGTCGACCGGGCCGCGTACTCCAGGGCCGGCCGTGCCACCTGCCGCCGCTGCCACAGCTCCGCCAGCAGCTCCCGCTCCCGCACGACGAAGTCGGCCCCGGCCCGCCCCCGCCGCCCGCGCTGCCGCAGGAACGCCAGGGACGTCGCGTACACCTCGTACTGGGCCACGGCCCGCGCCGCCTGCTTGCCGAGGTGGTGGCCCGCGTAGTCCCGGGCCAGCCGCCGGGCGCCCATCGAACCCAGCGCGAACGGCTCGGCCGGCCCCAGCCAGCCCGCGCACACATACGCCGGCAGCTCCTCCCGCACGGTCCGCAGCTCCCGCTGCCGGGTCCAGACCGCCAGCCAGGTCAGCAGGCCGAACACGGGCACCATGAACACCGCGTAGACCACGAAGAACCCGTACCGGCCGAAGGCGGAGGAGCCGTTCCACAACGCGTGCATGCCCATCGCCGGCAGCAGCCCGCACAGCGGCAGCAGGACCCGCCGCACCTGCCGGCGGTCCGCGGCGCGCGCGGCGAAGCCGAAGCCGATGCCGGTGAGGACGGTGAACAGGGGGTGCGCGAACGGCGACATGACGACGCGCACGAAGAAGGTGGCGGCGGTGACGGAGGTGATGCCGCGGTCGCCGGTGAGCTGGTCGGTGCCGAAGGCCGTACCGAGGTAGAGGATGTTCTCGGTGAACGCGAAGCCGGTGGCGGCGACCCCGGCTATCACCATCCCGTCGATGATCCCGGTGAAGTTCCGCCGCCGGAAGAGGAAGACCAGGAGGACGGCCGCGGCCTTGGCGGACTCCTCGACGACGGGCGCTATGACGGTCGCGCCGAGGGTGTTGGCGTTGCTCGGGTCCGCGGTCGCGGTGGCTATCCACTTCGTGGCGAAGCTGTTGGCGACGATGGCGATCAGCGCCGCCGCGCACGCCCCCCACGCGAACGCGAACAGCAGGTTCCGCCAGGGTCCGGGCTCGACCCGGTCGAGCCACCGGAAGACGGCCAGCAGCAGCGGTACGGGCAGCACGGCGAGCCCGATGCCGACCAGGAACCCCTCCGTGCCGGTCTGCTCGCGCACCAGCGCCAGGATGACCAGCCCGGAGATCGCGAGCAGGGCGATCAGCGCCCCGTACCGCACCCACCCGCGCCGCCACCAGCGCACCGGCCGGAACTCCGGGCCGGGGGCGCCGGTGGGATGTGTCGGATACGGGGAGAAGGTGGCCACGGCATCGACCCTAACGATCACCTGCTGATGAATCCGGTGGGGGAACCGCTGTCATCGCCGCTCTCGCCGCTGCCCCTGGTGGGGTACGCGGCGGAACAGCAGATCGTTCACCACATGACCCTTGTCCAGTCCCTGGCTCTCGAAACGGGTCAGCGGCCGGAACCCTGGCCGGGGCGCGAAACCGCCGTCCGGCTGCGTGTTCTCGAAGTCCGGGTGCGCGGTCAGCACGTCGAGCATCTGCTCGGCGTACGGCTCCCAGTCCGTCGCGCAGTGCACGAGCGCGCCCGGTCCGAGCCGGGAGGCGGCCAGGGTGAGGAACTCCGGCTGGATCAGCCGGCGCTTGTGGTGCCGCTTCTTGGGCCAGGGGTCGGGGAAGTAGACGCGCAGCCCGGCGAGCGATTCGGGGGGCAGCATCTCGCGGAGCAGGATGATGGCGTCCCCGTTCGCCACCCGGATGTTGGACAGACCGTTCCGGTCGGCGAGGCTGAGCAGGTTGCCCTGCCCCGGGGTGTGCACGTCGACGGCGAGGATGTTGGTCCCCGGGTCCTCGGCGGCCATCCGCACGGTGG
Organism: Streptomyces sp. NPDC056161; assembly: GCF_042268025.1. Lineage (NCBI taxonomy): Bacteria > Bacillati > Actinomycetota > Actinomycetes > Kitasatosporales > Streptomycetaceae > Streptomyces > Streptomyces sp. NPDC056161. Next base: position 172,244 of record NZ_JBHJUV010000014.1, read on the forward strand.
CCTCGCCCATCCCGAAGCCGATCTCCAGCACGACGGGCCGCTCGTTCCCGAACAGCTCCTCCAGGTCGATGATCCGCCGGCCGTCGATGTCCAGCCCCCACTTGGGCCACAGCCGCTGGAGCGCGTCCGCCTGCCCCGCGGTCACCCGGCTGCGGCGCGGCTGGAAGCTGCGGATCCGCCGCTCGAAGTGCGATCCGGCGGGATCGGCGCGGGGGCCGTCCGGGAACCGCGGCTCGCCCTTGGCCCTGGAGCGCCGGGCGGAGCGGCCCGGGGCATGCGGGTGCGGCAGCTCACCGGGTGCGGTCGGGTGGGCGCCGGGGGTCTCGGGGGTGTTCACGGAGTCAGCCACAGTGAGTCGATTTTAGTGGTGTTTTGTATCCCCGTTTGTGCGCTTGTTGGTGCGCTTGTTTCTGGGCCCGATCGTGTGCCTGATCGTGTGCCTGTTTGGGTGCCTGCTGTTTGTGTGCCTGTTTGCGTGCCTGTTTGCGTGCCTGTTTGTCTGCCGTGTTTTGAGCGGGGCAGAGCCGCCCGCCGGGTCACCGCGGCGGACCGCGTCTCACGGCGCCCCGAGCGCGGCCAGCGTCCGGCGCGCCACCTCCCTTCCGATCGGCAGGGAGGCGGTGGCCGCGGGAGAGGGCGCGTTCAGCACATGGACCGCTCGTGGCCCCTCGCGGATCAGGAAGTCGTCCACCAGCGTCCCGTCCCGCAGCACCGCCTGCGCCCGCACTCCCGCTCCGGCCCGCACCAGGTCGTCCTCCGTCGCGGCCGGCAGGAGTCTGCGCACCGCCGCCGCGAACGCCCGTTTCGACACCGACCGGCGAATCTCCCCCGCGCCGTACCGCCAGTGCCGTCCGGCCATCCGCCACGCGCCGGGCCAGGCCACCGTCCCGGCCACCTCGCCCGGCCGTACGGTCCCCCAGCCGTACCCCTCCCGGGCCAGCGCCGGGACCGCGTTGGGGCCGACGTGCACGCCGGAGTCGATCCCGCGGGTGAGATGCACCCCGAGGAACGGGAACGCCGGGTCCGGCACCGGATACACCAGACCCCGCACCAGCTCGGGCCGCGCCAGCTCGTAGTACTCGCCCCGGAACGGCACGATCCGCATCCCGGGCTCGTCCCCGGTCAGCCGTGCCACCTCGTCGCAGTACAGCCCGGCGCAGTTCACCAGGACCCGGGCGCGCACGACGTTCCCGGCGGCCGTCAGGACCGCGACGCCGCGCTCCGGACGGCGGTCGACCCGCACGACCCGCGCCCCGTACCGGATCTCCGCCCCGGACGCCCGCGCCAGCTGCCGGGCGACCCCGACGAAGTCGCACACCCCCGTCGTCCCGACGTGTATGGCGGCGAGTCCCCGGACCTCCGGCTCGTACTCGCTGATCTGTGCGGGGCCCAGCTCCCGCACCGGGATGCCGTTCTCCCGGCCGCGCTGCACGAGCGTGTGCAGCCGGGGCAGTTCGGCCCGCTCGGTGGCGACGATCAGCTTGCCGGTGACGGCGTGCGCGATGCCGTACTCCGCGCAGAACTTCACCATCTCGGCCGCGCCCCGGACCGCGTACCGCGCCTTGAGTGAGTCCGGGCGGTAGTAGATCCCGCTGTGGATGACCCCGCTGTTGCGTCCCGTCTGGTGCCGGGCCGGACCGGCCTCCTTCTCCAGCACCGTCACCCGGGTGCCCGGCGCGGCACGCGTGATCGCGTACGCCGTCGACAGACCGACGATCCCGCCGCCGACCACCAGCACGTCACAGTCGTACGCGATTCCCGGCCGCACCAGCACCACCTCCCGCTCCCGATAGTGCACTGCGCCACTGACAACGGCTTCAAACGCGGGACAGACCGGCAGACCGGAGGCCCCGGGAACCCGCGCGGCGGCCAGCACGACTTTCCGGCGCAGGGTCGGCCGACGCCCTTGAGGGGGCGCGGGGAACTGCGCGAGATCCCCCCACGACCCGTTGGTCGAACACGACCCTGGCCAGGCAGGCGCCCTTGAGGGGCGCGGGGAACTGCGCGAGATCCCCCCACGACCGGTCGGCCGAGCATGACCCTGGCCAGGCAGGCGCCCTTGAGGGGCGCGGGGAACTGCGCGAGCAGCCCCCACGACCCGTCGGTCGAACACCACCCCGGCCAGGCAGGCACCCCCGCCCAGACCTCCCTACGCGGGAGCCATGAGCAGCGGCCGGGCCCGTTCCCGCAACTCGACCACCCGCGGCTCGTCCCCGTACGGCTCCAACCGGTGCAGCAGATCCTTCACGTACTCGGTCGTCCGCGCGGACGAGATGCGGCCCGCGACCTCCACGGCCCGCACGCCCTGCTCGCACGCCGCGTCCAGATTGCCCGACTCCAGCTCGGCGACCGCGGAGACGACGAGCCTGAGGCCGTGCGAGCGCACGAACTCCTCCGTCGGCCTCGACAGCGCCTGCTCGGTGAAGCGGCGGACCTGGCGCGGTGCCTTCAGGTCGCGGTAGCACTCGGCGGCGTCGGCGGCGAACCGGTCGTAGGAGTAGAAACCGAGCCAGGAGGGATCGTTGTCGCCCTCACGGGACCGCTCCAGCCAGCCCTCGGCCGCCTTCAGGGCCGCGCCGGCGGCCTGCGCGTCACTGGCGCGCGCGTGCGCGCGTGCCTCGACCAGGCGGAAGAAGCTCATGGTGCGGGCGGTGGCCAGGCCCCGGTTGCGTTCCAGCGCGGCCTGCGCGAGGTCGACGCCCTCGTCGCCGAAGCCCCGGTAGGTCGCCTGGAGGGACATGGAGGCCAGCACGTACCCGCCGAGGGGGACGTCGGCCGCCGCGCGCGCGAGCCGCAGCGCCTGGATGTAGTAGCGCTGCGCGGCCTCCTGCTGGCCGGTGTCGAAGGCCATCCAGCCCGCGAGCCGGGTGAGTTCGGCGGAGGCGCCGAACAGGGCCCGGCCGACCTCGTCGGAGTACGAGCCGAGCAGCAGCGGCGCCGCCTCCACCCGCAGGCACTCCGGCACCATGGACGAACGCCAGTCGCCGCCTCCGTACTTGGAGTCCCAGCGCCTGGCGTCCTCGGCGGCCTCCCGCAGCTTCTGCACATCGCTGTGGCCGACTTTGATCGGTGCCCCGGAGCCCTCGGACGGGTTCGCCTCACGTGCCACCGAGCTGTCGGCGGGGGTTATCAGCCAGCGTGAGGCGGGCGTTGCGTATGCGCTCACCGCGAACGAACCCGCCAGCGACTGCCAGATGCCGCCGGAGCCGGCCCGGCGCCCGGCGAGATCGAGACGGTACAGTTCCGTCGCCGACTTCACCGCCTGTCCTACGTCCCTGGGGAAGGCGAGGCCCACTTCGGGGGCGGGATCCGCGTCCGCCAGGCCGATCTCGTGGAGCGGCACCGGACGGCCGAGCTTCTGGCCGATGGCGGCGGCGATGAGGTGCGGCGCCGCTCCCTGCGGCACCATCCCCTTCGACACCCAGCGTGCCACCGACGTCTTGTCGTAGCGAAGAGTCAACCCGCGTTGAGCGCCAAGATCGTTGACGCGTCGCGCGAGTCCTGCGTTGCTGATTCCCGCGAGGGCGAGAACGGTGCCGAGCTTTTCGTTCGGCCCGCGTTGCTCCCTGGACATGCGCCACCCCTCGACACAGACGGCTGCCGCGCTGGCATAACCACGCGGCATTCGTAAACCCAGCGTAGTTCGCCGCATCCCAAGCGTTAAGGGGCATTGTTCCGGATGGCGGGATTGTGGTCCGTACGGGAGTACGGGTCCTGTACGCACCGTGCACGGGCGATCGTGACGTGCCCCCGCCGTGTGGCCGTGCGCCTGCCCGTGCGCTCTACTCCGGCCACCCCGGGAGCGCTTCCATGGCTGGTGCGTGGGTCGGCCCGCTGTACTGGATCCAGTGGGCTGGGGGACACCGCCACCTACATCCCCGCGGGTGGCGGACCGGTCCGGGAGGCGATGCCCGCCTCCCGGACTGTGCGCTCCGCCGTGCCGCTCGTGCGCTGCGCAGAGCCTGTACGGAGCGTGCGCGAGTCTGTCCTCGTGACTGGGAATTGGCTGAATCTCGCCCCTGTCCCGTGCGGGTGACTACCGCTCCGACCATGGATGTTGAGGGCGCTAAGGGCGTTTTTTGGGGAGCATTTGGGGGCGCATTCGCGTCGCAACCGCTTTGTACCGCACGGGGATTCGCTTCGTCACGGGCACGCGCGCGTGGTCGCGTTCCCCCGATCGAAGGCCGTGCCACCGCCCCTCGGGGCCGCGTTGTTCATGGCAGCATGGTGAACCGGTTCGTACGGTGGCACTGGTTGTCCACAGCCTGTGGAGGCGGCGATGCGGTGGTTGGTGGGATGGAGCAGCGCCGCCGCGGGCGTCTTCGGGCCCGGCTCCGCGGGCGCCACCGGATACGACGGCGAGACCCTGCACCCGATCGGCTCCCAACTCCTGTGGGGCGACCCCGACCCGCTGTGGGCGGTCGGCGACTGGCGGCCCGACGAGGTGCGCGTGCTGAAGGCCGACGCGGAGAGCCGGATCGCCGTACTGGGCACCTGCGGGGCCTCCGACGAGGAACTGCGGCTCGGTCTGTTCACCGCGCGCGGGGGCGCACTGCGCCATCTGACCGCATGGCCGGGCGGTTACACCGCCGTCGTCAAGGTCGGCCGCCGCATCACCGTCTGCGGTGACCTTGCAGGCGCCCGCCCGGTGTTCCACACCCCCTGGGCGGGCGGTACCGCCTACGCCACCGCCGCCCTGCCGCTCGCCGACCTCATCGAGGCCAACCTCGACTTCGGCCACCTCGCGGCGCTGCTCGCGGCCCCGGACGTACCGGCCGCGCTGCACGACTCGACCCCGTACGAGGGCGTGCGCCGCGTACCGCCGGGGCATGCGCTGATCCTGCGCGCCGGTGCGCGCGAGGTCGCCGGGTACGAGCCGGTCGCCTCCCTTGCGGTGGCGGCGCCGCCCGCAGATCCGGACAGCGCCGTGGACGCCGTGCGCGACGCGCTCGTGGAGGCCGTACGCACCCGACTGGCCGCACCCCGGCACGTACCCGGCTCCGACATGGACCCCGGCCCCGTGCCCGGCATGGGGCCCGCCGAACGGCGTGCCGCGCGCGGAATGCCGGTACCGGGGATCGGCGCCGACCTGTCCGGCGGTCCCGCCTCCGGGACGCTCGCCCTGCTGGCGGCCGGCCTGCCGGGCAGACCGGGCACGCTCCTGGGACACGGCACGGGCGCGGGCGAGCGCCTGCTGGCCGTCACCTTCAACGACCTCGCCGTGGGCGGCCGGGAGGCCGAACTGGAACGGGCGGGGACCCTCGCGGCCAACCCGCGCCTGCACCACGTGGTGGTGACCGGCGGCGAGGAACTGCTCCCGTACGGCGACCTGGAAGGCCCGCTGACGGACGAGCCGGGGCCGTCCCTGGTGTCGGCCGCCCGGCACCGCGTGCGCCTGGCCGCGGGCAGCGCCGACCACTTCACCGGCTACGGCGCCCGGCAGGTCCTGGACGCGCACCCCGCGCGCCTCGCGGACCTGCTGATGGACCGCAAGCGGCGCCACCTGGTGCGCCCGGTCGCCGCGCTGGCCAAGGCGGACGGCTCGGTGCTGGTCCCCGCGCGCGTGTACAGCGCGGCGCGGCGACTGGCCCGGACGCCCTATCACGCGGGCGTGGAGACGCTCGCCGACCGCCTGCTGCGCCGCCGCTTCGAGGACCCCGGCGGCGCGGTCGGCGCCTCCCTCGCCGCGCTCACCTGGGCCAGACCGGGGCCGGCGGCCCGCTGGCTGACCGGAGAGGCGCTGGCTGAAGTATCGGTTCTCCTTCAGAGCGCGACGAACCGCTCGGGCGTCGGCCCCGGCCAGCGCCCCGGCGACTACCGCGCGCGTGCCGCCCTCGCCCGGCACGCCGCCGACCTGCGCGTCCTGGAACAGGCCGCCGAGGTCCGCTCCCAGCGCCTGCACGCACCCTTCCTCGACAACCAGGTCGTCCGCGCCTGCCGCGCCCTGCCCGAGGCCCTGCGCGTCCAGCCCGGCGCCCGCGCCGAGATCCTCCGTACGGTCCTGGAGGGCGCCGGCGTCACCGACCTCCCGCCCGGCTGGGGTGCCCCCTCCCACGCCTCCTCGGCCGCCGCCGCCCGCACCGGCCTGCGGGTCGCCGCGGACTCGCTGATCTCCCTCTTCACGGACCCGCTGCTCGCGGAGGCGGGCCTGATCGAGGCCCGGGTGGTGCGCAAGGCGCTGCGCGGCGCCGCAGCCGGCGAACAGCTGCCCCTGGACGGCCTCGCGGACCTGGTCTCCCTGGAGCTGTGGCTGCGCCGCCTCCTGGCCCGCCGCGGCACCTGCTGGACCGGCACACCGGCACGCGCGCGTGCGGTCCCGGCGGGCATAGCCCCCAGACGGGGAGCGCTGGCCTCCGGCGGCTGAACGGCTGCCGCCCGGGGCCGGCCGTTCAGGCCGCCGTACTCCGCCGACCGTGTAGGCCGTACTCCGCCGACCGTGTAGGCCGTACTCCGCCGACGGCGGCCCCCGTACAGCGACTCTTGTACAGCGGCTCTTGTACAGCGGCTCTCGTACGGCGGCTCTCGTACGGCGGCCCTCGTGAGGCGGCCCCCGGGATGTCGCAGCCCCTGGCCCGCCCTCCTCCGCGAAACCCCCGTGTCCCCGGTGGCGCCCCCGGCGACAATGGCCCGGTGCGGTACAGAATCCTGGGAGTGGCCCAAACGACGGACGAAGCGGGCGCCGCCGTGCCCGTCGGCGGCCCCCGGCTCCGTACGCTGCTCACCGCCCTCGCCCTGCGCCCCGGCCGCACCGTCACCTCCCAGACCCTCATCGCCGCGGTCTGGGCGGACGACCCGCCCCGGGACGCCACGGCCGCCCTCCAGGCGCTCGTCGGCCGCCTCCGCCGTGCCCTCGGCAGGCAGACCGTCACCTCCGTACCGGGCGGCTACCGCCTCGAAGCGGCCCGCGACGACATCGACCTGTTCGTCTTCGAACGGCTGGTGCGCGACGGCGTCGCCGCCCTGGAGACCGGCGCCCCGGCCGCCGCGTCGCACACCCTCACCCAAGCCCTCGCCCTCTGGCGCGGCCCCGCGCTCGCCGACCTTCCCGACCGCACCGCCGCCTCCCGGGCCGACGCCCTGCGCCTGGAGGCGGTCCGGGCCCGGACCGAGGCGGACCTGCGGCTCGGTCGCGCCCACGGCGTCGTACCGGAGCTGCGCGAGCTGACCGCGACCCATCCGTACGACGAGTCCCTGCACGCCCTCCTCGTCCGTGCCCTGCGCGACGCCGGCCGCGGCGGCGACGCCCTCGCCGCGTACGAGACGGCCCGCCGCACCCTCTCCGAGGGTCTCGGCACCGACCCCGGCCGGGAACTCCGAGAGCTGCACCGCACGTTGCTGACGCAGAGCCCGCCGACGCACGTACCGGTGCAGGCCGTGCCCGCCGCTTCCCTCGCGCCGCCCCCCGAGCGCGCCGGAAACATCCGCCCCCGACTGAATTCCTTCGTCGGCCGGGAACCCGAACTCGAAGCCGTTCGTTCGGAATTGCACAGGGCCCGCCTCGTCACCCTCACCGGACCGGGCGGCTCGGGAAAGACCCGTCTCGCCGAGGAAGCCGTCGTGGGGCTTCCGCAGGCGTGGCTGGTCGAGCTGGCCCCGCTCGACCAGCCGGAGGCGGTGCCCGGCGCGGTGGTCAGCGCGCTCGGTCTGCGCGAGACCGTGCTCATGACCAACGACCTGGTGACCCCGCAGAGCGACCCGGTCGCCCTGCTCGTCGAGTACTGCGCCCCGCGCAGCCAACTCCTGATCCTTGACAACTGCGAACACGTCATCGGCGCGGCCGCCGCCCTCGCCGAGACACTGCTCACCCGCTGCCCGGGGCTCACGATCCTCGCCACCAGCCGTGAACCCCTGGGCGTCCCCGGCGAGTCGGTGCGCCCGGTCGAACCCCTCACCCCCGAGCAGGCGCGCCGCCTCTTCGCGGAGCGCGCGACCGCCGTCCGTCCCGACGCGGCCGTCGTGCTCCGGGACGAGGACGCGGTCACCGAGATCTGCCGGCGTCTCGACGGCCTGCCCCTCGCCGTCGAACTCGCCGCCGCCCGGCTGCGGCTGCTCACCCCCCGGCAGATCGCCGACCGGCTCGACGACCGCTTCCGCCTCCTCACCTCCGGAAGCCGTACGGCCCTGCCCCGCCAGCAGACCCTGCGCGCGGTCGTCGACTGGTCCTGGGACCTGCTGGACGAGGCCGAGCGGACGACGCTGCGCGAGGTCTCGGTGTTCGCCGGCGGCTGGGACCTCGCGGCGGCCGAGGCCGTGTGCACCGGCCCCGCGGCCGACCTGATCGGGGCCCTCGTCGACAAGTCCCTGATCGTGGCCACCCCCGACGGCGCCCAGCCCCTCGGCCACCCGCCCGTCCCCAACGGCCCGCACGCCTACGGCACAGGCACAGGCGGTGGCGCAGGCATCGGCGCCGGTACGGGCGCAGACATCGGCACCGGCGGCATGCGCTACCGCATGCTGGAGACCATCCACGAGTACGCCGCCGAGCGCGCGGACGAGGCACCCGAGCAGCGTGCGGCGGCCGAACTGCGGCACTGCGCATGGGTGCGCGCCCTAGCCGAGCGGGCCGAGCCGCTGCTGCGCTCGGCGGAGCAACTGCCCTGGATCGGCCGCCTGGAGAGCGAGCACGACAACATCCGCGCGGCCCTGCGGCGTGCGGTGCGCGACGGCCGGGAGGAGGACGCCGGAGCGATCGTCGTCGCCATCGGCTGGTTCTGGTGGCTGCGCAACTACCGTCTGGAGGCCGTCGAATGGGTGCACCTCGTGCTCCGGCTGGGTGTCGCCCTGGACGCCGTGGCCGACGGTGCCCCGGCCGGCGAACTGCCCGGTCTCATCGAGCGCGCCGACCCGATGGGCGCCTTCCTCGCCGCCACCGACGGGCAGGCCCGGCATCCACGGCAGGCCCTGCGCATGGACCTGCGGATGCTGCACGCGTTCCTGGCCTTCGAGTCCGGCACCTCGGATCTCGCGACGGACCACCGGACCCCGGTCTACATCACCCGCGTGCGGGACGCCTTCCGGTACGGCGGTCCACGGGCGGCCCGGATGCCGGGCCTGGTGTGGCCGCTGGCCACGTACTTCCTGGACGATCCGGTCGAGGTCCGGCCGACGATGGACGCGGCGCTCGCCAACTGCCGTGCGTACGGCGGCGACTGGGAGGTCGGCGTCATCCTGATGTTCCGCACCCACATGGTCGTCGACTCGCCGGGCAACCTGCGGGGCGTCGACGACGACCTGGCGGAGCTGCGGATCCTCAGCCGTCGGGTGGGCGATCGCTGGATGCGCGCGCAGGTGTGCGGCGCGGCCGGGGAGGCGGCCCTGGCCCGCGGCCGGTTCGAGGAGGCCAGGAGCGAGTACGAGGAGGCGCTGCGGCTCGCCCGCGAGGTGGGCGCCTGGGCGGAGTCGCCGTTCCTCGTCTCCCGGCTCGCCGAGATCGCCTACCGCTCCGGCGACCGGGAGGGCGCCCTGGCCGCCCTGGACGAGGCGGGCGAGAGTGCCGAACGGTACGGGGTGGCGGACGCGCTGTCGATCACCCTGTTGCTCCGGGCCCACATCGCGCTGGACGACGGCGACGCCACCGGCGCGCGCGAACTGTGCGACACGGCGCGTGCGGGGGCGGTGCGTGGCACCCCGCCACCTCAGTTCACCAGCGCGCTGGGCGCCCTCGACGCCCTGATCACCGCAGCGGAGTCCGGGCCGGGGCAGGGCCTGCCCATCCTGGTCGGTGCCCTGCGGGAGGCGGTGGCGGAGCGATGCGCCGAGACGGTCACCGCGGGGCTCGCGGACATCGGGGCACAGCTGCTGGCCGACCTCGGTGACCTGCCGGGCGCACTCCGGCTGCTCGCCGCGGCCGACCACTGGCGGGTCGGCCGGCCGCGCCCCCTGCCGGAGCGGACACGGGCCGAGCGGATCGAGGCCGCCGCCCGGGAGAGCCTGCCCGCGGACCGCTGCACGGCCGAGCGCGCCCGCGGCGCCGCGCTCACCGCGGACGATGTCCTGGAACAGCTCAGCGGACAGCACACCACCACCGTGCGTTCTGCCCCGAGCGGCGGGTGAAGGCGTCCGCGCCCCGGCGGCGGGTGGACGCATTCCGCGCCCTGGCGGCAGGTCAACGCGTTCCCCCTGCCGTCAGGTGAACGTTTCCGCCGCCGTTCTCCCTACTGGCAGGTGAGCCTGGAGTCGGCCCAGTCCGCCAGCGCGAGGGCGTCGAGAGGGCCGCTGTGCGGTTCGACCACCAGCTGTACGGTCTTGTGTCCGGTCAGGTTCACGTGGACGGGGACGGCCGGGTCGCCGCCGGCGACCAGCCCGGACTTCCACAGCCGGACGCCGTCCGCGTAGACGGAGAAATAGACCTTGCCGATGCCGAGGGTCAGGTCGTCCACGCCGACCAGCGCGTCGTAGGCCGAGCACGTGCGGTTGAGGTCGATGGTGGCGGAGGACCTGCCGTGCACGGTCACGCCGTGCGCGTACGTCCGATCGGCGATGGACACGTCGGCCCGCTGCCACACCCAGCTGCTCCCGGCCAGCCGCATCTCCGGTTCGGTGCCGTCGCCGGTGATGTCGTAGCGCAGCTCGCTCCACTGGTAGACGGTCGGCGCGGGCGGCGGAGTGGGCGTGGGCGTGGGCGTGGGGGTGGGGGTGGGGGTGGGGGTCGGCGTGGGGGTCGGAGTCGGGGTGGGCGTGGGAGAGGGCGGCGGGGTCGGCTCGGGGCGCGGTCCGGGCGTCCGTGACGGGGTCGGTGACGGGGTGGGCGTCGGCGTCGGGACCGGCCGGGGAACGGAGACCGGCACCTTCGGCGCGGGTTTCGGCTCGGGTTTCGGCTCGGGTGGAGCGGGCGCCGGCGGTTCCGGCTGCACGACCGACGGGGACGGCGACGGCTTGGCCACCTCCTTCGCCGGCTGGCTGTTGTTCGTCAGCGCGAGCGCCACCGCGGCGACGGCCACCGCGACCACACCCGCCGCGATACCGGCCTTGATCGGCGCGCCCACCCCCTCCGAGGCCGCCGCGCCGCCGCCCGCGCTTCCGCCCGCGGAACCACCGCTCGTCGCCGCCGCGGCCGTACCCGCCGCGCCCACTCCGGCGCCACCGGCGAGAAGCCCGAGCGCCTTGGCGTACCCGGCGGCGCCGAACCAGCCGATGACCGCGACCGGGACGACGGCGGGGATACCGCTCGCCACCTCCTCGATCTGCGCGGCGGCCAGCCGGCACCTGGCGCACTCCTCCAGATGCTTGCGCAGCCCCCGCTCGGCGCGGATGCGCAGCTTGCGCCGGGCGTAGGTGCCGAGCTGGTCGGCATAACGGGCGCACCCCTCGTCGCCGACGAGAGCGGCGCTGACGTGGGCCTGGAGATAAGCCTGCTTGAGCCCTTCACGGGCACGGCTGGCGAGTACCCGCGTGCCGTTGGCGTCCAGACCGAACAGGGTGGCGACATCGCTGGGTGACTCGTCCTCCACCTCGGTGTGCCACAGGACCGCCTGCCAGCGCTCGGGCAGCGAGCGGAACGCCCGCATGGCCATGGACTGCTCGGCCTCGTGCAGGGCGCGCACATCGGCGCCGAGGTCCAGCGTGTCGTCGTCGGACACCTCGGACGTCCGCACGGCCTGCGCGGCGAACACCGCGAAGTCGTCGACCAGGTGCTCGCGCCGGGCCGAGTTCGACCAGTGCGCGGCGACCCGCCGGACGGAGGTGAGCAGATAGGCGCGTACGGCGTACTCGGGGCCGGAGCCGCCGCGCACCGCCTGGAGCATCCGGGCGAAGACCTCCGCGGTCAGGTCGTCCGCGGTGTGGGCGTCGCGGCAGCAGGTCCGGGCGTAGCGGCGCACCGCGTCGGCGTGCCTGCGGTACAGCTCCTCGTACGCGCTGTCGTCGCCCGAGCGCATCAGGGCGACGAGTTCCCCGTCGGCCGGCGGCAGCTCCCGCGGCGGCAGGACGCTGCCGTCGCGCTGCGCCGGGACGCTGCCCTCGCGCTGTGCCGGGACGCTGCCCTCCACCGGTCCGACTCGCCCGGGTCCTGACCGCTGGGCGTCCGCCCGGCCGCCCTGGCTCGGCACCTGCGGCGAGTCCGGCTCCGCCGATCCCGTGTCGCCCTCGCCGCGTGACTCGTCCAGCCCGTCAACGCTCATCGTGGAAAGCCCCCGCAGCCCGCCCGCCCCGACCCGATCACCGGGTCAGGGTGCCATATCGGCTTTTGTTCAGAACCCCTCGGTACGAGTCATCCACTCGTCCGAGCGGACTTGGCATCCCGTGGTACTGACGGCCACCCGCTCGGGGCAGACTCAACTGGCCCGCCCCGACCGGGACTTGACCGACCATAGCGCTCCGTTCCCCACCTCCCGTTCCCGCCCACCGCCGATGCCGTTCCCGCCCACCGGCCGCACCCGGACCACGACCGCAGCCCGCGCATCACCGTCCGTCACACGGCCACGACCGAGGCCCGCGTACCCCCGTCCATCACACGGCCACGACCGCACCCATCAACCGCGGGCCCTCACCTGGCCCGCAACCGAAGCCCCGTGCGCCGCCGCCCTTGTTACGGGCCGCGACCGCACCCCATGAACCGCCGGCCACGGGCTCACGACCGCGGCCCGTGCGCCGCCGCCCCTGCCACGGCCCACGACCGCACCCCGTGAATCACCGGCCAGTCGCACGAGCCACGACCGCACCTCATGAATCACTGACGTCACACAAGCCACAACCACAACCCGTGAATCACCGTCCCGTCACACGAGCCACAACCGCCCCCCCCACGAACCACCGGAGTCGCAGGGCCGGCGCCCGTACCCGGCGAAACCCTGCGAACCGTCAGCCGTCACGCGGCCCGCGCCCACACCTCGCGAACCACCGCCCCTCACGCACGCAGGCCGCGCCCGTACCCCGCGAACCCCCAACAACCCGCGAACCACGCCCCTCACGCGGGCCGCGACCGTAACCCGTCCAGCAGGATGTCCAGCAGCCGTGCGGAGGCCGCCGCCTGCTGGGCCGCGTCCGGCAGCGAGGGCGCGGCCGTCGCGATCACCAGCAGGACGTCCGACACCGACACGTCCGGCCGCAGCTCGCCCGCCGTGCGCGCCCGCTCCACGAGCTGGCCCACCACGTCGAGCAGCGCCGCCGCACCCGAGTCCTCGGCGACCGCCGGGTCCTCCGGCACCAGACGCAGCTCACCCGTGCCCGACTGGCTCCGCTGCTGCGGCACCCGTGCCTCGTCGGCCTCGGCAGTGGTCTCGTCCAGGACCCCGACCCGCAGCACGTGCGGCGGCAGCAGCCGCCCCGCGCCCGAGGCCACCGACGTGCGCAGGAACCGCGACAGTGCCGACCACGGCTCGTCCTCCTGCCCGAGCGCCGCCCGCGCCTGGTCGGTCAGCCGGGACGTCTCCTCGTCGGCTATCCGCCGGACCAGGACGTCCTTGCTGGGAAAGCGCCGGTACACCGTGCCGACGCCGACCCGCGCGCGCCGCGCCACGTCCTCCATCGGCGCGCCGTAGCCCAGCTCGCCGAAGACCTCGCGCGCCGCTCGCAGCACATGCTCCAGATTGCGCTGTGCGTCCACCCGCAGCGGAGCCGCCCGCTGCACGTCCGGCCGTGCGCCGCCCACCGCGGAGCCGCCCACCGCGGAGCCGGTCGCCGTGGAGCCGGTCGCCGCGCCCCCGGGCGCGACGGCTGATGAGGATGACCAATGATGCGTGTCCTGAATATGCATAGCGTTCCCCCGGTTAAATGACGTCTCCCCCCGGAGACTCCGCGCCACTGAATCCGGAGTGCTCGGAACCGCACTGTGGCACGACCGTGACCGCCCGTCGCGGCTCCGTTCGACCACATCCCCTACACCCCGTCGACACGAACATAGTTGAGAGGGGGTCAATTCAGAAGAGGGAGGTTCCGCACGGAGCGCCCCCCGATCGGAGTACGGCGCACATTCGTCCGGATTGCACACCCCCACGCCCTCCCGTACGCCCCCGCTGACCTGCCCGCTTTCGTTCCACGCCGAGGCCCGTGCCGAGCACGGACCCACAGAACCGCCGGTCACACAAATTGCCGGGGCTGTGGACAAACACCAGCGCCGGGTGCGTCATGGGATGGTGAAGGAACGTGCGCGCATTCTCGTTGTCGGCGGTGGCTACGTCGGGATGTACACCGCCCTGCGCCTGCAACAGAAGCTGAAACGGGAGCTCAGGCAGGGTGATGTCGAGATCACCGTCGTCACGCCCGACCCGTACATGACGTACCAGCCGTTCCTGCCGGAAGCAGCCGCCGGTTCGATTTCCCCTCGTCATGTCGTCGTACCGCTGCGTCGTGTCCTTGACCGGTGCCACGTCGTCGTCGGCGAGGTGACCGCCATCGACCACACGAGACGCACCGCGACCCTCACCACCCTCGCCACCGACGAAGAGGGCGACGGCGCCGACGAGATCGGCTACGACGAACTCGTCCTCGCCCCCGGCTCGGTCTCCCGCACCCTGCCCGTCCCCGGCCTCGCGGAGTACGGCATCGGCTTCAAGACCGTCGAGGAGGCCATCGGCCTGCGCAACCACGTGATCGAGCAGATGGACATCGCCTCCTCCACCCGCGACCCGGCCATCCGCGACGCCGCCCTCACCTTCGTCTTCGTGGGCGGCGGCTACGCCGGCGTAGAGGCGCTCGCCGAACTGGAGGACATGGCCCGCTACGCCGCGCGCTACTACCACAACGTCCGGCACGAGGACATGAAGTGGATCCTCGTCGAGGCCGCCGACCGCATCCTCCCCGAGGTCGGCGCGGAGATGGGCCGCTACGCCGTCACCGAACTGCGCCGCCGCAACATCCAGGTACTCCTGGAGACCCGTCTCGAATCCTGCGCGGGCCGCGTCGCGGTCCTCAGCGACGGCCAGCGCCTACCCACCCGTACGGTCGTCTGGACCGCCGGCGTCAAGCCGCACCCCGTCCTCGACGCCACCGATCTCCCCCGTACCGCGCGCGGGCGCCTGAAGTGCACCGCCCAGTTGACCGTCGACGGTGCCGAGCACGCGTGGGCCGCGGGCGACGCGGCGGCCGTCCCCGACGTCACCGCGGGCGAACCGGGCGCCCTGACCGCCCCCAACGCCCAGCACGCGGTCCGCCAGGCCAGGGTCCTCGGCGACAACATCGTCCACGCCCTGCGCGGCGAACCCCTGGAGACGTATGCCCACTCATACGCCGGGTCCGTCGCCTCCCTCGGACTGCACAAGGGCGTCGCCCAGATCTACGGACGCAGGCTGAAGGGCTACCCTGCGTGGTTCATGCACCGCGTCTACCACCTCAGCAGGGTGCCCACCTGGAACCGCAAAGCCCGCGTCCTCGCCGAATGGACCCTCTCCGGCCTCTTCAAACGGGAGATCGTCTCCCTCGGCTCGCTCGAACATCCCCGAGCCGAGTTCGAACTCGCGGCCGGTGGAAAGCTTCACCCCGACCCCTCGGACGACCCGAAGGGGTCGAACTGACCGGACTGAGGAACTCCACGGCCCGCCCCGGCGTCTGACGGATGCCGCCGCGGTCCGACACACTGCCAGACTGCCCCACGACCTCGGACGGGCACCCGCCCGTCCTCAGCACCCACGAGGCTTCTTCCCAAGTGAACTTCACGCGCTGGAGCGCCCGGCTCCCCGGAACGCAGCGCCGCGCGGCAGCGCGGACCGAACACGCGGTCTCCCCGGACCGGCGGGGGGAAGGCTCCGTGCCCGCGGCCCGTGCCGAACAACTGACTGATGAACCGGTCCCCCTGCCCGCCGTCGACGGACTCCCCGCCCGTGACGTCCTCGACCGCGTCCCGGCCCTCGTCGCCCTGGTGCACGGCACCGACCACCGCATCGCGTACGTCAACGACGCGTACGCCGCCGCGTTCGGCACCCGTCCGCTGGGCGAACCGGCCCGCGAAGCCCTCCCGGAGCTGGCCGAACTCGGCCTGCTGCCCCTCCTCGACCAGGTCCTGCGCAGCGGCAGGCCCCGCACGCTCAAGTCCCGCAAGGCCGTCGACGGCCGCTCCTACACGTTCACCTGCACCCCCGCCGCGGAGCACGGCGACGGCACCGGCGTCCTCGTGTTCGCCACCGACGTCACCGACCACGCCGAGGCCGCCGAACGCCTCCGCGCCAGCGAACGCCGGCAGCGCGAGACCGCGGTGACCCTGCAACGCTCACTCCTCCCACAGGAACTGGAGCAACCCGACGACCTGCGCATCGCCGCCACCTACCAGCCCGGCGGCACGGAGGCCGCGGTCGGCGGCGACTGGTACGACGTCATCACCCTGGGCGGCGGTCGCACGGCACTGGTGATCGGCGACGTGATGGGCCGAGGGGTGCGGGCGGCGGCGGTGATGGGCCAGCTGCGCACCGCGGTCCGGGCGTACGCCCGCCTCGACCTCCCCCCGCACGAGGTCCTCCAGCTCCTCGACGGCCTCGCCGCCGAGATCGACGCCAACCAGATCGCCACGTGCGTGTACGCCGTCCACGACCCGAACGAGGGCCGGCTGGTGTACGCCTCCGCGGGCCACCTCCCCATCCTGGTCCGCGACGAGAACGGCACCGTCCTGCGCACCGACGAACCGACCGGCCCGCCGCTCGGCACCGGCGGCTGGATCCACGCCTCCGGCTCGGTCCCACTGGGCCCCGGCTGCACGGCGGTCCTCTACACGGACGGTCTCGTCGAGCGCCGGGACGCGGACCTCGACGAGGGGATCGCGGCGCTCGAACACGCCCTGGCGGGCGCCATCGGCACCCCTCAGGTGATGTGCGACCGCCTGGTCCGTTCGGCCGGCGTCATGGCCGACCACGACGACGACGTCGCGGTCCTGGTCCTCCAGCACCCCGCCCGCACCGGCACCGACGGCGAACTCTTCCGCAACGCCGCCCTGGAACTCCTCGGCGGAGTCGAGGCGGCCCCACGCGCGCGTGCCTTCGCCTCCGGCGTCCTGACGAGCTGGCGCTTCCCCACCGACCTGCACGACCTGGGCGTCCTGGCGGCCAGCGAACTGGTCGCCAACTCCCTCCAGCACGGCACTCCGCCCATGCGGCTGCGGCTGCGCCGCACCGACCGCCGCCTCATCGTCGAGGTCACCGACGGAGACGACCACCTGCCCAGGCGCCGCCGTGCCGAACCGGGGGACGAGTCGGGCCGGGGCATCGCCATCGTGGCGACGATCGCCGCCAGCTGGGGAGCGCGCAGAACACCGGGCGGCGGAAAAGCCGTCTGGTGCGAGTTCGCGCTTCCCCGCCGCTGACCCGAAGCCGCCCCCGACCCGACCGGCCCCTTTCCCCGGCGGGCCCCCTTCCCCCGACGGGCCCCTTCACGTGACCGCCGCCTCGCCCGCCGCGGTCACGGACCTCACACTCCGGACCGACTGGACCGCGCCGAACCGCGCGGCGCGGCCCCCTGGGCCACCACCCTGCTCCTCGCGGCGAGCCACGGCCGGTCCTGGACCTCCGTGAGACTCCGCCCGAGCCGCACCGCGAGCACCGTGATCCCCAGGGAGAACAGCAGGAACGTCATGATGTACGGCCCGTGCAGCGCGGCCGCCATCGGCCCGCCCACCGCCGGACCGACCGCCAGCGCGAGCTGCTTGACCAGGGCGAAGGCCGAGTTGTACTGCCCGGCCATCCCCTCCGGCGCGAGATCGGCCACCAGCGGCGCGACGGTCGGCGACAGCATCGCCTCACCCAGCCCGAACAGGGCGTACGTCGAGACGAACGCGGCCGTGGCCGTCTCCTGGCTGCCGTGCCCCAGCCCCGCGTACCCGGCGGCGACCCAGGCCACGGCCCAGATCAGCCCCACGGCGGCGATCACCCGGGACCGCCTGCGCCGCTCCACGAACTTCAACACGGCGAACTGCGCCACCACGATCATCGCCGTGTTCGCGGCCAGCGCCGTGCCCAGCGCGGACGTGGACACCCCGGCGGCCTCCACGCCGTACGCGCTCAGCCCCGAGTCGAACTGCCCGTAGCAGGCGAAGAACAGCACGAAGCCCAGCACGCCCAGCTGCACCATCGCCCGGTTGCCCAGCAACTGCCGCCAGCTGCCCCGAGCCGACGGCTGCGACCCGTCACCGGCCGGCGACGAGTGCGGTATCCGCACCGTCGACAGCACCGCGGCCAGCAGCAGGAACATCGCCGCCTCGATCGCGAACAGCAGCGTGAACGACGACACGCGCGTGGTGTCGACGAGATGACCGCCGATGAGACCACCGACACCGAGCCCCAGGTTCTGGAGGAAGAACTGCGTCGCGAACGCCCGCGACCGCGTCTGCGCCGTCGAGCAGTCCACGATCATCGTGGCGAGCGCCGGCTGCATCACGGCCTGCCCGGCCCCGAGCGCGGTCGCGGCGGCCACTACGGCCGTCGCCTCAGCCGCGAGACCCAGGCCCATCGCCCCGAGCGCGGCCACGACCAGGGCGCCGAGCAACACCGGCAGCGGACCACGCCGCACGATCGCCCGACCGGCGAACGGCAGCACGATCAACGCGGCCACGGCGAAGACGGCGAGAACCGTCCCCGCCGTCATGGCACCGAGCCCCCGCACCTGCGCCACGTAGACGTACAGGTAGGGGACGGTGAAGCCGAGCCCGAACGCGCTGAGTGCGTTGCCCACGTGTATCCGGCGCATCGCTGCGCCCATCGCCCTGGTCACGTTCACCTCTCTCAAGTCGTAGGGCCGGTCAGCACGGGCCCAGTACTCAGAACTGAAGACTTCGAAGATAAATTTCAAAGGTAAACACTACACCTCCAAGGACTTTAAGACCAAGCGTCATCGTGCGATACTGCGGACCATGGGCGACCACCCCGACACCCCCGACGCAGCCGGCCCGGCCATCGGCAACGAGCCGAGCCTCGACGAGCAGATAGCGGCCTACCAGCGCGAGTTCCGCGACCTGGACCCCCAGGTCGAGAAGGTGGTCTCGGCGCTGTCCCGCCTGAACCGCCGGATGAACGTCGCCTACGGCCGCCAGACCGCCGCCCTCGGCATCAGCAACGCGGAGTGGGAGGTACTGAAGGCCCTGGTCCTCGCCGGTACCCCCTACCAACTGGGCCCCAGCGATCTCGCCAAACGACTCGGCCTGACCCCGGCCGCCATGACCCATCGCATCGACCGGATGGTGGCGGAGGGCCTGGTCACCCGGGAGCGGGACGAGCAGAACCGCGTCCGGGTCATCGTGGAGCTGACCCACGAGGGTCGCGAGAAGTGGCTGGAAGCCATGCACCTCGCCTCGGTCTTCGAGGCCGACCTGCTCCAGGACCTCTCGGCCGAGGAGCGGGGCCTGCTGGGCGAGGTCCTGACCCGTCTCCTGCGCAGGGTGGAGCACGCCCAGCCGGACGCGGGCGGACGCCTCAGCGACCTCGATTAAAAGATCTTGACAGAGGGGTGTTGACAGCCCCTCGCCGGACTCGTAAAGTTCTGCGGGTTGTCGCGTGGCCGTAACGGTCCAGCGACAACACTCCCGCCGCGTCAGCGGCACTCAAACCACCAGCACGATCTCCCGAACGGGTCGATTTCGGCGTCCCCGAATTCAATTCGCTCCGTTTCCGGGGACTCGGCATGCTCCACTCGGGACGCAAACCCCGATTGGGAATCGCCGAGAGGATCCGCTAAGGTTTGAAACGTCGGAACGGCCCAACAGCCGGGAAGACAAACCCCTCTGACGGGGAATCAGACGCCGAAAGGATCTGATAGAGTCGGAACCGCCGGAAAGGGAAACGCGAGAGCGGGACCCCGGAAAGCACCGAGGAAATCGGATCGAGAAAAGGTCTGATAGAGTCGGAAACACCGAAGGGAAGCGCCCGGAGGAAAGCCCGAGAGGGTGAGTACGAAGGAAGCGTCCGTTCCTTGAGAACTCAACAGCGTGCCAAAAGTCAACGCCAGATATGTTGATACCCCGTCTCCGGCCGATATTGGTTGGGGCGAGGTTCCTTTGAAATAAAACACAGCGAGGATGCTGTGTGCGAGGGGATTATTCCTCCTCTTGCACCGCTCTCGTGGTGTTGCACCGGATGACCGGTAAACATTCACGGAGA
>NZ_JBHJUV010000015.1:0-185494 GCF_042268025.1 Streptomyces sp. NPDC056161
CCCGTGGGGCCCCCGGCGCCCGGGGCGGGCCGGCTCCCGCCACCCGGCGGCGGGCCCGGCCCCACCCGCCCCGGCCCCCGCGGCCGGGTCGTTCACTCCTCGCCCGGGTCGCCCGCCAGCGCCGCGGCGATCCGCAGGTGCGTCTCGGCCTCACCGTGCCGCGCCTGCCGCTGGAGGGTGCGGCCCAGCATCAGCCGGGCGTAGTGCTCCACCGGGTCGCGCTCCACGATCACGCGCAACTCGGCCTCGGCACGGCGCAGTTGGGCCGAGTGGTAGTAGGAGCGGGCCAGCAGCAGCCGGGGTCCGGTCTGCTCCGGCACCTCCTCGACCAGCCCGGCCAGCACGCGCGCCGCGCCCGCGTAGTCCTGGGCGTCGAAGAACTGCTGCCCGCGCTCCCAGCGCTCCGCCGGGGTGCCGTGGTCGTAGTACGTCGTCTCGGTCGTCTCCGTCGTCTCCACTCCGACCTCCTTCGCCGCACACAACGGAGCCGGATGGTTCAATATTCCACTGCTTTCCGCCGGATGCCGCCGCGGCCTCCGATCACGTCCGGGAGGCGGCCAGTTCGGCGTTGGCCCGCTCGGTGACCAGGGCCAGCACCCGGCCCGCCACGGCCCGGTCCTGCGCCGGGATGCCGTCGTAGATCCGGGCCGAGACCACCGCGGTCTCGGCCGAAGCCCTGGCGTGCAGTTCGCGTCCGGCGTCCGTGACGAGCACGCCGGACGGCTCCCGCGGCGTCACCAGCCCCGCGTCGATCAGTTCCGCGACGGTGCGGTGCGCGTCCGCCGCGTCGATCTTGACGGCGTCGACCACCTCGCCGACGAGCCGGTCGGCTTCCACCGGCCCGTCCGCCAGGGCCGTGAGCCGCAATGTGACGAACCGCAGGAAGGTGAGGCCGTGCGGGTCCAGCACCTGCTCCAGGACCGCGCGCGACGCGTAGTGGGCGAGGCCGATGGCGCGGCCGCCGACGGTGGGTGCGGGGGTGGTCATGACTGCTCCGTCTCGTTGTCGGTCGTGTGGAACGGGTCGAGTGGCGCGTCGAGCAGGGCCGTCAGGTCGCGGGTGAACTCCCGGGTACGCTCCCCGTCGAGCCCGCCGAGCGGTGCCAGGAGTTGTTGCAGCAGACCGTGGACGACGTGGATCGCCCGCCGGGTCACGTCCTGGCCCTGCTCGGTGAGGGAGAGCCGGACGGCTCTCGGGTCGTCCGGGTCCCGGGTGCGGTCGACGAGCCCCGCGGACTCCAGTCCGCGCGCCAGCTTGGACACGTACAGGGCTTCGAGCCCCGTGTGGTCGGCGAGTTGGCGCTGGCTGGGCTGCCGGCCGGCGCGGTGCATGCCGTACAGCGAGGCCACCAGCGAGTACTGCGCGTGGGTGAGCCCCAGCGGAGCCACCGCACGGTCGACCGCGACCCGCCACTTCGTGGACAGACGCCACACCAGGAACCCCGGCGTGGCCCCCTCGGAACCCTTGCTCATGCCGATACCGTACATGGCTACTATGTACATGGCTACTATTTTGCCGGGCCCGGTCCGGGCCTGACCCGGCCCGGGTACGCCCCCGGTACGGATCCGCGGCGTCCGACGGACGGCCCGAGGAAGGACAGTCGCGGCCGGACGCCCCGTCAGTCGCGGCCGGACGCCTGCGTGACGGCGCCGGCCCGGGCGGCGACCGTGGCGGTGAAGCGGACCTCGCCGCCCTGCACGGCCGCGATCCGGGTGCGGCGCTCCCCGTCCTCCTCGTCCGGCGGCACCGTGGTGATCGTGCAGGGGCTGTCGAGTTCGACGTACCGGTGGAAGGCGCAGTCCAGAGCGGTGACGTCCACGCCGCCCACGGCCTGGTGCGCCGCCTCCAGCAGCACCATGCCGGGAACGTGGTCGACGGGGTGGTCGAAGTAGAGCGGATGGGCGGTGTCGACCCGCAGCTGTCTGCCGTCGGTGCCGCGTGCGGCGAGCACCAGGTCGCGGGCGTGGTTCCGGCCGGACCGGGTGCGCGGGTCCGGGGCCGGCACCGGCACGGCGCGGGCCATGGCGCTCCCGGCGTCGGCGTAGCCGCCGCGCAGCCGCCGGTAGACGGCCGGCGACTGCACCGTGAACCGGGTCTCGGCGGTGGCCACGGGCTCCCCGCCCCAGCACACCCGGGCGTGCAGCGAGAGGGCGGCGGGACGGGTGCCGCGGCGATCGATGTCGAAGCAGCGGACGTCCAGCGTCAGGTCCCGGCCGCGGTCCACGCCCGCCAGGGCCGCGTCGGCCATCCGGTAGCCGAACCGCTCCCAGATGAGCTGGTGTCCGAGCGGTACGTCGTAGGCGGTGTGGCACAGCAGCGGAAAGGTCTGCCGGACGGTCTCGCACAGCAGCAGCGGGTCCAGGACCACCCCGAGGCGGTAGAAGGCGTGGTCGTCCGGCCGGCGCGCGCGTATGCGGAAGCGGTCCTGGCCCGCCGGGCGCCAGTCGGTGAGGTAGACCTCCTCGGCGTGGTCCTTGTGCACCTGCCAGGGCACCACCGGTGTCAGGTCGTCCATGACGTCCCTGGCGGCGGGACGGTCGTCGATCTCGTTCCGTACGGACATGATGTGTTCCCCTTGGGTCTCCCGTCGGGCCGAAGCAGCCGCCGGACACGGTAATAGGTGCCCGTGTGACATGGGGGGCGTTCTGTTTGTAACTTTGGGCGGCGTGGCGAAGGCGGACGGCGGCCCAAGAGGCTGCGGGGCGGCAGCAGTTGGCGGAAGTCGGTTCGCGGACGTCGTGTTGGCGCCCGGGGGAGAGCCGCGGCACACCACGCGGTCGCGGGCGGGCGTCCGCCGGGCCGCGGGGCCGGGAGGCCGGCGCTTCGGGGCGGGTACGTCCCTGGCCGGCGGGCGGAGCCTGCCAGGGTGAGCCGGGGTTTCGGATCTCCGTCGGCTTCCCCGTCCGCGTCGGCTGCCGGAGTGCCGTCCGCGGCCCCGGCAGGCCCGCGCCGAGACCCCGCCGCGGAGCGTCGTCGAGAGCGGGCGCGGGCCTGCGCCGGCCGTGAGGAAGCAGAGGATGCAGAGGATGCAGCAGAGGAAGCGAAGGAGTCAGGAAGTGGGACGGGCGTGACGCACGGGACACAACGCCGGGTGGTGCTCACCGGAGCCACCGGCTTCATCGGCTCCCGGGTCGCGGAGCTGCTGCTGCGGGACCCGGCATGGCAGGTGCGCGTCGTGGCACGCCGGCCGCCCGAGGCACTGATCGGGGCGGGCGCGCAGTGGTTCCGGGCCGACCTGGCGGCGCCGGACTCGCTGCGCGACGTGTGCGTGGGCGCGGACGCGGTGCTCCATCTGGCCTCCCTGGTCGGCGGCGACGCGGACGCGTGCACCGCGGTGAACGTGCACGGCACGGCCCGGCTCATGGCCGAGGCGGTCCGGTCCGGCGTACGGCGCGTGACCCAGCTGTCCACGGCCGCCGTGTACGGCCGCGGACCGCATCGGGGACCGGAGGTCGGCGACGTGGAGCCGTCCCCGGTCTCGGCGGCCAGCTCGACCCGTCTCGCCGGGGAGCGGGCCGCCCTGGACGCCGGTGCGGTGGTGCTGCGTCCGGGGCTCGTCCTCGGTGCCGGGGACCGGTGGGTGGTGCCCGCGCTGGCCGAACTGCTCCGCTCCGTCCCCGCCCGCTGGGACGAGGGGCGCGGACTGACGTCCCTCGTCGCCGTGGAGGACCTGGCCCGGCTGATCACCGCCACCCTGGACGCCCCCGGTCTGCCGGGGCCATCGGTCCAGCACGCGAGCCACCCCCGTCCGGTGCGCTCGGGCGACCTGTTGAACGCCCTCGTCGCCCACGGGGTCCTGCCCGCCGTCCCCGACCGGGACCTGAGCTGGCCCAGCTGTCTGGAGCACCTGGCCGCCTCGGGCAGCCGGGTGAGCCGACGCCAGTTCGAACTCCTCGCACAGGACAACTGGTTCAGCAGCGAACGGGTGTGGCGGCTGGCCGAGGTGCCGTACGACCCGGACCCGCTGCACCACATGGCGTCCTGGGCCCCCTGGTACCGGGCCCACGTCCGCGCGGCGGCACCGGGCTGACCACGGCGACGTGACCCCGGCGCCGACGTGACCCCGGCGCCGACGCGGCGCGGCGACCGCCCGCGGCCGGCTCCCGCCGGGCCGCGGCCGAGCACAGGCGGTTCCCGCGGCCCGACGCGGCGGCCGTCGAGATCCTCCAGGTCACGCGATGGCCGTCGAGACCCTCAGGGTCCACCGTTCGACCCGGGGCACTGCCGGGCCGGCCCAGGCGTGCACATCGGTGATCTTGA
This sequence comes from Streptomyces sp. NPDC056161, assembly GCF_042268025.1. NCBI lineage: Bacteria > Bacillati > Actinomycetota > Actinomycetes > Kitasatosporales > Streptomycetaceae > Streptomyces > Streptomyces sp. NPDC056161. The sequence continues at coordinate 4,261 of NZ_JBHJUV010000015.1, forward strand.
ACTGCGACTCGGCACCGCGTCCGTTCCCGAATTTCCAGGGGATGAGCCCGAGTTCGGGTGCGTCTCGGTACACCCACGTGATCGACATGTTCGGATACTCGGCGGTGCCCCAGGCCACCGGGCGACAGCAGCCGCCGTATGTTGTACCGGCCTTCGACGCCCGTGCACGGCCTTCCACTCTGCGGTCGACTGCTCGGCACGGATCCGTCCGAGGACGGCGTCGCACCCTGTACACCGGCCACAAGGTGCCGCCGGTCGGGCGGGCCGGCCGCGGGGCAACCGATGTGTCGCGGTCGGCTGCCTGCTGGGTGGCCGGGAGCGGTCGCCCGGCGGGATCGGCGGTGCGATGCTCGCCGTCCAGTGCGGGCTGCACCCGGTGTTCCGCACTGTCCAGCCGTACCACGCGGGAATGGTCATGCACGGCATGCGGATGACCCGTGCCCACGCGCTGACGCCGCACGCCACCGCCGCCCATGTCCGGGCGGCCGTGGTGCCGGCCTGGTGGCTGCGGTGCGGCGAGGCCGCGGTGTGGTCGCTGCTGCGCTGGGCGGTCGCGTTCGTGCCGACGCCGTCTCCGAGATCACCTGGACCGGCGGCAAGATCGACCCGGGCCAGTACGAGGACTTCGACGTGGCCTTCGGTCAACGGCCCGACGACACCGACCAGCTGACCTTCAAGGCACGCAGAGGCCGCGCAGACAGGTGCTGTGGCGGCCTCGGCGGCCCTGCACGGCTGCGCGTGGACACCGTCCGCTTCGGCCGGATCGACACCCCACTCCTGCGCTCACGGCCGGGGCCGGCCTTCGACGACGCGATCACCGCCGCCGGGTCGACCACTCCTTTCGGCTGCTTCGGCACCGCCGAGGAAGCCGCCGCCTCGGCCCTTTACAACGGAGCGTCCGTCTGCTGGCATGCCGGGTCTAGAAGGCGGCGAACGCAGCGTCCAGCAGTTTGCCGAGGTCCTCTTGGCCGTCGCTCGCACTCCATTGCCCGAGGACGATCCACAAGATTTCGAGCGCCGCCGCTACGCGAACATTGGCGATGACCGATGACCCGTCGGTCGAGGGGGTTGTCTTCTGCAGTCGGGCGACGATCTCCGGTCGCCACTCAGTCTGCTTCTCGCGGAGGCGTGCGCACAGGGCTGGGGTCTGCTCGATGAGGCCGAGGATCGTCACGAGTTCCTGGACGTCGCGCACGAGGAACCTCACGGCTGACTCCAGGGCGTTGCGCAGCCTGCTCCAGTCGTCCTGGTTGGCCCGCTCGGCATCGAGCGCGTCAGTGATGACGTCACCGACAGGGTCGAAGACGAACAGGACCACGTCTTCCTTGGTGCCGAAGTAGCGCAGGAAGGTGCTCCGCGACACTCCGGCGGCTTCGGAGAGGTCGGCGAAGGTGACCTGGTTGAAGCCGGTGAGGCAGAACCGGTTGAACGCGACGCGGGCCAGCTCTGCTCGCACCGCGTGGCGGCTGATCTCACGGGTACCGACTGGCGCTGCGCTCATGGCGACGAGTGTACTCCGACACACTCGTTTGCTTCTTTGGATACAGGTTCCTAACCTGATACTCAGTGTCAGTCGCGATGCTGAGATTCGCGACTGTTCCCAGTCGACGGCCCGGTCAGGTCACGGGCCGTCCCTTACCGCGATATGGAGCCACCTCATGAGCTACGAAGACCTTCCCGCCCTGACGATCGACGTCTCGGACGGGGTCGCGACGGTGACAATCGATCACCCGCCGCTCAATCTGATGGACGCGGTCCTCCTGCCGTCACTCCGGGCATTCGTCGCGCGTGTGCGGGACGACGCCGACGTCCGCGTCATCGTCTTCGAGAGCGCTGACCCGGAGTTCTTCGTTGCGCACGGTGACATGGCCTACCTCACCGACCCTGACGCGCTGCCCGCAGCCACTCGCGCCGCGATCGCGGCCGCGCCGGGCTCGACCGTCCCGGAAGGCATGAACATCCTCCAGGCGATGAGCGAGGAGGTCCGCTCGCTGCCGCAGGTCACCATCGGCAAGCTGGCGGGCTTCGCGCGCGGCGCGGGCAACGAGTTCTTCATGTACCTGGACATGCGATTCGCGGCGATCGGCAAGTCGGGGCAGGGGCAGCCGGAGTCCTTGATGGGGATCCTCCCCGGAGGCGGCGGCACGGTGAACATGACGCGCCTGGCAGGAAGGGCCCGCGCGCTGGAGCTCATCCTCGGCGCCGAACTCGTCGGCGCGGAGCTCGCGGAACGGTACGGCCTGATCAACCGTGCCCTGCCGGCCGCAGAACTCGATTCCTTCGTCGGCACCCTCGCCCGACGGATCGCCGGCCTCCGGCCGGAGGTGATCTCCATCACGAAGGCTGCGGTCGACGCGGTCGCGCCGCCGATTCCGCGTGCGGCGTACGCCGTTGAGAACGAGGGCCTGTTCGCGGCGTTCGGCGATGAGGTCACCGAGCTCGCCCACAAGCTGCTCGCCGCTGGTATCCAGACCCGTGAGGGCGAACGGGACCACGAGCGCATCGCCAACAGCATCTGAGTGCCCAAGCTCTCGCCATCCGTGCGCAGAGGCTCCGTGAGAAGAATTCCTCAGCCATTGCCGGCACGCGCGTTGCGGACCGCCTGAACGACCTGGGTCCGTCGCCCGACGAGGTCACCGTCCACCTGGACGCCGGCTACGACTCGAACAGCACCCGCACGATGCTCGGCCTGCGTAAGGCCCGGATCACCTGGTGATCCGGGCCATCGTCGAGCGACCGGTCAGGCCGCCGTGGTCACCGGGGCGGAATGCTCGGCCTCGTCCAGCCACGCGATCAAAGAGGTGCGGGCGCGGGCGACCCGCGAGCGCACCGTGCCGATCGGGCAGTCGCTGACGAGCGCCGCCTCCCCGTAGGGAAGTCCCACCATCTGGGTGAGGACGAACGCTTCCCGACGGTCGTCGGGAAGCGTCTGGAGCAGTTCGGCGAGTGCGATGCCTTCGTCGAAGCCGGGCAGATCGCTCGGCTGGGCGCGTTCGGCGGTCGACTGCCAGTCGTCCGTGTCCGAGAGGCGCGGCCGGGACCGGCTGTAGCGGATGCTGTCGACGACGGTGCGGCGGGCGATGGAGAGCAGCCAGGAACGGGCCGAGGACCGTCCTTCGAACCGGTACAGGCTGCCCAGGGCCCGCATGAAGGTGTCCTGGGTCAGGTCGTCGGCGTTCTGGGGGTCGGCGCCGAGGTACGTCACGTAGCGGCGGACGTCGCGGTGCAGGGCACGTACGAAGAGATCGACGGCACGCGGGTCGCCGCTGCGCGCGGCGAGGGCCCAGGCCGTGATCATCTCTTCCCTCGGCTGTTCGCTCGATGGAAGCAGAGCAGGAGTGATCACCTGGTGTCTGTCCTTCTCGGGATCAGGAATCCGGTGTCCGGCAGGCCGCAGGCCGCAGGGCGGCGGGCGGCGGCGGGAACCGGTGGTGGGGTGAACGGCCGTGCGGGAAGCGCACGACCGGTGCCCGAGGCAGGGAGCCGACGGCTCAGCGTCTTGGGGACGGCCTCGGGGAGCCGGCTGTCATCACACGACAGCGGTTCCGGCGGGCGGCCCCCGAGAGGTGATCGTGTGGGTGAGGAAGAGGTGTCGCGGTGCCCGGTCCGCATCAGCTCTGCGGGCCAGGACACGCGGTTTGTGCGGCAGCGGGGGCAGCCGGAGGAAGAGGCGCAGCGGTGCGAAGATCCAACCGGCCAGCGCCCGAAGGATGCGGAACGCGGCGCGTTCGCCGTACGCGAGCCACAGGCCGCACAGGAGCGCGGCCAGCAGGTGTGCCACGAGCATGCCCGTCGAGGACATACCCGCCATGCCCGCCATGTCATGTCCGGCGGACTCCATCGACCCCGCGTTCATGTGGTCCATCGGCCCCATGGAGGCCATCGAGCCCATGGCTCCCATGGAATGCATGGCACTCATGTCGTGATGCGTGGGGTCCATGGACATCGCCGTGGGGCCGTCCATCCCGGCGGATCCCGCCGGGGAACCGCACAGGAGGTAGGTGAGCCACTGCTGCGCGAGCGACCTCCCGCCGGACGGCGCCGGGTACTGGAAAGCCTGGGCGAGGGAGAACGACGAGTGGAGTACCGCCTGGACGGCCACCGCGACGGAGACGACGAGAAGCGGACCGCGTTCCCGGTCGGCCAACCACCAGGCCGTGCCGCCTGTTGCCACCGCGCCCGCGACCATGGCCCACCAGGGCACCGCGGTCCCCGACATCATGACGTGCCCCAAAGCGGCGAGCAGCACACTGACGGCCGCGAACACCGCGGACCGTACCGTGCGAGAACACCACCCAACCGTCATTGCGGCCCCATCCTTGCATCCGTACTTCCATGGCCACCGGGGGGTACGGAAATCAGTACGCGCTCTCCACCCGGAACCCGTCAGAGCCGGAGCCTGTCGCCGTGCGGGCGGCCTCGCCCGCAGGAGGGGCGACGAAGCCGCCCGTGCCGCTGCTCGGCGGCACTCGGGACAGACGCGGTTGCACGGCGGTCGCGAATTTCGCTGCCCTCGCCCAACGATTCCCGGACGGACATCGCCGGGAGCGGTGCCCGGGTCGGGCTCCCGCGAGGAAGTGCTCGCAGGAGCCCTTGTCCCGTCGAGGCAGCGTCCTCTCAGCGGAGGACGGAGTCGCCTCGTTCTTTCCGTGGGCCGGTTCGTTCCATGCGGTCGGTCCTTCCCGTGGGAGCGGCGGTCAGACCGCGGTGTCCGCCGGCACCGGGTGCTCGGCCTCGTGCAGCCACGCGATCAGGCAGGCGCGAGCGCGTGCCACCCGGGAACGCACCGTCCCCACGGGGCAGTTGCTGAGCACCGCCACTTCCGCATAGGACAGCCCGAGCACCTGGGTGAGGACGAACGCCTCCCGGCGCTCGGTGGAGAGGCCGGCCAGCAGATCGGCGAGTGCGACGCCGTCGTCGAAACCGGGCAGACCCTCGGGTTGCGCGTGCTCCGCGACGGACTGCCAGTCGTCGATGTCCGAAAGGCGCGGCCGGGTGGCGGCGTACCGGAAGCTGTCGATCACCGCGCGCCGGGCGATGGCCAGCAGCCAGGTACGGGCCGAGGAGCGGCCTTCGAAACGGTGCAGGGCGCTGAGGGCTCGCAGGAACGTGTCCTGGGTGAGGTCGTCGGCGGACTGCGGGTCGGCGCCGAGGCTGGTCACGTACCGGCGGACATCTCGGTGCAGGGCCCGGACGAACCGCTCGACGGCTTCGGTGTCACCACCGCGGGCGGCGAGCGCCCAGGCCGTCGTCGAGTCGTCGGGCGGGACGGGAAGGGCAGGAGTGATCATCTGGTGTCCTTCTCGGGTGTCCGGGCCCGCGGCGGACGGCGGTCCGGGGGATGGCGTGCGGTCACGCGGAGGCGAAGGAGGTACAGCCGCCGCACGGAGGCGTGCGGCCGATGCCCGAGCCGCCCGGACGCGGCGTGCGCCGGGAGGCATCGGGAAACCGGCTGTCAGGCGACAGCGGCCGTGCCCGGCGGACCCCGAGAAGTGAGCGTGTGGACGAGGAGGAACTGCCGTGGTGTGCGGTCGGACCGGCTCCGGCGGAGGCGGATGCGCGGCCGGTGCGGCGGAGCGGACAGCCCGAGCGGCAGGCGCAGCGGTGCGACGAGCCAGCCGGCGAGTGTCCGCAGGATGCGGAAGGCGGCGCGTTCGCCGTGGGCGAGCCACAGGCTGCACAGCAGCGCGGCCAGTACGTGGGCCGCGAGCATGCCGGTCGATGACGCGTCCGCCATGTCGTGGGCCATGCGGCCCGGGTCCGACACGCGGTCCAGCGGCCTGCCGTGGGACATGGCATGGCAATGAGCGACGGAGGGGGCCGGATTCGGCTGCGGGGACCGCATCACGGCCTGGGCCGACGAGTACCACATGTGCAGGACGATCTGGGCGGCCACCGCGGCGGAGACGACCGTGGGGAGTCCGCGCTCGCGCCCGGTCAGACACCACGCCGCGCCGCCGACCCCTTTGAGTGCCGCGGCGACTGCCCACCAGGGCGCCGCGGAACCCGACATCATCCGATGTCCCAGGGCTGCGAGCAGCGTGCAGACGGCCGCGAACACCGCGGCCCGTAACGCGCGACAGCACCACCCGGCAGTCATGGCGGGCTCATCCTCGCATCCGCGTCCCTCGTCGTCACGGGTGCCGTTGCCGATCAGTACGGATGACGGTCGGAAGCCTCCGGTTGCTGTGACAGCTCCCCGCAACGGCTCGGAGGCGAGGGGGAGTTGGGACAGGACCACGGGGCGACGCCGAAGCCCGCGATCCACACCGCTGCCATCGACCGGGAACTACCTGCCGGAAGCGGCCGACTACTCAATTGACGATGCGTGACAGGAGTTCACGACCAGGACCCACGGGATTCCAGGTGGAGGCCGAGCGTCATGAAGTGGTACGAGGACGATTCCCTGTGGTCCGATTTCGCGCCCGCGATGTTCTCCCCCGCGCGTGGGGAGACCGTGGCCGAACTGGTGGCCACATCGCCCCTCCTGGACTTCACCCCCGGGGCGCGGGTGCTCGACCTGTGCTGCGGCCCGGGTCTGTTCCTGGTGCCGCTGGCCGGCCGGGGGTTCGACGTCACAGGGGTGGACCTCAGCGAGCCGATGCTGGCGCGGGCGCGGAGCACGTGCGACGCGGCCGGTGCCGACGTGCGGCTGGAACGGGCGGACATGCTCACCTACACCGCTCCCGACGCGTTCGACGTGGTCCTCAACGTGTTCACGTCGTTCGGGTACTTCGACGATCCCGGCGACAACCTCCAGGTTCTGCGCAACGCGTGGGACAGCCTCGTCCCCGGCGGACAGTTGCTGGTGGACGTCATGGGCAAGGAGGTCCTGGCCGGCTGGATCGGACGCCCCCAGGCCGTGGAGCTGCCGGACGGCTCGTACGTGGTCCAGCGGGACGTCGTCCTCGACAGCTGGCGCAGACTGCGTACCGACTGGACGCTGGTGCGGGGCACAACGGCCCGCACGGCTTCCCTGACCTCGTACCTCTACAGCGCCGCCGAACTGCACGACCTGTTCGTGGCCGCCGGATTCACGGACGTGGACTGCTTCGGCGGCTTCGACGGCTGCGCCTACGACAACCACTCCCGGCGGCTGATCGTCCGCGGCCGCAAGAAGTGACGCCGCCGGTGATGTCCGCACGCGGCTCCCGGCGGCCCGGTGCCCTTCCCCGCGGTCCGCCGCCCGGCCCGGACGGCAGCCCCCCCCACAGGCGCCTGCCGCCTCCCGATCGTGGCCAACTGCCCCGCACCCGCAGTCTGGAGGACCGGTACGACATGTCACGGCACCACGAGAACCACGACCGCACGCGCCAGCCGGCACCGGCCCATCCGCCCGAACGAGCGGGCGGAGCGGGACCGGCCTCCGCCACGTCGCCCCCGGCCGCCGTCGCACCGGTCCACGAGCACATCACCGACGCCATCAAGGCCCCGGCCCTCGTCCGGCTCGGCGCGCACGCCGTGCTCGCCCGGTTCGAGACCATGAAGGTCTACGCGGCACTGGGCGCCGTCCGCACCCTGCTGCACCGCGGACGGATCGCCCCGGGGCAGACCCTGATCGACAGTTCGAGCGGCATCTACGCCCTCGCGCTCGCCCTGGCCTGTCACCGCTACGGCCTGCGATGCCACATCGTGGCGTCCACGACGGTCGACTCCGTCATGCGCGCGCAACTGGAGGTCCTGGGGGCGACGGTGGACCAGATGCCTCCGTCGCAGAACCTCGGGCTCGACCAGGAGCGCCGTGTCCGCCACGTACGCAAGCTGCTCGCCGACCGCCCCGATTTCTACTGGATGCGGCAGTACCACGACGCGATTCACTACGCCGGATACCGCGAGTTCGCCGACCTCGTCACCGGGACGCTGCCGGGCTCGTCCCTGACCGTCGTCGGTGCCGTCGGCACCGGAGCCTCCACCGGCGGACTGGTGCAGGCCCTGCGGGAGACGGGGCGGGAGGTGCGGCTGGTGGGGATCCAGCCGTTCGGCAGCGTCACGTTCGGCAGTGAGCGATTCAGCGACCCGGAGGCGATCATCGCCGGAATCGGCAGCTCCATCCCGTTCGGGAACGTCCGTCACGAGTTGTACGACACCATGCACTGGGTCGACTTCCGGCACGCGATGGCCGGCGCGGTGGGCCTCCTGCGACAGCACGCGGTCTTCGCCGGACTGTCCACCGGGGCCGCGCACCTGGTCGCCTCCTGGGAGACGGACCGCGATCCCGGACGGGTCCACCTCGTGCTCGGTGCGGACACCGGCCACCGGTACGCGGAACGCGTCTTCGCCAGGCACACCGAGGCCAAGGAGATGCACACGCTTCGGCCGCTGCGCATCCGCGCGCTCGACGAACTGCGTCCGCCCTGGTCGGTGATGGACTGGGCGCGGCGGCCCGATCCGCAGGCCGGCAGACCTGTCGGGCGCACGGATGAGATCGGGGTCGGCACCGGACCCGTCCCGTCCGTGGAGGTGACGCCGTGACCATCGCGGCACTGGAATCCCTGTCCTTCGGCCTGGGCCGCATGGCCGCGGCAGCCGGAGGGACCGGACACAAGCTGTGTCTGCTCACCGCGGACCGGTCCGTGTACCGGCACGAACTCGACACCCTGCCGGACGACGCGCTCACCGTCATCGACGTCGACACCTTCGACGAGACGGCGACCCGCCGGGCGCTGGCCTCCGTTCCCGGCCTGGCGGGCCTGCTCAACACGACCGACACCTGGAGCGTGCCGGCCGCCGACCTCGCGGCCGAGTTCGGGCTGCCGGGTCCGGATCCGGCAGCGGTACGGCTGCTGCGTGACAAGTACCGGGTGCGCGAGCTCCTGCACCGCGGAGGGCTGAGCCGGAGCGGCGCCGTGCGCGTGGCGCCGAGTCCGGACAGCGCCGCGGACGTGCGCCGCGCGGTCGGGCTGCCCGCGGTGCTCAAGGACTCCTCGGGGACCTCCTCGCGCAACGTCTGGATCGCCCAGGACGAGGAGTCGCTGCGGCGCGCTCTCGCCCAAGCCGGCGGCCGGCGGTTCATGGGTGAGCTGTTCGCGGAGGCGTTCCTGGCCGGACCGCTGTACAGCGCGGAGACGCTGAGCTGGGACGGTGCCACCCGGCTGCTGGGCGTGCTGAGCCGGCAGACCTCCCGGCAGCCTGCGGTACGGGAGGAGGCCGCCGCCTTCCCCGTAGCTCTGCCGCGGGCGGAGTCGGACGGCGTCGAGCGATGGGTCGCGGACGTCCTGCACGCGGCGGGCCATCACCGCGGCTTCGCCCATGTGGAGTTCATCCTCACCGCCGAGGGCCCGGAACTGGTCGAGATCAACCGCAGGATCGGCGGAGCCCTGGTGGGGGAGGTCCTGTGCCGCTCGCTCGGCACGAACGTGTACACGGCGATGATGGAGGAGGCCCTGGGCCGCAGACCCGGCCTCATGGACGCGCCGCTCGACCACACCGGACCCGCGCACGCCTTCGTCCTCGTCTACGCGGACCGGCCGGGAGTCCTGAATTGCTGGCACGGGCTGGCGGAGCTGGCGGCCTTCCCGGGCGACGTGCGGTGGTACCCGACCAGGGCGGCCGGGGACGCGCTGCCGTATGTGGGGGACCAGCGTGGCTGCACCGGCATCGTGCTGGCCGAGGCCGCGACGGCCGAACTGGCGCAGCACCGGGCGTGGAGCGCGGCGACCCGGGTGGTTCCCGTCGTCGCCGACCGTGGGCCGTAACCCCCCGGCCGGGCGGCGGAGGCAGCGGAGGGTCACGGGTCCGCAGGCGTTCCTGCTGACCGCCTCGTTCCTGATCACCCTGGGCAGCTTCGCCGTCCTGCCGTACATGTCGGTGCTGCTGCACCGGAGACTCGGACTGGGCCTCGGCACGGTCGGCGTCGTGCTGGCCGTGGCCTCGCTGGTGCAGTTCTCCGGCGGAGCGTTCACCGGTGCGCTCGCCGGGCGCGTCGGTCTCCGGGCCACCATGCTGATCGCGCTGGCCGTGCGCACGGCCGGATTCGCGGCGTTCGTGCCCGGGATGGCCCACCCCGGGCTCGCGGTCTGCGCCCTGTTCCTGGTCTCCGCGGGAGCGGCCGTCTATCTCCCTGCGAACAAGGCGTACCTGGTGGAGGGCGCCGACGAGGCGGACCGGCCCCGGCTGCTGTCGGCGAGCGGATCGGCCTTCAACGCGGGCATCGCCCTCGGGCCACCGGCCGCGGCGCCCTTCGTGCTGGGCTCGCCCGCCGTGCTCTTCGCCGGTGTCACCGCGCTGTTCGCGCTCGTCGCCCTCGGACACGCGCTGCTGCCCCGGCCTTCCGCGCCGCGCCGGCCCTCTGCGCTGCCCGCAGCCGACGACGTGCGGGCCATCCCCGGTGGCTCCCCTGCCCCCGCACACCACCACGACGGCCCGCCGCCCTTCGCCGTGACCGTCCTGAGCGTGTACGTCTTCATGTTCTTCCAGCACTACCTGGCGCTCTACGCCGTCCCGCGCACCTCCGCGACCTACTACGCAGCGGTGCTGACGGGCTACGCCTGCCTCCTTGTCGTCGCACAGCCGCTGCTGTCACGGAGGATCGCCGCACTGCGCCACCGGGACGCCATGGCGGTGGGCTTCGGGAGCATGGCGGCCGGGACGGCGGTCATCGCGGTCGGCGGGTACGCGGGAATCGGTGCAGGAGCCGTGTTCATGTGCGTGGGCGAGGCGGTGCTGTTCCTCAAGAACGACCTGGAGGCGCTGGCCCGCTCCGCCGCGGCACCCGCCGCCGTCTTCGGCCGCCAGCGGCTGGCGGCCGGCCTCGGGGCGTTCGGCAGCGCGGTGGCCGGCGGCCAACTGTACGCGGCGGCGGAAGCCATCGGCTCGGCCCGGGGATTCTGGCTGACCGTGTGCCTCCAGGCCCTCGTCCTTCCCGTCCTGCTCACGGCCACGACGCGGCACCGCCGCGCCAGGGGCCGACCCCACACCTCGGAGCCCGGCATCGAACACTCGCCGACACCGCGGCAGCAGCAGCCGTCGCGAGGGGAGACGAAGCCCACCGCAGAGTGACTCACAACACACGACAACGAAGGGAACTTTCGTCTCTGCCTCCCCGACTCATCCAACAGCGCGACCTCGCACACCCCCGCCTGGAAGGGCGACGCACCCGCTCACCAGCCGAAGCGACGAAAGGCCGCACGATGACGTCATCGCCGACGCAACCCGATTCCGAACCGGCCGACGACCCTGCCACGGACGCCGATGACCGGCAGCAGCGACGTACGACGTTACGGTCCGATCTGCGCGCCGCCCTGCCGGACGGCCTGATCGCGCTGGTGGTGACCGCCGCCGTCTTCGCCCTCCTCTACGCCCGCATCCGGGCCGAGACCTCCTCGACCGTCTCCGTCATGCCCTTCATGGCCGACGAGGGCGAATTCTGGATGTACTTCCTCAGCCAGGCATTCGGCTGGTCCGCGCTGCTGTGGGCCTGGATCACCGTCGTCCTCGGACTGACGCTCTCCGGCCCCCGCCCCTCCTGGCCACGGCTCTCCGGCCGGCGCCTCGAAAGCCTGCACCGCACCACCAGCCTCAACACCATCGCTCTCATCGCCGCGCACGCGCTGCTGTTCGCCGCCCAACTTGTCCGCTCCGACACCGCAGGCCGGCCCTCCGCGATCGCCACGGCCTTCGTGGAGACCTTCGTCCCGGGCGGCTACGACTCGGGCACCGGCAAGCTCGCCATCCCCCTCGGGCAAGCCGCCCTCTACCTGGCCGTCCCCCTCGGCCTGCTGTTCTACGTCAGGCACCGCATCGGCCCCAGAACCTGGCGTGTCCTGCACCGCTGCGTGATCGTCGGCTACGCCCTGAGCGTCTGGCACACGCTCCTCTACGGAACGAACGTCTGGTACGACGGCTGGTTCCGCACCGCGATCTGGCTGCTCCAACTCCCCATCGCCGCGATCCTCCTGATGCGCCTCCTCCAACCCGCCAGGCGCTCGGAGAAACTGCGCGGCCTTCGTGCCCACACCGGGTCGTCGGCGGGCTGGGCCCTACGCCTGACCGGCCGCCTCGCCGCAGCAGGCGCGATCGTCGTTCTGATCGCCGTGGTCATCAGCGGAAACGACGGGGGCCGCACCGTACCTCCGACGGACACCTCGTCCACCCACGTGCACGACTGAACCCGCCCTGCGCCCCGTTCCCCCGCAGCGCCGAAGGCACCCTGCGTTCCCGTCCCACCCGACGAATACAAGCCGCCGCAGTGGTAGCGGCATTGGTCGCAGGCGGCGCGGCCTGTTCGGTACCCGGCGGCAGCGGGGAGGGCGGCGGGGCCGCCGAGTCCGTCGTGATCGGTGTGGCCGCGGAGCCGGACACCCTCGGTCCGTTGCTCGGCTACGGCAAGGACGGCAACTCCAACGCGCCTGCCTCGCCCGCGCCCGGCGGCAGCGGTACGCAAGGCTGAACAGCCGACCCCACGGCGTGACGGCCGGCCTGCTGAAGCCGCTCGGACCCGAGCGCCCGCAGAGGGACGGCCGGGACAGGGCGGATGAGATGACCATGACTCCGGAGGGGTCGATGGTTCCGCTCGCCGACCTGTGCGACGGCCCTCCGCCCGTGGGCGGCCGGGCGGGCGTGCCGCGGATTCCGCTCCGGCGGGCAGGTGCGATTCTCCTTACTTAAGTCAATCAATTGAATTAGAGTGGACGCAGTCGTGAGATCAGAGTGCCCGGACGGAGGCCCGACCATGGCCCATGCGCAACCCCGGCCCGCCGAGACCGTGCGGCCGTACGAGCCCGCGGTGCCGCGGACGAACCTCGTCGTCGCGGTGCTGGCCCTCGGCGGCATCGTCGTCTCGCTGATGCAGACCCTGGTGATCCCGATCGTGCCCCAACTGCCCGAGTTGTTGCACGCTCCGGCGTCGAACGCGGTTTGGGCGGTCACCGCCACACTCCTCGCCTCCGCCGTCGCCACGCCCGTCGTGGGCCGACTGGGCGACATGTACGGCAAGCGCCTGATGCTGCTGACCAGCCTCGTCATGCTGGTCGTCGGATCGGTCATCGCCGCGCTGAGCGACACGCTCGCGCCGATGATCGTCGGCCGGGCGCTGCAGGGCCTGGCGGCCGGGGTGATCCCGCTCGGCATCAGCATCATGCGGGACGAGCTGCCCGCCGAACGGCTCGGCTCCGCCACCGCCCTGATGAGCGCCTCCCTGGGCGTCGGCGGTGCCCTCGGGCTGCCCGCCGCCGCCCTCATCGCCGACCGCTACGACTGGCACATGCTGTTCTGGACCTCGGCCGTGCTCGGCCTCGTCGCCGCCGTGCTGGTCCTGTCGGTGGTACCCGAGTCCAAGGTGCGCACCGGCGGCCGGTTCGACCTGCTCGGCGCCCTCGGCATGGCGGCCGGTCTCGTCTGCCTGCTGCTGGCGATCTCCAAGGGCGGCGACTGGGGCTGGACCGGTGGCACGACCCTCGGCCTGTTCGGCGCCGCGGTCGTGGTGCTGCTCCTGTGGGGGCTGTTCGAACTGCGCTCCACACAGCCGCTGGTGGACCTGCGGGTCACGGCCCGGCGCCAGGTGCTGGTGACCAACCTCGCCTCGGTCGCCTTCGGCTTCTCCATGTTCGCGATGTCGCTGGTACTGCCGCAGCTGCTTCAGCTGCCCGCGGCGACCGGCTACGGCCTGGGCAGGTCGCTGCTGTACGCCGGACTCGTCATGGCGCCCAGCGGCCTGGTGATGATGGCCGTGGCGCCGGTGTCCGCCGCCGTCTCCAAGGCGTACGGGCCGAAGGTGACCCTCATGGGCGGGGCCGTGGTCGTGGCCGTCGGCTACGCCCTCAACATCGTGCTGATGGACGCCGTCTGGCAGCTCGTCGTGGCCTCCAGCGTCATCAGCGCCGGCATCGGCCTGGCCTACGGCGCCATGCCCGCGCTCGTCATGGCCGCCGTCGAGCCGTCCGCGACGGCGGCGGCGAACAGCCTCAACACCCTCATGCGGGCCATCGGGACCTCGACCGCCAGCGCGGTGGCGGGCGTGATCCTGGCCCAGCTGACCACGCGCTTCGGCGCCACCGCGCTGCCCTCCGAGAACGGCTTCAGGACGGTGATGGCCGCGGGTTCCGCAGCGGCGGTGCTCGCGTTCGTGGTGGCCGCCTTCATCCCGCGCCGCGGGGCCACGCCCGTGGTGGGACCGGACACCGTGCACGCCGCGTCGCCCGGCGACGTACCGCAGCCGTCCGCGCCCCCCGCCGGGCCGGTCACCGTGGTGGCGCCGGACGCGGTGGCGTCCGCCACCGACGCGAGAGGTACGCAGACGGTGGCCGCGGGACCGAGCGCTGTGGACACGGGCCCCGGTGTCCCGGTGCGCGGGCACGTCCGCGGTGCCGACGGCGTACCCGTGGCCGGTGCGCCGGTGACCCTGATCGGACTCGACGGACGCCAGCTGAACCGGGTCCTCGCACACTCCGACGGGTCGTACGCGCTCGCCGCGCCGGGGGAGGGGACGTACATCCTGATCGCGTCCGCCGCGGGCTGCCGGCCCCGCGCGGCATCGCTCGTGGTGGGCGCGGCGCCGCTGATCCACGACGTCCTGCTCGGCGGCGGCAGCGGGCTGGCCGGCGCCGTACGCAGCGCGGACAACGGGGCGCCGGTCGCGGGCGCGGTCGTCGTCGTCACCGATGTGCGCGGCGACGTCCTGGCCACCGGACGGACCGACACGCTCGGCGAGTTCAGCGTGAGCGATCTGGTGCCCGGGACGGTGACCCTCGCGGTCAGCTCGTCCGAGCACCGCCCGTCCGCGCTCCCCGTCGACCTGGCCGGCCCCACAGTCACCCGCGTGGAGATCGAACTGCGGCCCGGGGCGTACGTGCGCGGCACGGTGTCCGGCTCCGGTGTCCCGCTGGGCGACGCCCGGGTCACGCTCCTGGACGCCGCGGGCAACGTCGTCGCGACGACCGCCACCGGGGCCGACGGGGCGTACGCCTTCTCCGACCTGGACACCGGCCCTTACTCGGTCATCGCGACCGGCTACCCGCCCCGTGCGGTCGGCGTGCGGGTCGACGGCGGTGACGTCGAGGGCCACGACATCGAACTCGGTCACCCCGGCGCGTAGTCGTGCCCGGCGGGCCGGACGGACGAGCGCGCCCTCGGCACGCACAGGCGTGGAGGGCGCGCTCGTTCCTCAGTGGTGCGAGGCAGCCTCGGCGGTGGTCTTCAGGTCGCGCAGCCACAGTTCGAGGCCCTGGCCGAGGGCTCCCGTCGCGGTGGGCACGTCGGTCTCGACCTGGTCGCCGGTCCAGGTCTCCTCGGTGTCGACGCGCACGCCGCCCTTGACCTTGGTGAAGGTCCAGACGTGGACCCCCTCGTCGATGCGCAGTCCGTCCCCGATCGCGGGCCCGGTCCACCGGATGCAGGAGCCCTGCTTGATCTGGCGGACGGTGGAGGTGATGGTGAGCGTGGTTTCGGGCGTCGTCGGGGTGGCCGGCGCCGGCGTCGTCCAGCGGAACTGCGCACCCGGCCGGAGGGGACCGGGGCCGAGGCGCTCCATGGTGAGGACGGGGGCCTGCCAGGACGGCCAGCGCCGCACATCGGTCTGCACCTTCCAGATGGTGCGCAGCGGCGCGTTGATCACGACGCTGGAGCGGTAGCGGATACGGGCGTCGGGGTCGACGCCCTGCCCGCGGCACTCGACGGCGGAGTCGTGGTGGACGGACCGGCCCTGGGCGGGTGCGGCCTGGGCGCTGGCAGCGGTGGTGCCGAGGACGCCGACGGTGGTGAGCGAGACCGCGAGCACGGCGGCGCGCACGCCGGACCGGGGGCGGGCACCCGGTGAGGCGGGGCCGAGGGAGCGGCGGCCGGACCGCTGCTCGGTGGACGTGTGCGTACGGGTGCTGGACATGGGGTGGTTCCTTTCGGGTTTTCGGGTTTCCGGCCTGCCTGGTCGGCCGGACCCGTGGGTTCGTCGGACAGGGACGGCGGTTCAGGGGATGGGGACGGAGACGGCGGTTCAGGGGATGAGGACGACCTTGCCGGCGACGGTGCCGGACTCGGCCAGCCGCATGGCGTCGGCGACGCGGGTGAGCGGCAGCCGGGCGGCGATCCGCGGGGTGACGTCACCGCGCTGGAGAGCGTCGAAGACCTGGGTGAGGTCGTGCCGCAGCCGGGCCCGGAAGCGGTCCTCGGCCAGGGCGCGGCCCGCCCAGAGGTTGAAGAAGTAGGCGCGGCGGCCGTTGGGCAGGGCGTGCCACAGCCACAGCCGGCCGAGCAGTTTGAGCACCGGCAACTGCTTGGAGCCCGTGTCGTCGCGGGTGGCGGCGGTGCCGTAGGAGACGAGCGTGCCGCCGGGCGCGAGGAGCCGCCAGGAGTCGACGATGCCGCGGCCGCCGACGTGGTCGAAGACCGCGTCCACCCCGTCCGGGGCCAGTTCGCGGACTCGTGCGGCGACGTTCCCCGCGCGATAGTCGACGGGCGTGACACCCAGGTCCCGCAGGGCGTCGTGATGGCGCTCGGAGGCCGTGCCGATCACCTTCACCCCGGCGGCCCGGGCCAGTTGGACCAGGACCGTGCCGACCCCGCCGTTGGCGCCGAGCACCAGGACGGTCTGCCCGGCGCGGACGCGGGCCTTGCGGTGCAGCATCTGCCAGGCGGTGAGGCCGTTCACCACGAGCGTCTCCGCCTCCGCCGCGCCGATCCCGGCGGGCACCTCCACCACGTCGGCCGCGTCGACGACCACGTGGCTGGCCCAGCCGCCCACCTTGACCACCGCGGCCACCCGGACGCCGGTCAGGCCGGGCGGGACGCCCTCGCCGGCCCTCTCCACGGTGCCGACCAGGTCGTAGCCCGGCACGAACGGGAACGGGGGCTGGTCGTAGTACCTGCCCCGGCGCATCTGCTGCTCGGCGAAGGAGACCCCGGTCGCCTCCGTACGGATCAACACCTGTCCGGGACCCGGTGCGGGGATCGCTCCGTACCGGATCAGCAGACCCTCCGGCTCGACCCGGCCCGGCAGGACGACCTCGACGGCTCCCTCGGTGTTCACGGCTACCTCCACTGCGCTCGGCGTTCCGGTGATGCACTTTCGCGTCTGTTAGAAGTTATAACGTACGGCCGGCGTGATGGTCAATCGCATTCGCTACAACCTCTAACTGGGCTGTGTGCAGATGTCGGTCGACGGGTGCTCGGCGTGCTCGCCGGAGGGGCTGGATCGATCGAAAGGGGTGCCGACCGCTTGCGTGATACCCTCTAACTAAGTCTTAGCGTTGTAGCGACGTGGACGGGAAGGCGAAGGTCATGGCAGCACCGGGCACGAAGACTCCGCGCGAGCGTTACCGTGCGCAGGTGCGCGCGGAGGTCAAGGAACACGCGTGGGAGCAGGTCGCCACCGCCGGGGCGTCCGCGCTGTCCCTCAACGCGATCGCCAAGCGGATGGGCATGAGCGGACCGGCGCTGTACCGCTATTTCGCCAGCCGTGACGAGCTGATGACCGAGCTGATCACCGACGCGTACCGCAGCCTCGCCGACACCTTCAGCGCGGCCGCCGGGTCCGGCGCCGACCTCGCCGGACTGGCGCACGTCCTGCGCGGCTGGGCCCTGGAGGACCCGCACCGCTACTTCCTCATCTACGGCACGCCCGTCCCCGGCTACCACGCGCCCAGCGACGTCACCATGATCGCCTCCGAGATCATGGAGGTACTGCTGGACGCCTGCGCCGCGCTGCCCGCGGACCGCCCCGAGTCACCGCTCGACACCCACCTCGCGGACCACCGGCAGTGGGCGGGGGAGCATCCGGCCCCGCCCGCGGTCCTGCACCGGGCCCTCATCGTCTGGTCCCGGCTGCACGGCGTCCTGTCCCTGGAACTGGCCGGCCAGTTCCAGGGAATGGATTTCGACCCCGCCCTGCTCTACGCCGCCGAACTGGACGACCTGTTGGCGCGCTGAGCGCGGCCCGCGACGGTCCGCGGCAGGGAGCGGGCCGCCTCCGCGGATCGTCCCCCGCTGCTCAAGCGAGACGTGCGAAGAACTGCGAGAGCGCGGTGTACAGCGGTTCAGGCTGCTCCAGGTGCAGATCGTGGCCGGTGCCGGGGACGCTCATGGCCGTGGTGGCGGGCCGCTGCCGGAGCATCTGTTCCACCTCCGGTCCCGGGACGAAGCCGGACTGCGCCAGGACCACCAGCGTGGGGCACACGATCCGGCCCCACTCGCTCCAGAACGAGCGCCGGGCGTTCTCCGCCAGCGAGCGGACCAGCACCTCCCGGTCGAAGCGGGGCCACCATCCGTCCTCACGCTCCGCAAGCCCGGCCGCCCAGCCCGCGCCGACCGGTCCGCCGCCGAAGAACTCGGCTGCCGCCTGGCGGGAGGGGAACGGGGTCGGCCATGAGCCGAGCCAACGGCCGATGTCCGCCGGACCGTTCGGATTCCCGCCGGGGCCCGCCTCGATGAGCACCAGCGCCCGGACCAGTTCCGGGTGCGCCGCCGCGGTGAGCATGGCCGTGTGCCCGCCCAGCGACTGGCCGACCAGAACGGGCCGGCGCAGCGCCAGCCGATCGGCGACGGCGACCACGTCGGCGACGTAGGCCGCACGGGAGACGTCCGCCGGGCGGCGCTCGGCGGCGCCGTGCCCGCGCTGGTCGACCGCGACGACCCGGTAGCGGGAGGCCAACCGCCGTGCCAGCACGTCCCATTCACCCGCGTGACCGGCCAGGCCGTGCAGCAGCACGACGGGCTGTCCCGGGCCGCCCCAGTCCCGGCACGCGATCCGGACGCCCTCGCGTACCACCGTGTGCTCGGACCACGTCACGCAGGACCCCCGGAGAATCGGCCGGACCAGATCATCGCGCACCCGCCGCAGGATGGTCGACCGGGTTTTCCGGGCAGGCCCTGCCGTACGGCAGGGGCGGACACGCGGGGGCGCTTTGCGGCGGCGCGGCCGGGATCGGGGGCGGGCCGGGACCGCCCGCGGCCGGGCCGGGACCGCCCGCGGCCGGGCCGGTGCGGCTGCCCGCCTCGTTCGTGCTGCCGGACCGGGCTCCGGCCATGGCGCTCCGGCCATGGCGCTCCGGGGCCGCGCGGACCGGTCCTTCGCCGACCGGTGGGCCCGGGGCCCGCGGCGGCCTGCCCGTCGAGGGGCCGCGGTCAGTCGTCCGCCGGGTACGGCAGCGCGCCGCTCTCGGCGTACGCCACCGCGGCCGCGTGGCCGAACAGGCCGGGCAGGCCGCCGGTGTGCACGAAGACCGTGCGTTCGCCGGGCCGGACGTCACCGTCGCGGACCGCGGCGGCGAGACCGGCCAGGGCCCGGCCGGTGTAGACGGGATCGACGACCAGTCCCTCCGTGCGGGCGGCGAGCCGCAGCGCGTCGGCCGCCGCCGGGGTGAGCACCGGATAACCGCCGCCCACCTGGTCGGTGCGGATCCGCAGCCGCTCCGGAGCGACGGGCTCCGCGGTGAGCGGCGCCGCGAACCCGGTGACGACGGACGCCGGGTCGGCCACCGCGCCCACGTCGACGCCCAGCACGGCCTCCGCCCCCAGCGACGCCACCAGACCGGCCATGGTCCCGCCCGAGCCCAGGGCGACGACCGCGGTCCGCAGTCCCGGCACCTGCCGGCGCAACTCCTCTCCGCAGCACACATAACCGCGCGCCCCCAGCGTGCTGGACCCGCCGAACGGGACGAGCGCGGGCCGGGCACCCGCCGCCCGCAGCTGCTCGCACACCTCGGCCGCCGCCGCGTCCAGACCCGCCCGGTCCACGTCACCGGCCCAGGCCAGCCGCGCGCCGAACAGGCCGTCGAGCGCCAGGTTCCCGGACCGGGATCCACCCGGCGAGCCACCTGAGCCACCTGCGCCACCTGAGCCACCCGGGCCACCCGGGCCACCCAGTACGAGAACGACGTCCAGGCCCAGCCGGGCCCCCGCGGCCGCCGTCAGCCGGGCGTGGTTGCTCTGCGCCGCGCCGGTCGTCACCAGGGTGTCGGCACCGTCGGCGAGCGCGGCGCCGACGGTCCACTCCAGCTTGCGGACCTTGTTGCCGCCGCCGCCGAGACCGGTCAGGTCGTCGCGTTTGACCCACAGGTCGTCGGGGCCGAGCCCGAGCGCGGCGGCCAGCCGGGGTGCCGGTTCCACGGGCGTGGGGAAGGTGCCGAGCGCCACGGGTGGCCGGCTCATGTCGTAGCTCCTCGTCTGTGGGCGGACGTACGGCAAGTCGACCACACGGGCGCCCCCTCGGTCACTCCGGCGGGGCGCCGCACGACCAGGCCGCCGGGCCGCCGGCCACTGGACCGCCGGAGCCATCGGACCGCCGGGGCCGCCGAACCTCCGGGACTTCGGGCCGTACCGTGGGCGAGCAGCGGAGGACGCGAGGCGCGGGTGACCGGCACGCGAGTGCGGGGGTGCCCGCCGTCGCGGCGCGCGCCCCCGTACTCCCGGGGCGGTCACACCGCCCTCGTCACCGCCCCGATCGCCGGGGTCCGCAGCACCCGCCGCGCCGTGAGCAGGCTCGTCCCCAGCGTCACCGCCGCGGCCACCGCGCACACCGCGAGCCAGATGCCGAGCGTCCGACCGGGCAGCGTGCCGTCGGTGCGGACCATGGTGAACGGGACGATCCCGGCCGGCGCCGCCAGCGAACCCAGCGCCACCCCCACCACCGTGAGCACCACGGACTCCGCGCCCACCGTGCCCAGCACCTGGACCGGGGTCGCCCCCGCCAGCCGCTGCCGGCCGAACTCCGAACTGCGGTAGGACGTCGCCGCGTACAGCGAGTTGACCAGCATGATGCAGACGAACACCGCGATGACGCCGACGACCGTCAGATTCAGCGTCTCCAGGTTCTTCGCGTCCACCGACTTGCGCAGCCCCGAGGCCGCGACGGCGTCGGACTCCACCGACTGCATGGTCACCGTCGCCGTACTGATGGCGGTGAACAGGACCAGCGCCATCAGGACCCCCGACAGCTCGTCCACCCGGCGACGCAGATTGCGCACCGCCAGCCAGCCGCTCGCCCCGCCCAGCGGCAGCCCGGCGAGCAGCGCACCGAGCAGCCGCGGCGCCAGCAGCGCGCACCCCACCGACAGCAGGATCGCCCCGTACGCCGGCGCGGCCATCAGCGCCGCGTCCGTCGCCGAGAACGCGAACGTGCTCGCCGCCGCCAGCGCACCGGCGGCCAGCGCGCCGTAGGCGAGCAGCGTCCGCGCCCTGGCCCGCCGCACGCCCCGCCGCGTCGCCCGGCGCACGGCGAGGAACGCCGCGCCCGCCGACGCGAGCAGTGTGACGCCCGTACCGGACAGCAGGGCGACAGGGCCGAGGACGAGGTCGACGGAGCGGGACACCTGACCGCTGTCCTGGAACGCGTCGAGCAGGGCCCGCCCGCCCAGTACCGCCGGACCGAGCGCCAGCACCACGCCGACCACGGCGACCGCCACCGCCTCGCCCACGACCATCCGCCTGATCTGCGCGGGAGTCGCCCCCGAGCAGCGCAGCAGCTCCAGCTCCGCCGCCCGCTGACGCACGTTCACCGTCAGCGTGGAGGCCACCGCGAAGAAGACCAGCAGGGTGCCGTAGCCGCCGACGACGCCCGCAGAGGTGGTCAGCGTCCGCGCGCTGACCTCGTCGACGCCCGGCTGTCCGGCCGTGTCGTGCAGCGAGCCGAAGGCCATGACGAGCGCCGCGCCCAGGAACGCCGACAGCAGGGTCGCCAGGAACCGTCCGGGGCGCCCCCGGACCGACCGCAGTGCCAGTGCCAGCATCGGTCACACCCCCGTGGGCACGTCGTCGCCCAGGTGCGCGAGCCGCTCCGCGACCGCGTCGACCGTCGGGGCCGGCAACCGCCCCACGAGCCGCCCGTCGGCCAGGAACAGCACCGAGTCGGCGTACGCGGCGGCGACCGGGTCGTGCGTCACCATCACCACGGTCCGGCCGTGCACCACGACCGACTCCCGCAGCAGCTCCAGCACCTCCCGCGCGCTCCGGGTGTCCAGCGCCCCGGTCGGCTCGTCCGCGAAGATCAGCCGTGGCTCGGTGACCAGCG
The DNA here is from genome assembly GCF_042268025.1 of Streptomyces sp. NPDC056161. Taxonomy (NCBI): domain Bacteria; kingdom Bacillati; phylum Actinomycetota; class Actinomycetes; order Kitasatosporales; family Streptomycetaceae; genus Streptomyces; species Streptomyces sp. NPDC056161. The sequence continues at coordinate 26,195 of NZ_JBHJUV010000015.1, forward strand.
CCCGCGCGATCGCCACCCGCTGCCGCTGACCGCCGGACAACTGGCTCGGCAGTTGCCCCAGCCGGTCGCCGAGCCCGACGGCCGTCAGCGCCTCCCGGGCCCGCTTCCGGTCCACGCGCCGTCCCGCGAGCCGCAGCGGCAGCACCGTGTTCTGCGCCACCGTGAGCGTGTCCAGCAGGTTGTACTGCTGGAAGACGAACCCGACCCGGCTGCGCCGGAACCGGGTCAGCTCCGCCTCGCCGGAACCCGTCATCTCCGTACCGTCGACGAACACGATCCCGCTGTCGGGCCGGTCCAGCCCGGCCGCGCACTGCAACAGCGTGGACTTGCCGGACCCCGACGGGCCCATCACCGCCGTGAACGTGCCCCGCTCCAGGCTGAGCGTCACCCCGTCCAGCGCCCTGACGGCGCCGTCGCCGCTGCCGTAGGTCTTGGTGACCTCGACCAGCCGCAGCGCCTCGGCGGCGGGCCCCGTGTCGTAGGCGTGTCGCGACCGCGTGCGCACCATGTCATCCCTCTCCGTCCGGCACTCCCTGTGCCCCGTCGACGAAGCTACGGAGACGGCGGCCCCGGCACACGGGGCGCAGAACCCGTATCGGCGGGTGTAGTCACCGACACCCCGTACGGGTCAGCACAACGAGCCGACCCCGTGGCCCGCCCGGTGCAATGGACCCGTGACCGCGCCTCCGGACGACTGCCTCGCGCGCAACGAATGGATCTGCGGCGCGTATCTGAGCACCCGGCGCCACATCCTGCTCGACGCAGTGGCCCAGCATCTGCAACTGACCGTCCTGTCGGTGCTGATCGGCCTGGCCGTCGCCGTGCCGCTGGCCGTGCTCGCCCGCCGCTGGACCTGGGCCGCCGCACCCGTCCTCGTGGTCACGACGATCCTCTACACGATCCCGTCCCTGGCGATGTTCTCCCTGCTCCTGCCCGTGTACGGGCTCTCCGCCACCCTGGTGGTCGGCGGGCTCGTGCTCTACTCGCTCACCCTGCTCGTCCGCAACATCCTGGCCGGTCTGCGCGCCGTCCCCGAGGAGACCCGGCAGGCCGCCCGCGGCATGGGGTACGGCCCGGTCCGGCTGCTGCTCACCGTCGAGCTGCCGCTCGCCCTGCCCGCCGGCATGGCCGGGCTGCGCATCGCCACCGTCTCGGCCGTGTCCCTGGTGACCGTCGGCGCGATCGTCGGCTTCGGAGGGCTCGGCAACCTCATCTACGCGGGCATGAACACCTACTTCAAGGCGCAGGTGCTCACGGCGTCGGTGCTGTGCGTGCTGATCGCGGTGGCCGCCGATCTGCTCCTGCTCGGCGTGCAGTGGCTGATCACGCCCTGGGCGCGGGCGGCCCGCACGTGAAGATCCTCACCGCCACCTGGCACTGGCTCGCCGACCCGGCGCACTGGACGGGCGACGACGGGATCCGGCACCGGCTGGCGCAGCACCTCGTGCTCACCGCTGTCTGCCTGGTCGTCAGCTGCCTGGTCGCCCTGCCCGTCGCCCTCGTCCTCGGTCACCTCGGCAGGGGCGGCGCCCTCGCCGTCAACATCTCCAACGCGGGCCGGGCGGTGCCCACCTTCGCCGTGCTGGTCCTGTTGCTGCTGACCCCGGTCGGCCGCTGGGGGGAGGGGCCCACCGTCGTGGCCCTGGTGCTGTTCGCCGTGCCACCGCTGCTCACCAACGCCTACGTCGGTATGCGCGAGGTGGACCGCAGTGTCGTCGGGGCGGCCCGCGGGATGGGGATGACCGGGTGGCAGCTGCTGTGCCAGGTGGAGCTGCCGCTCGCCCTTCCGCTGATCCTCAACGGGGTGCGGATCGCCGCCGTCCAGCTCGTCGCGACCGCGACCATCGCCGCGCTGGCGGGCGGGGGCGGGCTCGGCCGCATCATCACGGCGGGCTTCAACCTCGCCAGCACGCCGCAGGTGGTGGCCGGGGCGCTGCTCGTCGCCGTCTTCGCCCTGGTCGTCGAGGCCCTCTTCGAGACCGTCGAACGACTCTCCCCCCGCTGGGTGCGGGGCGCCCGGTGAACCGCCGCCGCACCACCGCCGGCGTCCTCGCCGCGGTGGTGCTCCTCGCGCTCGCCGGGTGTGTCAGCGGGCCCTCCCTGGAGAACCGGGGCGCGGTCACCGCGTCGCCCGGCGACCGCCATCGGCTGACCGTCGGCTCGGCCGGCTTCACCGAGAGCGATCTGCTCGCGCAGATGTACGCGCTGCTGCTGAACCGGGCCGGCTACCGGACCTCCCTCCTCACCGTCGCCAACCGCGAGCTGTACGAACCCGCGCTGGAATCGGGCCAGATCGACGTCGTGCCGGAGTACGCGGCGACCTTCGCCGACTGGCTCAACGCCAGGGCCGGCGGCCCGGACGCGCCGCCGGCCGGCTCGCCCGACCTCGCCGCCACCATGACCGCGCTGCGCAGGCTCGCCACGCCCCGCGGCCTGACCGTCCTCGACCCCGGACGGGCGGTCGCCCGGAACGCCTTCGCGGTGGCCGGGTCGTTCGCCCGCGAACACGGGCTCAGGACGCTCAGCGACCTGGGCGCGTCGGGACTGCCGGTGCGGCTCGCCGCGGGCGACGAGTGCGTGCAACGGCCTTACTGCGCACCGGGGTTGAAGAAGACCTACGGCATCGACCTCGTCGCCGTCGACCCCAAGGGGGTCGGTACCACCCAGGCCAAGCGTGCCGTGCAGAGCGGTCAGGACCAGATGGTCCTCACCACCACCACGGACGCCACCCTCGACCAGTTCGGCCTGGTCCTGCTCGCCGACGACAAGCACCTGCAGAACGCCGACTACGTCGTCCCGGTGGTCAACCGCTCGCGGGCCGGCGGCGAGGGCGTCACCAAGGCGCTCGGCAGGCTCAACGCCGTCCTCACCACGGCGGACCTGGCCGCCATGAACCAGCAGGTGGACAGCTGGCGCCGACTGCCCGCGGACGTGGCCGGGGCCTATCTGCGGGACAAGGGCCTGCTCAAGTGACCGTGCTCCGCGGCGGCGCGCCGCGGCCGTGCACCGGCCAGGCGTGCCTCGGCCGTTCTCCTGCTGGGTCCGGCGTCCCCGTGGGGTCCGGCGACCCGGTGGGGCCCATGGACCCCGCGCGGTTCCGTCGACCCTGCGCGGTTCCATCGACCCTGCTCGGGTCCGGCGACCGGGCCCCGCCCGGCGGGCCGCGGCCACGCCCCTCAGGCGTCCGCCACCGAGTCGAACGCCACCTGGCCCCGTGACACCCCGCGCGCGTCCGCGTCCACCGAGCGCCGCAGCGCCTCGTGGAGTTTCGCCGGGGTCAGCACACCGAGGAAGCGCGCGCCGTCCAGCACCGCGACCCACCCCGCGTCGTACTGGAGCATCACCCCGAACGCCTGCTTCAGCGGCGTGCCCACCGCAACCCACGCCGTCATCCGGTGCGCGAGCCGGCCGACCGGGCCGTCCGCCGTGAGGGTGTCGACACCGACCCAGCCGTGCAGTTCGCCGCGAGCGTCCAGCACGACCGCCCAGCGGGCGCCCTGGTCCCGCAGCCGGTCCCGGGCGCGTCGGGCGGGTTCGTCGAGCCGGACCACCGGCGGTTGCTCCAGGTCGTCCGGCTCGACCGCGGTGACCGACAGCCGCTTCAGGCCGCGGTCGGCGCCAACGAAGGACGCCACGTACTCCGTCGCGGGCCTGCCCAGCACCGCCCCGGGCGTGTCGAACTGCTCGATCCGGCCCTGCCCGTAGACCGCGATCCGGTCGCCGAGCCGCACCGCCTCCTCGATGTCGTGCGTGACCAGCAGCACCGTCTTGCGCACCGCGGCCTGCATGCGCAGGAACTCGTCCTGCAACTGCTCGCGCACGACCGGGTCCACCGCGCCGAACGGCTCGTCCATGAGCAGCACCGGCGGGTCGGCCGCGAGCGCCCGCGCCACCCCGACCCGCTGCCGCTGCCCGCCCGACAACTGCTCCGGATAGCGCGGCCCGTACGTGGCGGGATCGAGCCCCACCAGATCGAGCAGTTCCGCGGCGCGCGCCCGCGCCCTCGCCTTCTTCCAGCCGACCAGGGCCGGGACCGTCGCCGTGTTGTCGAGGACCGTGCGGTGCGGGAACAGCCCCACCTGCTGGATGACGTAACCGATCCGGCGGCGCAGCCGCACGGGGTCGACCGTGGCGACGTCCTCGCCGTCGACGAGGATGCGGCCCCCGGTCGGTTCGATGAGCCGGTTGACCATCATCATGGTCGTGGTCTTGCCGCAGCCGGACGGGCCGACGAGCGTGACGAGTTCACCCTCGGACACCTCGAAGGAGAGGTCGTCCACGGCCGTCGTACCGTCCGGGTAGCGCTTGGTGACCTGCTCGAACCGGATCATTCCCTCACGCTAGCCCGGCCGGTCGCGGCTCGCCCGGCACCGGGCGGCCGAAGGGATGACGCCGTCACCGCCGCGGACGCGCCCCGGAGTCCGAGCCCCCGCTGCCGGGCGGCCCGGGGCCCGGCGGGGTCGCGCGGCCCGGCGTGTCAGTCGGCCAGGACGACCTCCAGCGTCCGCGGCCCGTGCACCCCCTCGACCCGGTCCAGCTCGATGTCGCTGGTCGCCGACGGGCCGGAGATCCAGGTCAACGGCCGTGTCGGGGCGAGGCGTTCGAGGGCCTGCGGGACGGCGGAGACGACCTGGCCGGGCACGCGGACCACGCAGATGTGGTGGTCCGGGACCAGGGTGATCCGGCGGCGGCCCTGCTCCGGACCGCCGTCCAGCACGATGGTGCCGGTCTCGGCGATCGCGACCGCGCACCCGGTGACCACGCTGTCCACCCGGTCGAGCTGGTGCGGGGTGCTGTCCGCCCGGTCGGCGACCCGCGCCACGTCCGTGGCCGCGAGCCAGCCCTCGTCGAGTCCGGGCGGCACCAGCACCGACGTCGACCCGCGCTCCGCGAGCAACCGGGCGATCACCGACGCCAGTTCACCGGCCGCGCAGCGGTGCACCACGGCCCGGTAGTCGGCGAGGTTCTCCGCTAGCAGGTCCACGGTCTCCTCGACGCCGCGCTCCCCGTGGGCCCGCAGATAGTCCCGGGCGACGGCCCGCTCGTAGGGCGTGTCGTCGCCCGGTACGTCGGCCAGCGCGCGCCGCACCCGCCCCAGGATCCGTTCCCTGCCGCTCATCCCGCGGCCCCCTTCCCGCTGTCCGTGCCGTGGGTGCCGTGGGTGCCGTGGGTGCCGTGGGTGCGCTGCCACCAGTCCCGGAAAGGCTCCGCGGGCACCGCGGGCAGATCGCGGGTGCCGGTCCACGCCTTGCCGGGGCCGGGCAGTGAGCGGGGGTGGAGGCGGCGGGTACGGGAGGCGAGCCGCTGGCCGGCGCGCAGGGCGCCCGGGTGGGTGAACGCCCAGCGGGCCGCCCGCATCGCCGCCCGTTCGGCCGCGTGTCCCTTGGCGGGCCGCAGCACGACCTTGTTGCCCTCCCGGGTGGCGGGGCCGCCCTCGACGACGCGTTCACGCAGGTGCACCAGGACCTCGGGGATGTCGATGGCGACCGGGCACACCTCGTAGCAGGCCCCGCACAGCGAGGACGCGTACGGCAGCGAGGCGTCGATCTCGCTCGCCGTGCCCCGCAGCTGGGGGCTGAGGATGGCGCCGATCGGACCCGGGTAGACCGAGCCGTACGCATGGCCGCCCGCCCGCTCGTACACCGGGCAGACGTTCAGGCAGGCCGAGCAGCGGATGCAGCGCAGCGCCTGCCGGCCGACCTCGTCGGCGAGGGTGTCGGTGCGGCCGTTGTCGAGCAGGACCAGGTGGAAGGCGCGCGGCCCGTCCCCGTCGGTGGTGCCCGTCCACATCGACGTGTACGGGTTCATCCGCTCGGCCGTCGACGAGCGTGGCAGTGTCTGCAGGAACACTTCCAGGTCCCGCCACGTCGGCACGATCTTCTCGATGCCGACGACCGAGATCAGCGTCTCGGGGAGGGTCAGGCACATCCGGCCGTTGCCCTCGGACTCCACCACCACGAGGGTGCCGGTCTCGGCGACCATGAAGTTGGCGCCGGAGATGCCGACCTTGGCGCGCAGGAACTTCTCCCGCAGGTGCAGCCGGGCGGCCTCGGCGAGTTCGGCGGGGGAGTCGGTCAGCCCCTCCGGCGCCGGGCGGCCCCACCTGCCCATCTCCCGGGCGAAGATGTCACGGATCTCCCCGCGGTTGCGGTGGATGGCGGGGACCAGGATGTGTGAGGGCCGGTCCTTGCCCAACTGGACGATCAGCTCGGCGAGATCGGTCTCGTAGGCATGGATGCCCTCCGCCTCCAGCGCCTCGTTGAGCCCGGTCTCCTGGGTGGCCATCGACTTGACCTTGACGACCTCCGACTCGCCGGTCTCCTTGACCAGTTCGGCGACGATCCGGTTGGCCTCACCGGCGTCCGCCGCCCAGTGCACGACGCCGCCCGCCGCCGTGACCGACTCCTCCAACTGCACCAGATAGCGGTCCAGGTGGCGCAGCGTGTGGTCCTTGATCTGCTTGCCCGCCTCCCGCAGTTGCGCCCAGTCGGACACCTCCGCGACGGCGTTGGCCCGCTTGGCGCGGATGGTGTGCGTGGCGTGGCGCAGGTTGCCGCGCAGCGTCTCGTCGCGGACCGCGTCGTGCGCGGCCTTCGGGAACGCCGGCATGCCGACGAACGTTCCGCTCATAGCGCCGGCTCCTCCTCGGTGCTCGCCAGGATCTCCGCGATGTGGACCGGCCGCATCGCCGTCCCGAGGCGGGTCATCGTGCCGCCCAGGTGCATCAGACAGGAGTTGTCGGCCGCGCACAGCACGTCCGCGCCCGTCGACTCCGCGTTGCGCACCTTGTCCGTGCCCATCGCCGCCGAGACGTCCGCGTTCTTGACCGCGAACGTGCCGCCGAAGCCGCAGCACTCCTCGGCGCCCGGCAGCTCGACCAGCTCCAGCCCCCGTACCGCCCCGAGCAGCCGGCGCGGCCGTTCGCCGAGGCCCAGGCTGCGCAGCCCGTGACAGGTCGGGTGATACGTCACCCTGTGCGGGTAGTACGCGCCGACGTCCGTCACCCCCAGCACGTCCACCAGGAACTCGGTCAGCTCGTACGTCTTGGGGATCACCGGCGCGAGGGTGGCGGTGAGCGTGTCCCCGCGCCCCTCGGCGCGGGCCCGCTCGCCCAGCCGCGGATACAGCTCCCGCACCATCGCCCCGCACGACCCGGACGGGGTCACGATCGCCTCGTACTGACCGAAGACATCGGAGAAATGCCGGGCCAGCGGTTCCGTCTCGTGACGGTAGCCGGTGTTGTAGTGGGCCTGCCCGCAGCAGGTCTGGGCCATCGGGAAGTCGATGTCGACGCCCAGCCTGGTCAGCAGTTTCACCACCGCGCGGCCGGTGTCGGGATAGAGCGTGTCGTTGACACAGGTCAGGAACAGTGCGACACGCATCGCGGCTCCTATGGGTAGATCATCCGATGAGTGCAGGGTAACCGGCGACAACCCGCTGGGGGAGACCCGGTCCCGTGCGTGGCGAGCCGCGCCGCCGACGCGCGTCGGCTACGACGCCGCCCCGGCGGCCCGTCGCGCGCGCGTGGGCACCGGCGGCCGGCGTTCCGGCGGCACTCCGTGGTCCCGGGTGGCGGCCGGCCGGCGGACATGTGCTGAACTGGGACGCGACCGTCCGTCCGGCCCGGGAGACCCGTTGAGCACCAGTTACCGTCAGCCAGGTGTCGTCCTCACCGACCACCGCTTCACCGTGCCCCTGGACCACGCAGACCCGGCGGGCGAGACCATCGACCTGTACGCCCGTGAGACCGTCGCCAGCGACAAGGCGCACCAGGACCTGCCGTGGCTGGTGTACCTCCAGGGCGGCCCCGGCCACGGGGCGAACCGCTTCGTCGGCAGGCAGGCGTGGCTCGGCCGGGCGCTGGAGGAGTACCGGGTGCTCCTCCTCGACCAGCGCGGCACCGGCCACTCCACGCCCGCCACCCGGCAGACGCTGCCGCTGCGCGGCGGCCCCGCCGAACAGGCCCGCTATCTTTCCCACTTCCGTGCCGACTCGATCGTCCGCGACTGCGAGTACATCCGCCCGGCGCTGACCGGCGGCGCCCCCTGGACCGTGCTGGGCCAGAGCTACGGCGGTTTCTGCACGGTGACCTACCTGTCGCTGGCCCCCGAGGGAGTGGACACCGCGGTGATCACCGGTGGCCTGCCCTCCCTGGACGCGCACGCCGACGACGTCTACCGGGCCGCCTACCCGCGCATCGAGCGCAAGGTCAGTGCGCACTACGCCCGTTACCCGCAGGACGTGGAGCGGGCCCGGACCATCGCCGACCACCTGCTGGACCATGACGTGGTCCTGCCGAACGGCTACCGGCTCACTGTCGAGGCGTTCCAGTCCCTCGGACTCATGCTCGGCACCGCCGACGGCAGCCACCGGTTGCACCACCTGCTGGAGGACGCCTTCGTGCGCACACCGGCGGGACCGGAACTGTCCGACGCCTTCCAGGAGGCGGTCCAGGGGCTCCTCTCCTACGCCGCGTACCCGCTGTACGCCCTCGTCCACGAGTCCGCCTACGGTCAGGACGCCCGCCCCACCGCCTGGGCCGCCGAACGGGTTCGCGCCGAGTTCCCGCAGTTCGACGCGGCCAAGGCGCTCGCCGGGGACGCGCCGGTGCTGTTCACCGGGGAGACCGTCCACCCCTGGACGTTCGACGCCGATCCGGCCCTGCGCCCGCTGCGCGAGACCGCCGACCTGCTCGCCCACGCCGACTGGCAGCCCCTGTACGACCCGGCCCGGCTCGCCGCCAACGAGGTCCCGGTCGCCGCGGCCGTCTACCACGACGACATGTACGTCGACGCCGACTCCTCCCTGCGCACCGCGCGTGCGATCCGGGGCCTGCGCACCTGGGTCACCGACGAGTTCGAGCACGACGGCCTGCGCGTCGGCGCGCCCCGGGTCCTGGACCGGCTGCTGGCACTGACTCGCGACGAGGTGTGACCCGCGACGAGCTGTGACCCGCGCCCGCAGGGCCCGGGTCCGCAGGGCGGCGACGGGGCGTGCGGGGCGGCGACGGGGCGTGCGGGGCGGCGCGTAAATGCGGGCGACACGGGATCCGCAGGTCAGTAGGGTGATCGGCATGTCGGATCAGCCGGACGGCCGAACGGAGCTGCGCGGCGACTGCGCGCGCTGCTTCGGGCTGTGCTGCGTCGCCCTGCCCTTCGCCGCCTCGGCGGACTTCGCCCTGGACAAGCCCGCCGGCCGGCCCTGCCCCAACCTGCGGGACGACCACCGCTGCGGCATCCACACCGAGCTGCGGTCCAAGGGCTTCGCCGGCTGCACCGTCTACGACTGCTTCGGCGCCGGACAGAAGGTCTCCCAGGTCGTCTTCGGCGGGCGGGACCGGCGCACCGGCTCCGCCGGACTCGCCCGCGGCATGGCCGAGGTGTTCCCGGTCGTACGGCAGTTGCACGAACTGCTCTGGTACCTCACCGAGGCGCAGGACCTGCCCGCGGCCCGTCCGTTCCGTGCCGAGCTGCGCGAGGCACTCCAGGACACCGAGCGGCTCACCCGGCTCGCCCCCGCGGAGCTGGCCGCCCTGGACGTGGCCGCCCACCGGCGCCGGGTCGACGTCCTGCTGCGGCGCACCAGCGAGGCGGTGCGCGCGGTGATACCGGGTGCCAGGAACCGCAAGAAGGACCGGCGGGGCGCGGACCTGGTCGGCGCCCGCCTCAAGGGGGCCGATCTGCGCGGCGCGGATCTGCGCGGGGCCTTGCTCGTCGCCGCCGATCTGACGGGTGCCGATCTGCGCGGTGCCGACCTGATCGGTGCCGACCTGCGGGCCGCGGATCTCACGGACGCCGATCTGACCGGCGCGTTCTTTCTGACCCAGCCGCAGACCGACGCGGCCCGGGGCAATGCGGGCACCCGGCTGCCGGCGTCAGTCGCCCGTCCCGTGCACTGGGCAGCGTGCCGCTGACTCCGCTCCCTCCGGCGCGCCGTCGCCGACCGCCGGCACCGTCGGCCGGCCGCGCCGCACGAGCCGCAGCCGCAGCCCCTCCGGCATCAGCGTCAGCCGCTCGGTCACCCGCAGCCGGTAGGCGGGATCGGGTTCGAGTGCGTAGCGGCGCAGCAGCAGGCCGAGGACCAGGGTCGCCTCGTGCAGCGCGAACTGGCGGCCGATGCAGGCCCGCGCGCCGGTCCCGAAGGGTTTGAAGGTGTGCGGGGCACGGGCGCGCACGGCCTGCGCGTCGAACCGGTCCGGGTCGAACCGCTCGGCATCCGCACCCCACACCTCCGGGTCCCGGTGCAGCATCGGCGTGAGCACCAGCGCCCAGGCGCCCCGGCGCATCGGGTGCTCCCCGGCCAGCACGGTGTCCGCCACCGCCTCCCGGGCGAAGGCCGGTGCCGTCGGCCACAGCCGCAGCGACTCGTCGAGGACCCGTCGTACGTAGCGCAGTTTGGCGACCTGGTCGTAGCCGGGTGCGGGTGTGTCGCCCCAGACGCGGTCCACCTCGGCGCGGGCCCGCGCCGCGACCTCCGGGTGCCGGGAGAGGTAGTGCAGCGCGAAGGAGAGCGCCCCCGACGTGGTCTCGTGGCCCGCGACCAGGAACGTGATCACCTGGCGCCGCACGTTCAGCGGCGACAGCCGCTCACCGCTGTGGGGGTGGGTCGTCGCCAGCATCCGGTCGAGCAGGTCGCCGTCCCCGCCGCCGCTCTCCCGCCGGGCCCGGACGAGGTCGTCGACCGTGCGGTTGAGGTATCCGATGTCGGCGGCGTTGCGCCGGGTCGGGCCGCGCAGCAGCAGCCCGGCCAGCGGCGGGGGGACGGTGTTGAGCCGCTGCGCGTAGGTCAGCGTGCCCACCATCGCGGTCACGAAGGGGTGCGGCCGGTCTCGTTCGAACGAACCGAAGTCGTGCCCGAATCCGGTCCGGGCGATGGTCTCCAGGGTCAGCTTGGTCATGTCTCCCGGCACGTCCACCGGGCGTCCCGCGGCGAGTTGCCGGTCCCAGTGGTCGGTCAGGTGCCCGGCCACGTCCAGCATCGCGGTGTGGTAGCCCTCCATGGCCTCACGGCTGAACCCGGGGGCCAGCACGTCGTGCGCCAGCTGCCAGTTGGGTTCGTGGTTGTAGGCCGTGAACAGCCCGTCCCCGGCGACCGGGCGGAGATTGGCGACGCCGAGGCCCACGTGCTTGGCGAACCGGGACTCGTCCGCGATGTCGGCCGCGAGCCGGGCGCCCCAGAGGAACACGAACTCGTTGCCGAACGCCTTGCGCCGGAAGATCGGACCCAGCCGGCGGGCGTGGCGCAGCGTGCCCTGCACGGGCGTGCGCCGGTCGGCGTCCAGTACGTCGCCGAGCAGGGGCAGGCGGTTCGGGGGATGGGGGATGCGGTGCAGCTCGGGCCAGCCGTGCCGGGCGCCGCGGAAGCCCTTCGGCAGGGGCGGTGCCGTCCTCGTCTCCGCCATGACGCGATCTCCCTCGGTCTGCGGCAGGTTGCGCGTGGTGTACGCGAGTTCATGTTGTACGCGGGTTCAATAACGTGTTCCAGTCTGGGTCGGTTACTGAACCGACGTCAAGTAAAGTGCGGACATGGCCGCGGACCGAGCAGGACGCACCCGGCGCAGGCTCAGCACCCAGGAGCGTCGGGAGCAACTCCTGTCGGTCGGGGCCAGACTGTTCTCGGAGAAGCCCTACGACGACGTGTGGATCGAGCAGGTCGCCGAGATCGCCGGGGTCTCCCGCGGGCTGCTGTACCACTACTTCCCGACCAAACGGGACTTCTTCGCCGCGGTCGTCGAACGTGAGAGCGAGCGGATGCTGCGGCTGACCGCGGCGGTGCCGGGCGTGCCGGTGCGCGAGCAGATCACCGCCGGTCTCGACGCCTACCTCGCCTACGTCGAGTCCCACGCCCACGGCTACCGCGCCTTTCATCGCGCCGACGCGGCCGGCGACCAGGCCGTGCGCCGCGTCTACCTGCGCGCCCTCGCCGCGCAGGAGCGGCAGATCATGGCGGCCCTCGCCGCCGACCCCGAGTTCGGTCCGCTGACCGGGGGCCGGGCCGACCTGAGGCTCGCCGTGCGCGGCTGGCTGGCCTTCACCACGGCGGTCTGCCTGGAGTGGCTGCGTGGTCCTGGTGTGGACCGCGAGCAGGTGCGCGATCTGTGCACGCGCGCCCTGCTGGGCGTCCTCGCGCCCTGACCGGTCACCCGGCCGGGGGTCCGGCCTGGTTGGCGTACGTTCCGATCTCCGATAAGTTAGGCAAGGCTTACCTAAGGAGGTGTCGGGATGGGTGACAGCCGAGCCAGTACGGCCGGGCCCGGCGCGGCCGAGCGGGCGCGATCGGTGCTCGCCGTCGCCTGGTCGTGCGCGGTGACCGTGGACGGCGGGCGCGAGGAACTCGTCGGGGCGCACACCGTCACCGGTGACGGACGGGTGATCCTGCACGCCCCGGAGGACAGCGCCCTGCGCGCGGCCGTGATCTGCGCGCCACGCGGCGAGCCGTGCGCCGTGCTGGAGTTCGCCGACGTGGCTCCCGTCGCGCAGCGCAACCGGATCCGCGCCCGGCTCTGGCTGGCGGGCTCGTTCGCCGCCGAGGCCGACCGGCTCGCCTTCCGCGCCACCCGGGCGGTGCTGCGCGGGCCGTCCGGAGCAGAGGCCGTGGACCTCGACGCGTTCACCGCCGCCGCCCCCGATCCGCTGGCCGCCGCCGAGGCCCGGCTGCTGACCCACCTCGCCGATGCCCACCCGGACGCCGTCGAGCGCCTCACCCGGCTGGTCGAACCCGCGAGCCTGCACGCCGCGACGCGTGTGGTGCCCCTCGCGCTGGACCGGTACGGACTCACGCTGCGCATCGAGCGCGGCCGGCGCCACGGCGACGTACGGCTGCCGTTCCACCGGCCCGCCGACGACCTCGGCCAGCTCACCGAGCGTGTCCACGCCCTGCTCACCCGGGCGGCCACGGCCGCCTGCCCGCGCGCCCTACAGCGGCAGCGCGCAGACGGCGACGGGTGAGGGGAACGGCTTTCCCGCGAGCCGCAGTCCCCCGCTGTGCTCGTCCACGTGGAACACGCTCACGGTGCTGGAGCGCTGGTTCGCCGCGAACAGCAGCCGGCCGTCCGGCGAGAACGCGATCTGCCGCGGGAAGTCGCCCGCCACCGGCACGGTGTCCAGCAGCCGCAGCCGGGCGCCGCCCGCCTCCACGGCGTACCGTGCGAGCGTGTTGTGCCCGCGGTTGGCGAGATACGCGAACGCGCCGTTCGCCGTGACCAGGATCTGCGCCGGATAGTTGGCGCCGGAACCGGCGCCGGTGGACTGCGGCGCACCGATCTTCAACCGTCCGGTCTCCCCGTCGTACGTGCACACGGCGACCGTGTTGTCCACCTCGTTGGCCAGGTACGCGAACCGGCCGCCCGGATGGAAGGCGAGGTTGCGGGGTCCGGCGCCCGGCTGGGCGTGCGCCCGCGCGACCGCCGTCAGGGTGCCGCGCCCCAGGTCCAGCCGGTAGCTGTACACGCTGTCGGTGCCCAGGTCGACCGCGAGGACGTGGTCGCCGTCGGGGCCGGCGACGAACTGGTGCGCGTGCGGTCCCTGCTGACCGGGGCCGGGCGGACCGGCGTCGGTGACCAGGGCGGTGCGCTCCCCGAGGGCGCCCGAGGCGGCGATGGGATGCACCGCCACGCTGCCCGATCCGTAGTTGGCGGTGAGCAGCCAGCGCCCGTCCGGGTGCACCGACAGATGGGCGGGGGCCGCGCCGCCGGTGCCGCGGGAGCCGAGGATCCGCCGGTCGGCGGTGCGGACGGCGGTCACGGTGCCGTCCGTGCGCTCGTCGACCGCGTACAGGGTGCGGCCGTCGGGATGCGCGGCCAGGTAGGACGGGTCGGCGACGCCGTTCAGGGTGCCGGACCGGGTGACGGCACCGGTCGACGGGTCGTAGTGGGCCAGGCCGATGCCGGTGCCGCCGCCCTGGGTGGAGGTGTAGGTGCCCAGGTAGAGGGGGCGGGAGCCGGACGGCTTCGCCGGGCGCCGGGCGTCGGCGGCCGGCGCGGAGCCGGGCTCCTCGGGCTCGGTGGCCGGCGCCGCCGGCGCCGGCAGGCCCACCGCCGCGGCGCCGCCCGCCAGCGCCCCGACGAACCGGCGCCGGCTCCAGCCGCCGCCCGGCGATTCCGCATCACTGCCCATGTCCACACCTCAGGAAGTTCGTCTCGGTCCTGACAGCCACCATCGCGCGGACCACCCCGTCCAGGCAAAGCGGATCACCCCGTCGAGGCGGAGCGGACCGTCCTGCCCCCGGGCGGAGCGGGCCACGCGATAGGCGCACAGCACCTCGCCGACCTCCCTCATCGGGAGGGACGGCCTTCGCCCTCACCTGGCGCGCCCGCCGCCGCGCGGACCCGGCGCAGCCGCCGCGGTACGGTGCCCACCCGTTCCCGGACCCGGGACATCCGGGGCAGCAGCTCCCGCTGCTCCCGGGTGACCCGGTCGAGCTCCTCCAGCAGGCGGCGCGAGCGGTGCTCCGTGTCCAACTCGTCGATGATCCGGTCCACCTCGGTCAGCACGGCGCCGAACAACTGCCAGCGCCGCGGATCCCGCTCGGCCTCCTCCCGCAGCAGCAGGGCCACCTTGTCGCGGGTGCCCGCCACCGTGCGCAGTCCCGCGGTCAGCCGCGCCTCGGCGGACTCGGCGCTCACGCTGACATCGGTGGTCACCAGCACCGCGAAGCTGACCACCGCGTCGGCCACCTCCGACAGCAGCCGCTCGACGGCGGCACCCGTCTCCGGCGGGAACAGCGGATCGGGATCGCGGGACTTCGCCAGGTCGGTGAAGGTACGGGCCAGCACCCGTAGGACGACCGTGCAGATTTCCAGCGTGTCCAGTCCCGTCCGCAGCACCACCCGGTGCAGCAGGCCCTCCCGCACCCGTGGATTGAGCCGCAGGCTGTCCTCGGCCTGCCGCAGGTCCGCATCCACCCCCACGATGTCGTGGTCGAGCCGGCGCGCCTCGTGCAACCGCTCCGCGGCCACCTCCCACGGGACGCGCCCGGCGGCCTCCTCACCAAGCCGCAGCATCAGTCGCCGGATCCGCCGGGCCAGTCCCTCGATCGACTGCCCGGCCTCGTCCACCCAGACCGGGGCGGGCAGCAGCAGATTGCAGGCGAGTCCGACGCCCGCGCCGATCAGCGTCTCCACCACCCGGGCCCAGGCCGTGTTCCCGACACTGGTCACGCCGAGCACCAGCATGGCGCTGATCGCCACCTCGGGCACGTACTCGTCGACGCGCACCAGGCGCCCGACGGCCAGCGCCGCCACGATCAGCAGGGCCAGGCTCCACCAGGTCAGCCCGACCAGCAGGCTGAAGGCGATGGCCACCAGGACGCCGGCCACCACCGCGGTCACCCGGCGGACGCCATTGGTGAGCGTGGCGTAGAGCGTGACCTGGACGACCAGCAGGGCGGTCAGGGGCGCGGTCAGCGGCACGGACTCCGGGCTCAGCCGGAGCGCGACCACGTAGGCGACCGTCGCCGCTGCGGCCGACCGAAGCGTCTGGACGACCACGGGTTCATGGCGGTGCTCCAGGAACCGCTTCGGCCCCGCGGTCCACTTCCGTACGTCTGGCATCTCTGGGCTGTTCCCCGTGCGCGGACCCGTCGAACGTGCGTGCCGCAGGCCGGGGCGTCCGCAAGGGGGCCGGCCCCCGCGCGGCACGGAGGACTGCCGGATGGCCGCGCGGCGGCGCCGGGCGCGAGCCTCGGAGTCACGCCCTGGAGGGCAGCTGGAGCACGGGTCGGCTGCTCGACGCCTATGTGCTGCGCGGCGAGGGCGACCCGCGGCGCATCATGAGCGAGGAGTTCCAGCGGGACCACCTCTGGTGGAACAACACGGACTACCTGCGGCTCATCCAGTGGATGCGGTCGTACAACCTGCGGCACCCCGACGACCCGGTCCGCTTTCTGGGCGACGACACCGCCTGGTCCGGGCCCGAGCTGTACGACGCCGTCACCGACTACGTGGCCCGCACGCACCCCAGGCTGACCGCCCGCCTCGACACGCTCTACCAGGGGCTGCGGCCCACCGTGGCCACGGGGCGGTACATCGAGGAGTACCTGAACAAGCCGTACGCCGACCGCAGGGAGATGGCGGACCGCACCGGACGGGCGCTGGCGCTGCTGCGGCGGCAGCGTCCGGGCGCCGACCGGGCCGCGTACGACCTGGCCGTGCAGAACGCGGCGGCCGTCGACCGGACGGCCCGGCAGTACGCCTTCGACTTCGACGACCCCGCCCAGGTCGCCGCGAGCATGCGCTACCGGGACGAGACGATGGCCGCCAACGTCGACTGGTGGCAGCGGCACACCGGAACCAAGGTGCTGCTGTCGGCGCACGACGCGCACGTCGCCTACGAGCCCCAGGACCCCGCCCACTACCCGAAGATGCAGGGCGCCTTCCTGTGCGACCGCCTCGGCTCCGGCTGTCTGAGCGTGGGCCTCACCTTCGACCGCGGCGCGTTCAACGCCACCGGACCGGACGGCGCCCGCCACCGCTGGACGCTCCCGGCGGCCGGTCCGGGCACCAACGAGGCCACCCTCGACCGGGTGCGGTACCGCGACTACCTGGTCGACCTGCGCTCCGTCGGCGCGCCCGCGCGCGCCTGGCCGGCGCGGGCCCGGCCGACGCGCAGCATCGGCACGGACTACCCGGACGGCCCCTACGACATCGCGCTCGCCCCCAGCCACGACATCCTGGTGCACCTGCACCGTGTGACGGCGGCCCGGCTGCGCCAGGGCTGACCGCGGCCCTGGCGCCGTCCGCCGCGGGACCCGCCGGGTTCAGACCCCGAGCCGGTCGAGGAACGCGAACAGGTTGCCCGTCATGCGGGCGATCCGTTCGTCCGTCGTGAGGCTCTCCTCGATGCGCAGACCGGCCTCGGGCACCTTCCTGCCGCGCACGTACAGCGAGCAGGCCAGGTCGGTGCACATGTACACGCCGACCGAGTTGCCCTCGCGGCCCGCCGCCCCCGCCTTGCGCGCCGTCATCAGCGAGACCCCGCCCCCGTGATGGGTCGTCAGGCACACCGAGCACATGCTCCGGTGCAGAAAACCGCGTCGCGCGGACGGGAATCGCAGCGCCACGCCGACCGGCCGCCCTCCCGCTCCGCCACCACGTAGCAGCGGTCGGGCGCCCCCGGATCCCGCCAGCCGAGGAAGTCCAGGTCGCCCCAGGACCTGAAGAAGGTGTGGCACACCCTCGCCCGGTTCGGCGCGCCGGAGGGCGCGGGCACCGCCCGCGCCCCCTCCCGGGCGCCGGACGGGATCGGCGGCCCGCCCCCACCTCTTAGCTCATAGCGTGAACTAAGGGTTGGAAGAATGTCGCGCCGGGCCCGTCCGCGGGGTATGTTGCAGGTCGGGCTGGGTTCGAAGGGAGCCATATGGCGGGGCGGAACGGGCGCACGGTACGCGACCTCAGACGGGGCAACCGCACGGCCGTGCTGCAACGGCTCTACTTCGACGGACCCCTCAGCCGGTTCGAGCTGGGCCCGGCGACCGGCCTCAGCTCCGGCTCGGTCAGCAACGTCGTCGCGGATCTGGTCGCCGACGGCCTGGTCGAGGAGGCCGGCAGCGTCGACTCCGACGGCGGCCGGCCGCGCACCCTGCTGCGCGTCGCCCCGCACAGCGGACACATGATCGGCGTCGATGTCGGCGAGACCCGGGTCCGGGTCGAGCTGTTCGACCTGGCGCTCACCGAACTCGCCCGGGTGGAGCGCCCGTTGGCCCCGCAGCGGTACGACGTCGACGTCATCGTCGGTCACGTCCGCGACGGAGTCGCCGAGGTCCTCGCCGCCGCCGGGACGGAACCCGAGCTGCTGCTCGGGGTGGGCGTCGGCGTCCCCGGCATCGTGGAACGCACCGCCGACCGGGGCGCCGTCGTGCACGGCCAGACGATCGGCTGGGACGCCGTCCCGCTGGAGGCGCTGCTCCGCTCCGGCTCCCAACTCCCGGACACCGTCCCGTACTTCATCGACAACGGCGCCAAGACCCTGGGCCAGGCCGAGATGTGGTTCGGCGCCGGGCGCGGTGCGCGCAACGCGGTCGTGGTCCTCTTCGGCTCCGGTGTCGGCGCCTGTCTCGTCACTCCGGAGGTGGAGCACGGCCGGGCCGTCGAGTGGGGGCACCTGACGGTACGGGTGCGGGGCCGGCGCTGCCGCTGCGGAGCGCTCGGCTGCCTGGAGGCGTACGCGGGCGCGGAGTCCCTGCTCTCCCGCTGGCGCGAGGAAGGCGGACGCCCGCCCGAGGGCACCGACGAGGAGACCGCGCTGACGGCGATGCTGGCCGCCGCCTACCCGCCTGGGGACGGCACCGCCGACCCGGTGGCGCTCGCCGTCCTGGAGGAGACCGCCGAGTACCTGGGTGCCGGCCTGTCCGACCTGATCAACCTCTTCCAGCCCGAACGGATCCTGATCGGCGGCTGGGCCGGGCTCCAGCTCGGCTCGCGCTTCCTGCCCGCGGTCCGCCGGTACGCGACCATGTACGCGCTGCGCCACCCGGCCGAGAAGGTGACGATCGACCTCGGCCGGCTCGGGCCCGACGCGGTCACCGTGGGCGCCGCGATCCTGCCCTTGGCCGACTTCTTCAACCGCGGCGGACACCGCGCGCCGCCCGCGGCCGAGGACCGGCTGCCGGCCTGGCGGGCGGCGCTGGAGGACCGGGCCCCGCGCTGACGGCGCCGGCGGAGCGGCAGGCCGCGACGCCCCCGCGGACGATCGTCGGCATATCACGGACGACCGCGGGCGCCGCACGGTCGGCGACGGTGCCGCACCGCCGTCTCGGCGCGGTACACCGGGACCGTCCGGGGAGCGCTCAGCCGGCGAAGGCGTCCACTCCCGTCAGCTCGGCGGACAGCGTCCACAGGCGGGCCGCCTGCTCCGGGTCGCACGCCCAGTCCTTCACCCCGGTCCGCTTCCCGTCCGCGGGGGCCGGTTCGGCGATGTCGCAGTCCTCCAGATAGACACCGCCCATGCCGTCGAGGCGGGGCGAGGTGGCCGCCCACACCTGGGTGGCCGCCCCCTGCTCCGGGGTCTTGAAACCCTCGGGGTTCAGCGGGTTGCCGTGCTCGTCGATCCAGCCGCGCTCGACCATCTCCTCCCGGGGGAGGTAGCGCTGGAGCGGGGTGAGGATGCCGCCCGGATGCAGGGAGAACGCCCGGACCCCGGCGTCCCGTCCCAGCCGGTCGAGGTGGACGGCGAACAGTGCGTTGGCCGTCTTCGCCTGCCCGTACGCCTCCCACTTGTCGTAGCCCCGGTGCCAGTGGACGTCGTCCCACCGGATGCCGGAGAAGTGGTGGCCCCCGGAGGAGACGGAGACGACGCGCGCGCCGCCGCGCTCGATCGCCGGCCACAGCCGGTTGACGAGGGCGAAGTGACCGAGGTGGTTGGTGGCGAACTGGGCCTCCCAGCCGGGCCCGACCCGGGTCTCCGGGCACGCCATGATCGCGGCGCTGTCGATCACGAGGTCCAGGTCGCGGCCGGAGGCCAGGAAGCGCTCGGCGAAGCCGCGCACGCTCGCCAGGTCGCCGAGGTCCAGCTCGTCCACCTCGACCCCGTCGAGGCCGGCCAGCGCCTCCTGGGCGACGGCGGGGCGCCGGGCCGGCACGACCACCCGGGCGCCCGCCCGGGTCAGCGCCCGCGCGGTCTCCAGACCCAGGCCGGAGTAGCCGCCCGTGACGATCGCGAGCCGTCCGGTGAGGTCGATGCCTGCGAGGACCTCGTCCGCCGTGCTGGTGGCGCCGAAGCCCGAACCGATCTTGTGCTGTGCGGTAGTACTCATGCCCGGAACGCTACGAATTGAAGTGCTCTCGAAGTCAACAGGAAACCCGTGCGGATCACGGACGCCCGGGATGCGTGGCCAGGGTGACGAGGATCACCCTGGCGTGGGGCGTCCGGTGGGAACACCCGGAGATCGTTGCCCGTTGAACATGCCGTGGGTGCGGACGGAACAGTGTCCCCGGGCCTCATCTTCCGCCCACAGGGACGATCGTTCGGCCCAAGCCCTGTGGAGCCCTTCGCCGAGAGGCGACCGCCGTGCGCACCCACCCCCTGGCCGCCCCGGCCGTGATTCCCCCGTCGCGGTCGGGGCTTCCCCGTGCGGCCCGTCCCTCGGCGGACGCGGGATCCGCCGTCGCCTCCATGCCGAGGGTCCACCCGGGCGCGACTGCGCCGCACGACGCCGGGCGGGCGTCGTGCGGCGCGCGGTCATCCACCGAGTGGATCACTCGGTGGATGGCACATGTGAGCGAACATATCCGACATGTGGGATTTAGGCTCGATGGTATGACGGAGATAGCGAGCCCCCACATCTGCCGCCCCCGGATCCTGGTCCTCGGGGTGATGCGGGGCAGGCCGGGCAGCCTGCCCTTCCGGATCATGGAGATCGACGGTCAGGTGGTCGGCGCCGCGAGGGCCGTCACCGACGTCCTGGAGACCGCGGCCGCGTACGGCATCACGGTCCATGACCTGGACGATCCGGACGTGGTCCGCTGGGTGGGCGGCGACAAGTTCACCTGGCGGCCGCACTGAGGGTTCGCCGGTGGGGCCTCAGCCCACCGTCCACTTCTGGTTGGCGCCGCCCGAGCAGGTCCAGATCTGCAACCGGGTGCCGTTGGCCGAGCTGTTGCCGGTGGCGTCCAGGCACTTGTTCGCCTGCGGGTTCACTATGTCGTGCGCCGCGGACACCGTCCACTTCTGGTTGGGGCCGCCGGTGCAGTCCCACAGCTGTACGGTCGAACCGTCGGCCGTGCCGTTGCCGGTGACGTCGAGGCACTTGCCGAGCGCCCGTATGGTGCCGTCCGAACCCACCGCCCACTGCTGGGCGGCGGTGCCGTTGCAGTCGTAGAGCTGCACCGGCGTGCCGTTCGCGGCGCTCGCGCCGGCCACGTCCACGCACTTGCCGGCCAGGCCCTTGATCGCGACGCCGGCCGCGGTGTCGCTGGTCGTCACCGACACCGAGTCCACCACCAACTGCTGCGGGAACGCGGTGGAACCGTCCGGGTCGCCGGGCCAGTAGCCGCCCACCGCCAGGTTCATGATCAGGAAGAACGGCTTGTTGAACACCCAGGCGTTGCCGCCCACGTCGGCCGGGGTGCGCGTCTGGTAGACGTTGCCGTCGACCGACCACTTGACCGAGTTCGGCGCCCAGTCGATGGCGAAGGTGTGGAAGGCGTCGGCGAACGCCTGTCCGTTCGGCAGGCTGTAACCCGCGCCGATACCGCCCGAACCGGAGTACCCGGGACCGTGGAGGGTGCCGTGCACGGTGGAGGGTTCGAACCCGACGTTCTCCATGATGTCGATCTCGCCCGAGTTCGGCCAGCCGACATTGCCGATGTCGTTGCCCAGCATCCAGAAGGCGGGCCACATGCCCTGCCCCCGCGGGATCTTCATCCGCGCCTCGACGTGGCCGTACTGCGCGGTGAACTTCCCGGAGGTGTTCAGTCGTGCCGAGGTGTACTGGCAGGTGCCGTACCAGCACTGGTAGTTCGCCGGGTTCTCCCGCTTGGCCGTGATGACCAGGTGGCCCTGGCCGTCCAGGGCCGCGTTGTTGTTGCCCGACGTGTAGTACTGCCGCTCATGGTTGTTGACGTTGTCGCCGGTCTCGATCTGCCACTTCGAGGAGTCGGCCGCCGCGCCCGCGGGGCCGTCGAAGGTGTCGGAGAACGTCACGGCGGCGACGGCGGCGACGGCGGCGTCGGAGGCGCCGGAAGCGCCCGAGGCGTCCGCGCGGGCCGGGCCGATCGCGACGGACGCGACGAGCGCGGCGGACAGAGCGGCGAACACAGAGGTGCGGAGCAGGCGTGGGGGGGCCACGGCTCTCCCTTCCATACGGCGGCCCGGAACACGGAAGTGCCGGCCGAGGTGGGGGGGTGAAGGTGACGCTTCTTGATTTAAGAAGTGAGATAAGGGGGCGTCAATACCTTGGTACGGACCAGTCCGGGACGATCATGTGCCGGGTCCGGCGGCACACCGCCGCCGTCCCAGGTCGCGGTCCCGCGCGCGTCCGGGGCGTCCCCAGGATGTCCCTGTCCCCCGGACACCGGCTCGTCGGCCCCTCAGGCTCCCTTGCGCACCGCGCGGGTGATCTCGCGGCCGATCCCCGGTGTGACCCGGCCGTCCGGGACGGGGATCCCCAGAGAGACGGCGAGGCTCGCCCCGTGCAGGTCGACAGCCGACTCCATCAGCTGGGCCAGATTCGTCACGGCCGACCGGCCCCGGACCACGGCCGTGAGCAGCGTGCCCAGCCCCGCCAGCCCGAGCGGCCACCAGACGGCTCCCGCCAGGACGTAGAGAACGCCCCAGCCGGCCAGCGCGGTGGCCCGGCCGAACGCATCCCTGCTCTCGTCCAGTACCGTCCGGGTCTCCTCCGGCAGCACCAACCACAGCCGCGGCCAGCCGTGTTCGAGGTCGATTCCGTATTCGAGCCGGACCCGGACGCCGAGCGCCGCGACGGCGTCACCCATGTGCGTCGGCCTGCTGGGAGGCGCCAGCGCGATGCGATTGCGCCGGTACGCCAGGTCCGCCAGGATCTCGTCCGACTGCCCCTGGCGGTACGCCTGTTCGTAGCGTTCCTGGGCACGCGTCCAGCGGCGACGGCGCCGGCCGGCCAGCGCCGCCCCGGTACGTCCGGGCCACCGGCCGAGCCACAGCCGGTGGACGGCCCGCCCCGAACCCTGTGCCAGCAGCCCCGCCCAGGCCGACACCAGCAGGGCGCCCAGCACGGTCGCGGCCAGTTGCCCGGCCGGGGCCGCCCCCTGCTGGAGCCCGGTCACGAACTCCTCGTCGCCGGGCCACGCCCCGAAACGCATCCGCCAGCCCACGGCGACCGAGGCGACGAACAGGACCCCGGGCACGACGAGGAGGGAGAGCCATTTGCCGGCCAGTTGCCTGGCCAGCTCGTTCAGGAAGGCTGTCACCGCGTGCGCCGCTCAGGCGCCGCCCGCGCCAAGGGCTCCTCGAAAAGGTGGCATTCGGGCGTCGCCACACCCGGCGCCCGCACCCAGTCCCGGTCGCACCGGTCGGCGGGGCAGACGAACAGTCCGTCGACGGGGACCCCCGGAGCCACGCCGGGCACCCCGACCACCGACCTGGGCCCGACGCCCGGAATGCCGAACTGCCGCCCCAGCTCGTCGAGTTGCGGCACCACGCCGGCGTCCGTCCGGAGCCGGCTCACCAGCTCCGCGACCTCGTCCGCACGGCCCTGCGCCGCAGCGATCCGCCGCAGGAGAGGGAGCGCCTCACACCATGCCGCGACCTCTGCCCGCCCCTCCATGCCCCTCCTCGCCGCTCCTTGACGCTCCCGCAGCGGACGCGTCGGCGTCGCTGCATGATGGTACGGGCGCGAGTCGCCCGACAACCACCACGGGGGAGCGATGGGGGAGATGGAGAACCTGCCACTGGACGCCCTGCGGGCGCGGCTCGACCGGTTCGCGGCCACCGCCGATCCACGCCAGGTGCTCGGGCCCGAGGCCGATGCGGCGGCCCAGCTCCTCACCACAGCCCTGCGGACGTCCTGGAGCGACGAGGCCGCCCACACCCTGGGCTGGTTCCACTGGTTCCGCTGCGCGGCCCGCCAGACGTACGACGGCCCGGACTTCCACCACGCCCTGCATCTCTTCCGTCCCCTGTGGGCGCGGATGCCGGATGCGGTCCCGGTGGAGATCGGCGCCGTACTCACGCGGGAATCCGCCCCGGCAGGACTGCTCGAAGAAGCCCTGCGGCTCGGTGACAAGGCGGTCGACCACGCCGCCGCCCACCGGGCCACGGGCGACCCGGCACAGTCGAGCGAGGCGATCCGTCTGCTCCTGCGCGGCATCGGCATGCTGCGGGAGATCGGAGCCCTGCCCGAGATGCTCCAGATCAACCTGGTGGAAGTCCTGCTGCAACGGCACGCGGCGGACGGGGACCCCGACTCGCTCGCGGAGGCCGTCGACTGGGCCGCGCGCACGATCGACTCCCTCGGGCCGGTCGCCGACGAACAGGCCGTACCGCTGCTCGCCCCGCTGGGCGGAAATCTGCTCAACGCCTTCCGCGACGGGGCGGGCGGCCCCACCGGAAGCGATCCCCGGCTGCTCTCCGTGGGCGCCGCGGCATGGGACCGCGTCCAGGAGAAGGCCACGGACCCTCAGACCCGGCTCCAGGTCCGCCTCCGACTGGCCACGTCCCTCATCCAGGGCCACCTGCGCACCCCGTCAGCCGAGTGGGTCCGCCAGGCCGGCGCGTACGTCGAGCGGGTGACCGAGGAGTGCGATCCGGCCGACGCCCGCAGCCACGGCATCCTCGACGCCCTCACCGTCGTCGTACCGCTGAACATCGCCCAGGGACAGCCCGCCCTGCTGCGCGCACGGGCCCGCGTGCTGCGCGCGCTCGTCGCGCACCCCGGGACGGACGACGGCCGACGACGCGCCTACCGGACGGATCTCGGCCTGTGTCTCCGGATGGCGCACGACGCCCAGGGCGACCCCGCCGCGCTGGACGAGGCGGTGGACGTCCTGCGGGCCGCGCTCTCCGGCCCGGACGCGACGGGGACGGAAGCCGTGCGCCGGATGGTCGGTCTCGCCAACGCCCTCAAGACCCGTGCGCACGACGGCGGGCGTCAGGTGAACGCCGCGGGCGTCAGGGCCGACGAGGGCGCGCGGGACGACATCGCGGAGGCCGAAGGGTGGGCGCGCCGGGCGCATCGGCTGACTCCGGAGGAATCCGACGCCCTGTCCTGCCTCGGCAATGTGCTGCGGGTGAAGGCGCTGATGCTGCGTGATGTGGCGGTCATGCGGGAGTCGGCACGCCTCAACCACGCCGCCGCACGGACGCTGGACCCGAACCGGCCGGCGCATGCGGTGCAACTGCTGAACACCGGGCTGTCGTACAAGGAACTGGCAACGGCCACCGGTGACCTTTCCGACGCCGAGCACGCGGTGGCCGTGCTGCGGACGGCGGCCGGGCACGCCGGCCCGCACCACTCGCACCACCTCCCCGTCCGCGTCGAACTGGGCCACTCGCTGACGCTGCTGGCCGAGCTGAGCGAGGACGCCGACGCCCTGGCACAGGGCAGGCAACTGCTCGAAGCGGTGTCCGCCGGACTCCCCGTCGACCACGTCGAGGCCCGCCGCGCGCAGGTCGCCCTCATCGACACCTACCGCGTCCAGTTCCAGCTCACCCGGGACGACGGGGCGTTGGACCAGTCCCTGAGCCTGGCCCGGCGCTGCCTGGACGACCCCACCCTGACCGACGACGAGCGCGGCCCGCTCCTGGGCCGATGCGTGGGAGCCCTCACCACCGCGTACGACAGCACCCGGGACAGAAGGCTGCTCGACGAACTCGTCCCCGTCTGCCGGTCCGCCGTGCGCTTCGCCCGGAAGGACTCCTTCGACCGGTCCCGGTCCCTGCTGGAGCTGGGCGCCTGCCTGGCCTCCGTCTACGAGGTCTCACGGGACAGCACGGCGCTGCTGGAGGCCATGGACGTACTGGAGGAGGCGGCCGCCGGCCCCGAGGCGTGGCGTACGACCGCCGAGGCCATGGCGCGGCTCGCGGAGGCGAGACTCCAGCACAGCCGGCAGTTCGCCCCCTTCACGGACCTGGCCCGCCGGGCGCGCGAGAACAGCCCGCACGTGTTCACCGCCCTGTTCGCCGAGCCCTTCGCCGCGTACGAACGTGAACTCGACGCGATCGTGGACCTCGGCCGGAAGTCCCTGACGCTGCGCGCCACGGGCCACCAGGACCGCTCCCTCCTGCTGTCCCATCTGGCGGTGACGCTGCTCGGGCGCGCCAAGCACCGCGGGTCCGCACAGGACGCCGGGGAAGCCGCCGACCTGCTGCGCGAGGCGATCCGGACCGGGCCCGCCGACCATCCGGGCCGCCCGGTCTGGGGCACCAACCTGGTCGGCGCGCTGCTGCAGGTCGGGCGGTACGAGGAGGACGCGTCCCTGCTGGACGAGGCCGAGGCCGTGGCACGCGAGGCCATGGCGGCGGCGGGCGCGGACGACGTGGGACACGTGCGAGCGCTGTTGGCGCTGTCCCACGTCCTGGCGCGACGCGACACCGGGGGAGCGGACCCGACCGGGGAGGTGCGCGAACTGCGCAGCCGGGTCTACCGGACCGCGCACTTCCCCCTCCCGGAACGCATCGCCGCCGCCGAGTCGGCGGGGCGAACGGCCGTCACCCGG
The DNA here is from genome assembly GCF_042268025.1 of Streptomyces sp. NPDC056161. Classification (NCBI taxonomy): domain Bacteria; kingdom Bacillati; phylum Actinomycetota; class Actinomycetes; order Kitasatosporales; family Streptomycetaceae; genus Streptomyces; species Streptomyces sp. NPDC056161. Next base: position 52,326 of record NZ_JBHJUV010000015.1, read on the forward strand.
GGCGACTGGGAGGACGCGGCGGCCCATTTCGAGGCCGCGGTGGACCTCCTGCCGCGTCTGGTCGGGCACCGGCTCGCCCGGTCCGACCGCGAGCTGCTCATCGCCGACCAGCCCCTGCTCGCCTCGCAGGCGGCGGCCTGCGCGCTGCAACTGGGCGATCCCCACCGGGCGTTGGACCTCCTCGAACGGGGCCGGGGCATTCTGCTCGGACAGCTCACCGAGACCCGGCGCGACCTGTCGGACCTGCGTCGGCAGGCACCGGAGCTGGCCGCGGAGTTCAGCCGGCTCGGCGAGGCCATGACCACCTTCGGCGCCAGCGCCGACCAGGCTCCGGACGGGGCGCCCGGGCCCGCGAGGGACGAGCACCGGTTGACGGTCCGCTCCTGGGAACGGGTGCGCGACGAGATCCGCGGCCTGTCCGGCTTCGAGAGTTTCCTGCGGCCGGGCGTACCCGACCTCGGCACGCTGACCGCGGACGGCCCGGTGGTGGTCGTCAACCTCGCGACCGTACGCAGCGACGCCATCGTCCTCGCCGAGGGAACGGCGACGTGTGTGCCGTTGCCCCAGGCGGACCTGAGGTCCGCGGCGGACCGGCTCATGGCCTTCGACTCGGCCGTCGGCGCGCTGCACGACCCGCACGAGCCCGCCGAACAGCGCTGGGAGGCGGGCGGGGTCGTCCTGGACACGCTCGCCTGGCTGTGGGAGGCGGTGGCGGAACCCGTCGTCCGGGCGCTGGACCTCGCACCCGGCGGCGCCTCGCCGCCCCGGTTGTGGTGGTGCCCCACCGGCATCCTGAACTTCCTGCCGCTGCACGCGGCCGGGCGGTACACCGGCGCCACCCCGTACGGAATCGCCGACTACGTCACGTCGTCGTACACCACGACACTCAACGCGCTGCGCCCGAAGGCAGCCGCGCCCGGCGGCTCCCGCCTCGGCCGCGATCCGCGCCTGCTGGCCGTCGCCACACCGCAGGCGCCCGGGGCCGCGCCCCTGCGGCACGCCGCGGCCGACGCGCAGGCGCTCGCCGGGCTGTTCCCCCGGACCACCGTCCTGACCGGAGAGAGCGCCACCAAACAGGCCGTGCTCCGTGAACTGGCGGGACACACCTGGGCACACTTCGCCTGCCATACGCGGGCCGACGTCCTCGGGATCACCGCGAACGAGCTGGTGTTGCAGGACGGCGCACTGGCACTGCCGGACATCTCGACGCTCGATCTCGACGCCGAGCTGGCGTTCCTCGCCTCGTGCGGATCCGCCGCCGGTTCGTACCACCTCGCCGACGAGGCCCACCATGTCGCCTCGTCGTTCCAACTGGCCGGCTTCACCCATGTGATCGCCACCCTGTGGGAGGTCGCCGACGGCGACGCGACGGAGTTCACCGCGGCCGTGTACGGCCACCTGGCGGACGGTGTGCCGCCCGCCCAGGCGTTGCACCGGGTGACCCGCGACCTGCGGGAGCGCTATCCGCGCAGCCCCTGGCTGTGGGCTCCGTACGTGCACCTGGGGCCCTGAGCGGCGCGGGCGGGCGGCCCGGCGGGACGTCCGCAACGGAGCGCGGTCGGACGTGACGTCACGCCTTCGCCGCGCGTGCGTGCACCGCCCGCCCGAGCCGGCGGCCGAGGAACAGATAACCCGCCAGCGCACCCGCCGTGTTGAGGATGACGTCGTCGATGTCGAAGGCGCGCCCGGTGATCAGCGCGCCCTGTACCAGCTCGACCAGCAGCATCACCATCGCGGTGAGCAGGAGCACGTGGAGGATGCCGCGGGCCCGCGGTGCGAGTACCGGCACCAGCACCCCGAACGGGATGCCGAGCAGCACGTTCCCCCCTATCTGCTTGGCGGCGTCGCGCAGTCCGGGCTGGTCCAGGTAGGCCCGCAGGGAACTGCCGGGGCGCAGGTTGCTGTGTGTGAGGTCCACCGACGCCGGGGACGGCACCAGCGTCAGCCGGGCCAGCACGACGGCGAACGCCACCATGCACACGAAGGCGACCAGCATCGCCGCCAGTCGTACGGGCCACGGGAGCGCGTGCCGGTTCCCACCGGGCGGCCGTGCCGCGCCACCGGCCCTGCGGGGACCGCGACGCGGCCCGCCCGCGCCGTGCGCCTTCGCGGAGCCACCGCGCACGAGTGCTCGGAGCAGTCCCGCCAGGCCCCGGTGCGCGCCGGGACGCCGGGATCCGGCGGAAGCGGCGCCCCGGCCGGGGCCCGCGGACCTGCCGGGACTCCCGGACGTACGGGAACTCTTGGGCGTGTTGGACTTCTTGGTGGAACTCCTTTGCGCACTGGAACTCCCGGACTTTCCCGAACCCTTGGAGCCGGAACTCCGGGATGCGCCGGAGCACCGGGACGTACCGGAACCCCCGGCTTTGCCCGAACCGGCCTTACCGGAACCCCCGGATGCGCCCGAGCGTCCGGACCCGGCCGCGGCGCCGGTGCCGGTCGTGCGACGGTCCGCCGCGGTGCCGGGGGACCGGGTGCTTCCCACGGGGCGACGCCTTCCCGCCGGAGTGTCGTTCCCGCCGGTGCGCAGGTGCGAAACGGTGCGAGCCATGCGGTCCTCCTGTCGTCGGCTTGCCTGCGTGGTGGGGCGGTTACCCCGGAACCGCCCCGTGATGCCCTCGCCCGCACCGCCCGCCGGGGCGGCACGGTCAGCTCCCGTACGAGACGTGCACCTCCGTGAACCCGAGGGAGCGCAGCAGCCCTCGGAGCATGGCGGTCGTGTTCGTCTCGGCTCGGGCGGTCAGCCCGCTGCCGCGGGCCGCCTCGCCGATGTGCTGTACGGCGAGCTGCTGCACGGCGTGTTCGCTGTTGGGGTTGTCGGAGAAGAAGTCGCCGAGCCGGTCGAGCAGTCCGCGCTGTTTGGAGACGGTGTACGAGTGGTCGGCGTCCAGGGCCGGTTTCCCCAGCCGGGCGTGCGGCAGCCGGAGCGTGGCCGAGGTGCGGTCGCCGTCGACCGTCACGTCCCGCTCGCCCAGCCCGCCGAGTTCGACGTAGGCGTCCACCGTGCCCGTACCGACGTACAGGGTGCGGGTGCCGCGGATCGCGTCGGGCAGCAGTTTCGCGTCCTTCTCCAGGTCCACGACGACCTGGAAGGTGCCGGAGGCGGCGTCGTAGCGGCTCATGTCCTTGATCGATTCGAGCAGCGCCGGTCCCGAGCGGTCGCGCGTCTCGGTGCCGAACAGGTCCTTGATGCCCGGCAGCACGGCCAGCCGGATCCCGGCGAAGACCGCCGCGAGGACCAGGACGACGGCGGTCAGGGCCTTTATCCAGCCCGGCACGCGTCCGGGCAGCCGCCTGTTGGAAGTCGTCATGTCGACGTTCCCCCTTCCTGTCTTCCGGATGCCCGCCGAACGCCGGTGCCAGACCGGCCGGTTGGCGGACCAGTATCGACTAGCAGCGGAAGCGTGTCGACGCCTGGTGGACGGGCTGTTGGTTCCCCGTCATTCCCCGTGATTTCCCGCCCGATCCGGCACGCGTCCGGCACGACCTCTTTGACCCGAACCATGGGCACGGTGGAACGCGCGGCCATGGGAGCCCTCCAGGGCCTGTTGGGCCATGCGGCGCACCGTGCAGGGCCACAAGATGCAATTCGGGATGAAGTATGTGATGTCGTTCGGCACGTCGGGCATTCTTCGTTCGCCCTCCCGTCTGCGGCGCCGCCCCGCCCCATCCTGTCGGCCGGACGCCGCGGCGGGCGACTTCAAAAGGAGTGACATGCTCACACGTGAGTCCCTTGCCCGGACCGCCCAGGTGCTCTGCATGGGCACCGCCGCCGCACTCGCCCCCATCGCGTTGGCCGCCCCTGCTTCGGCCGCGGTGCTGCCCGTGGCGTGCAGCGAGGCCGCCTTGCAGAGCGCCATCAACACCGCCAACAGCACCCCTGGCAGCGACACGCTCAACCTGGCGCCCCGCTGCACTTACCGGCTGACCTCCGAACTGCCCGCCATCACTTCGCCGATCCGCATCAACGGCAACGGCGACACGATCACCCGTGTGTCGGGAACGTTCCGTATCTTCACCGTCAACGGTGGCGACCTCACCTTGGTAGATGCCACCCTCACCAACGGCGACGCCACGGGCAGCTCGATCCAGAATGGCGCCGGCGGTGCCGTCGTCGTCACCGGCAACGGCTCCCTGACCCTTCTCGGTGACCTGATCGCGAGGAACCACGCCAACTTCGGCGGCGGCATCAGCGTCTTCGGTGGCTCCCGGGCACAGGTCAACGGGAGTGCCTTCACGGGCAACACGGCCGCGGTGAACGGCGGCGCCATCGCCAGCGACGGCCAGACGACCGTCAACGCCAGCAACCTCAGCGGGAACACGGCCGGCAACGTGGGCGGCGCCATCGCCAACACCGGAACGCTGACGGTCAACGCCAGCACCATCCTCAACAACACCGCGCCGAACGGCGGCGGTGGTCTCGCCAACGGGGTGACCGCCCAGCCAGGCGGAACCTCCACCGTGACCGCCAGCGTCATCAGCGGCAACTCAGCCAGCGGTGCGAACCCCGGCGGCATCTACAACAACCAGGGCACCGTGACCCTGCGTATCACCGTGGTCGCCCGCAACAGCCCGAGCAACTGCCTCAACAGCCCGAGTCCGGTCCCCGGCTGCCGCAACTGACCCCCGGCACCCGTAGCCGACTACCGTCGCGCGGCCTGGTGTGTACCCGACATCGATCTTGGGATCCGTCGTGGCCGGACGTGCTGGAGATCGTGTGCACGAACACCGTGCCCCTGCCCGCGGAGGAGCGGGCCGGGCACGAGCGCAAGCTGCGGGTGCTGTCCATCGCCCCGGTGCTCGCCGGGGCCGTGCGCCGCATCTACAACGGCGGTCAGCGCCCTGTTCGACGCGCCCGGTACCGGGCCGTCACCGGACGGGCCGCCGCCGTACCGGCCCTGACGCCCGGGGCGCCGGGGTCACCGGGAGCCGGGCGTGGTCTCGGGCTGCGCCAGGGCCGCCTCCAGCGTCGGCAGCGCGGGCAGCAGCCGGGACAGGCCGGTGACCCGCAGGACCCGCAGGGTCAGCGGGTGGGTGCACACGAGGCGCAGCGTTCCGCCGTGTTCCAGTACCCGGGTGCGGGCCCGGTAGAGCAGGCGCAGCCCCGAGCAGTCGAAGAACTCGATGTTCCGCAGATCGATCACGATCCGGGCGCCGGGCCGGTCCGTCACCCTGTCCAGATGCGGGGCCAGCTCGGCGGCCGCCGCGATGTCGATCTCCCCGTGGAACTCCAGCACCGTGTGCCCGCGGTCCTCGCGGACGCGCAGGTGCCTGGTGAGCGGTGCGGATTCCTGCCGCGGTTCCGGGCGCACGACGTCACCTCCCACCCGTGCCGGGATCCGTTCCCCGTTCTGCAAGTTACCCTCGATAGAACGAATTTGAGCATGTTCGATTGACATATGTCTTCGAGTTTGGCCGTCCGCCGTCCGGTTCAGGCCGTCACCAGGACCAGTTTCCCTGACGTCCGACCGGTTTCGCCCGACTCGTGCGCCCGCGCGGCCTCGGACAGCGGGAACGTCTCGGCGACCGTGGCCCGCAGCCGGCCCTGCGTCACCAGGGCGGCGATGGCCCGCATGTCCGCGCGGTCGGCGTCCACGAGGATGCGGGCCGCCCGTACGCCCAGCCGCGCGGCCTCGTCGTGGAACTCCCGCGAACCGACCGGCACGATCGACACCACGATCCCGCCCGCGCGCAGCACCCGCAGCGACCGGACGGCGTTGTCACCGCCGAGGGTGTCCAGCACGACGTCGACACCCCGCACCGCCTCCGTGACGTCCGTGCTCCGGTAGTCGACCGCCTCGTCCACGCCGAGGCTCCGCAGGAAGTCGTGCTTGCCCGCGCTCGCCGTGCCGATCACGTACGCGCCGCGCGCCTTGGCGATCTGCACCGCCACATGCCCGACCCCGCCGGCCGCGGCGTGCACCAGGACCCGTTGTCCCGCCGCCAGTTCCGCCGTCTCCACCAGGGTCTGCCAGGCCGTCAGCGACACCAACGGCAGCGCGCCCGCCTGCACATGGTCGATCCCGGCAGGTTTGTGGGTGAGCGCCCGGACCGGCGCGATGGCGTACTCGGCGTGCGAGCCGTGCCCGAACGGGTAGGGCAGCATGCCGAAGACCTCGTCCCCGGGCGCGAACGCGGCCACGCCGATCCCGGTCTCCTCCACCGTGCCGGAGAGGTCCCACCCGAGGACGAACGGCGGCTCGCCCAGGAAGCCGCCGGTGGCCCGGTGTTTCCAGTCGGTGGGGTTGACGCCGGCGGCGCGGACCCGGACCAGCACCTCGTTCGGGCGCGGCGCCGGCCGCTTGAGCCGTACTTCCTTGAGCACCTCGGGACCGCCGAGGACGTCCTGGCTGATGGCACGCATCGTGTTCACACCCCTCATGGTCACCCGGACCACCGCGGCGCGCAGTCCGGAACGTGCCACCGGCGGGCCCGCCGCAGGCCGGTGCTCCAGGGCGGGAACCAGGGCGGGAAAGAGACATCCACGACGGGTGCCCACCGGACGGGCGGATCCGCGAAGGACATCTCCCGGACAGGTACGCCGGTGACGGGTGGGTCCGCGACGGCGACGGGGCCGACGGCCGGAAATCGCCGGGCCGCCGACGCGCCGTCCGACGCCCTCGCCGCGCCGTCCCTTGCCTTACGCGTCTGTCGCCACTCACACCCCTTGAGCCGCACCCACCCGCTCACCCCCACCACGGGTCGGCTCCACCCGGCCGGGGCTTCCACCCGGTTGACCGCGACTGGGTGCCCGGCGGCTGGGCGGTGGCGCTCGCGGCTGGCCGGGCGAGGCGCGCGGTGCGTCGTCGGCGCGCATGGCCGAGAGCCTGATATGGCTGGGAACCTGATACGGTCGGGTGCCGCTGGGGCCGTCCGCGGCCCGCGCCGCCCCGCCTCGCCTCGCCCTCCCGTCCGCCGCCCGGGAACCGGCCCTGACGCCCGCACGCCCGGGAACGCCCCGCGGCAGCGGTACGCCCACGGACTGCGTGTCTGCCGCCGTCCGCACGCCGGACTCCGGCCGTCGTCGCCGCCGTACCGCGTGAGTCGCCCGGCCATGGGCAGTCGGCAGGGGTGAACCGGACAATCCGACGGCCGGCGAGGCCGTCGCGGTCCGCATGAAGCGGTCCCTCGCCGAGACGTTCCCCGAGGCCGGCGAGATCTTCCCGGACGTGACCGACCGGTTTGCGGGCGAGGGACGGGAAAGCCCCGCCGCGACGGGGGAACGCGGCGGGGCCTGACGCAGAAGGTGCCCGGACCCGGAGTTGTTCATGCCTGCCTGCGGCAGATTTTCCGGATGGTGCCGGTGCGCGGCCGGATTCAGCTCCCGGTGCCCGGTTCGAGGACGAAGACCGGGATCTCGCGGGACGTCCGCTCCTGGTACTCGGCGTACGGCGGATACGCGGCCACCGCCCGCTTCCACCACTCGGCCCGTTCCGCGCCGGTGACCTCCCGAGCGGTCATGTCCTGCTTGACCGGTCCGTCCTGCAACTCCACGCGCGGGTCGGCGGTGAGGTTGAAGTACCAGACCGGATGCTTGGGCGCACCGCCCTGCGACGCGACCACGGCGTACCGCCCGTCGTGCTCCACCCGCATCAGCGGCGTCTTGCGGATCTTGCCGCTGCGGGCTCCCCGGCTGGTCAGCACGATGACCGGCAGCCCGGTGTCCCGCAGCGTCGTGCCCCGGGTGCCGCCGGAACTCTCGTACAACTCGACCTGCTCCCGGACCCACTCGGCCGGACTCGGTTCGTACTCACCCTCGACAGGCATGTCATTCCTCTCCTCGTCAAACAGGGCTCGCTGACCATCCGATTCAACACCGATGACCGCGGTATTCATCCGCACCGCACCGGGTCGCCGTCCGGCCCGGTCGGACGGTGATACGGCCAAGTGGCGTACGGCGGTCGCCACCATCGGAGACTATTGTGGAGTGGCTGGTTCCTTTTCCCGGCGCGGCCCTGCGGGGCCGTCAACGCATGAAACGGAAGCGTCGCTTCCCGGCCAGATTCCGCAGGTGACCGTTCTGGCTGAACTTGGCGTCGCGCGATAGGTGCCTCGGGCATCTAATGAAGATCGGCACGACGCACCCCTCGTCTGTGAGGTCTTCCATGACGGAACTGTCGCAACCCGTCGCCTTCCCCCAGGACCGGACCTGCCCCTACCACCCCCCCACCGGCTACGACCCGCTGCGCGCCGCCCGGCCGCTGACCCGGGTCACCCTCTACGACGGCCGCCCGGCCTGGCTCGTCGCCGGGCACGGCCTCGCGCGGGACCTGCTGGCCGACCCGCGCCTGTCCAGCAACCGCACCCGGACCGGCTTCCCGATCACGACACCCCGGTTCGCCGGCGTCCGCGACCGCAAGGCGGCCCTGCTGGGCGTCGACGACCCCGAACACCACACCCAGCGCCGGATGATGATCCCCACCTTCACGCTCAAGCGGGCCACCGCGCTGCGGCCGAGCATCGAGCGCATCGTCGACGACCTGCTGGACCGGATGATCGCCCAGGGGCCGCCCGCCGAACTGGTCAGCGCGTTCGCGCTTCCCGTGCCCTCCATGGTGATCTGCGCACTGCTGGGTGTCCCGTACGCCGACCACGAATTCTTCGAGGAGCAGTCCCGGCGGCTGCTGCGCGGCCCCACGGCCGAGGCCGCACAGGACGCCCGGGACCGGCTGGACGAGTACCTGGGCGGCCTGATCGACCGCAAGCGCAAGGAGCCCGGTGACGGACTGATCGACGAACTGGTCGAGCAGCAGGCGCGCGAGGGCACGCCGGACCGCGACGAACTGGTCGCCCTCGCGATCATCCTGCTGGTCGCGGGACACGAGACCACCGCCAACATGATCTCCCTCGGCACCTTCACGCTGCTCCAGCACCCCGAGCGGCTGGCCGAACTGCGCGCGGACCCCTCCCTGCTGCCCGCAGCGGTCGAGGAACTGCTGCGCATGCTGTCCATCGCGGACGGACTGCTGCGGGTGGCCACCGAGGACATCGAGGTGGCCGGGACGACCATCCGGGCCGGTGAGGGCGTGGTCTTCTCGACCTCGGTCATCAACCGCGACGAGGGGGTCTACCCCGGGCCGGACTCACTCGACTGGCACCGCTCGACCCGCCATCACGTAGCCTTCGGCTTCGGCATCCACCAGTGCCTCGGCCAGAACCTGGCCAGGACCGAGCTGGAGATCGCCCTGGCCGCGCTGCTCGGCCGGCTGCCCGGACTCCGGCTCGCCGTTCCGGCGGAGGAGATCCCGTTCAAACCCGGCGACACGATCCAGGGGATGCTGGAACTCCCCGTGACTTGGTAAGAGGCTCTGGCCATGCACATCGAGATCGACCGAGACGTCTGCATCGGCGCCGGCCAGTGCGCCCTGACCGCCCCGAACGTCTTCACCCAGGACGACGACGGCTTCAGCATGCTGCTGCCCGGACGGGAGGACGGCGGCGGCGACCCACTGGTCCGGGACGCGGCACGCGCCTGCCCGGTCGGCGCCATCACGGTGACCGGGCAACCCGGCTGAGCCCACCCCGGCCGGACCGGGGGCGGCGTAGGGTTCCGGGGTGACCGAACCGGCCGAGAAGCCCTTTCTCCAGCTCGTCGTGTGCGCGGCCGGAGTGGCCGCGGGCGTCGGCAAGCTGATCATCGCCGCCCAGGAGCGGAACTGGGAGGTCGGCGTCACGGCCACCCCGGTCGCCCTGGGCGGCTTCTTCGACGTGGGTGCCGTCGAGGCGCAGACCGGCCGTCCCGTCCGCTCCGCCTGGCGCACCCCCGCCGACCCCCGCCCCTTCCCGGCGCCCGCCGCCGTGGTGGCCGCACCCGCCACCTTCAACACCCTCAACAAGTGGGCGGCGGGGATCGCGGACACCCTTGCCCTCGGCACCCTCTGCGAGGCGTACGGCCTGGGTGTCCCGATCGTCGTCCTGCCCTGTGTGGGCGACGCGCTGGCCGCCCACCCGGCCTACCGGGCGAGCCTGTCGCGGCTGCGTGCCATGGGCGTCCGTGTCGGTGAGCCGTACACCGGCGAGCCCGACGGGAGCGGACGCCGGCCGGACTTCCGATGGGAACGCGCTCTGGACCTGCTGGAGCGCCCCTGACCCGTACCGGGACGCGGGGGAGAGGGCCGTGCGCCGCTTCCCGGCCCGGCACCGCACCCGGACTCAGCGCACCTCACGGACGTAACCGGCGCTGCCCTCGGGCGACACCTCGCGGTCCCGGCGGACGATGCTCAGACGGTCGCCGAACCCCGCGAGGGCCTTGCGCAGCCCGCCGTCCGTGTACTCGACGACCAGGACCCGGTCGTCGAACGCGTCGGCGTAGGCACCGCACTCGTCCCACTCCGCGCACTCCTCCGCCACCGCGAAGTCGAGGCCCGTGCGGTGCCTGAGACCGGCCAGCTCCACCGTGTTCTTCTGCGCGACGGCCAGGTGCCGCGCGTGCGCGTGCCGGGACAGCAGCGCGATGAACGCGGTCGCGTCGGCCGCCGTCAGCAGCTTCCCGGACCGGGTGTAGCTGTCGTAGTTGTCCGGCTCGACGGCGTCGAAGCCCTTGTCCGCGCAGTCGTCGATCCAGCGGTCGACCCGCTGGGCCACCCGCCTGCGCTTGGCCGCGGTGCCGATGTCGAGCAGCGGCTCGTCCCAGTCCTCGTCGACGACCGGCCTGCCGTGCGCGTCCCGCACCAGCAGGTCGGCCGGCCACGCCGCCACCTCGTCCGGCTGGGCCTGGAAGGCGTTCACGTAACAGATGTTGTAGAGGCCGGGGGCCGGTGACGCCGTGCGGTCGCGGCTGACGACGCGGACACCGGCCGGGGGCGGATAGGCGCCGCCGATCTGGTAGTCGAAGCCGGCGTGCCGGGGCGGGAGCCGTACCGCCGACGCCGTACCGCTCGGCCCGGGGCCGGCCTGCGCGGAGTCCTCGGGGGACCCGCAGCCGGTCAGCAGCAGGGCCGCCGAGACGATCGCGGTGAGAATCCTCGTGCCGACGGACGGCAGGGGACCTTCGGTGCGCAGAGCACCCTTCGCGGGCATGGACCGCTCCAGCGGATCGCGGGTACGGCCCCGCCTCGGACCGCGACGGTCCTGGCGACTCGGGCCGGGCTGAGAACGTGTCCGTCACCGGCTGGGCGCACCTCTGCGTGTCCGCGCGGCGCGCCGGACACGTGATCACGATCCAAGCCGCAGGACCCGCCGCCGTCAAGCCGGACCCCGCTGACCACGTACGCTGCGAGAAGGCAACCGTCCCCAAGGCAGGAGCAGCAACGATGCAGTACGTGAAGCTCGGTTCGACGGGCCTGGACGTGTCCCGGATCTGTCTGGGTTGCATGACCTACGGGCTGCCCGACCGAGGCACGCACGAGTGGACGCTGGACGAGGAGGCGTCCCGTCCGCTCATCCGGCAGGCGCTGGAGGAGGGCATCAACTTCTTCGACACGGCGAACGTCTACTCCGACGGCACCAGCGAGGAGATCGTCGGCAAGGCGCTGCGCGACTTCGCCCGCCGCGACGAGATCGTGCTCGCCACCAAGGTGCACGGCCGGATGCGGCCCGGACCCAACGGGGGCGGCCTGTCCCGCAAGGCGATCATGACCGAGATCGACCACAGCCTCACTCGGCTCGGCACCGACTACGTCGACCTCTACCAGATCCACCGCTACGACCACGGCACCCCCGTCGAGGAGACCATGGAGGCGCTGCACGACCTGGTCAAGGCGGGCAAGGTGCGCTACATCGGAGCCAGTTCGATGTACGCGTGGGAGTTCTCCAAGGCCCAGTACACGGCGGAGCGGCACGGCTGGACCAAGTTCGTGTCCATGCAGAACCACTATAACCTGCTCTACCGCGAGGAGGAGCGGGAGATGCTTCCGCTCTGCGCGGACCAGGGCGTGGGAGTGCTGCCCTGGAGCCCGCTCGCCCGCGGCCGCCTCACCCGCGACTGGGGCACCGTCACCGACCGCAGCGCGACCGACGACTTCGGCGGCCGCCTCTACCTGGAGAGCGACCGCTCGATCGTCGAGGCGGTCGCCCGGATCGCCGCCGAGCGCGATGTGCCGCGGGCCCGGATCGCCCTCGCCTGGCTGCTGCACCGGGCCACGGTGACCGCGCCGATCGTCGGCGCGGCCAAACCGCAGCACCTTCAGGACGCGGTGGCCGCCGTGGAACTGGAGCTCAGCGACAAGGAGATCGAGGAACTGGAGCAGTCCTACAGCCCGCACGCCATCAGCGGCCACTGACGGTCAGTGCGGTCCGTGCGGCGCGAACTCGGTGCCGCACGGACCGGCGCCCTCGCTCTCCGGGAGCCGGACCCGCTCGCCGGAGAGGGACATCGTCCGGTAGTGGGCCCCTATCCGCCGCGCGGAACGGCCCACGTAGTGGCCGATGAACGAGCGGCGGAAGCGGTCGGCGGTGCGATTGGGTCCGGAACCGTGCACCAGACTGCCGTTGAAGAACAGGACGTCACCCGCCGCCATGTCCACGGGCACGGCACGGAGACCGGGCGGCGGGGGCACGTACTCCCGGGCGAACGACTCCCGGACGTCCGCCTCCTCGGGACAGAACAGGTCCATCCGGTGGGTGCCGGGCACCACTTCGAGACCGCCGTTGTCCCGGTCGATCGCCTCGCAGGCGAGCCAGGCGGCCACGCAGGTGCCCGGTTCGACCCGCAGATAGAAGTTGTCCTGGTGCAGCGCCTGGCCGCGGGCGCCCGGCGGCTTGAAGTAGAACATGCTCTGCGCGGCCAGGACCTCCTCGCCGAGCAGCGCCTCCAGCACCGGCCGCAGCCGGGCGTCCACCAGGACGTCCCGGGCGAGCGTGCTGATCTCGTGCGGATGCATCACCCGCGGGTAGGCGCGCAGCGGGTCGGCCGGGCCGCCCGCCGGGTCCGGCCGCGGCTCGAAGTGCCCCGGCACCGGCCCGGCCGCGTGCAGCGCCGCGAACTCGGCGCACAGCCGCTCGGTCTCCGCGGGACCGAACAGCCCGCGCACGACGGTGAAGCCCTGTTCCTCGAACTCCCCGAGCCGCCGCCGCAGGTCCTCGGGCAGGACGGGGACGCCGGTGGCGCCGCTCTCCGTGGCTGTCATCGTCCACTCCTCGGTTCTCTCCTCGGTGCGGTGTTCTTGCCTGTCACGCTAGGCCCGACGCACTCGCCCGGAGGATGCCCATGACAGCTGCGGAACTGCCCAGGGCTGCCGCGCCCGCCGCTCCCTCCCCACCGCCCGGCGTGGTCGTGGTCGGCCACTTCGACCAGGACACCGGCTACGGCGTCAACCGGCCCGACGGGGCGTCCAGTTGGCTGTTCACCTGGACCACGGGTGGACGCGGACTGGTCGGCCGGGGCACCGCCGGGGTGTACGCGGGCGCCGGGGACCTGGTGGTCCTCGCTCCGGGGGCGGCGCACCGGTACGCGGTCGCGCCGGGCGCCCGGCACTGGCGCTTCTGGTGGACGCACTGCCCGGCCCGGCCCGGCTGGACGGACCGGCTCGGCCGGCACGCCGTGGCCGACGGGCTGTACGCCGTCACCCCCGTCCCGGACGGTCTGCACGACCGGGTCGGTGCGGCGTTCGGCCGGATGCTCGCCGACGCCCGCTGGACGGGCGCCGGGGCGCCGCCCGAAGCCGGCCCCGTGGACGGTGAGCCGGTCTCGGTCGCGCACAGCAGCGCGGCCCGGGACCTGGCCCTGTGCGCGCTGGAGGAGATCGTGCTGCTCACGACCGGTGCGGCGGACCGGCCGACGGCACCGACCGGACTCGACGCGCGCGTACGCCGGGCGGAGGAGGTGATGGCCGCCGACCCCGGGGCTGCCCACACCGTCGGCTCACTCGCCGCGGACGTCGCGCTCTCGCCCTCCCGGTTCGCCCACCTGTTCACCCGGCAGACCGGCCGTTCCCCGATGCGCGCGCTGCGCGAGGCCCGGCTGCGGCACGCGGTCCGGCTGCTGGAGGGCACCGACCTGACCGTGGAACGGGTGGCAGGTGCATCGGGCTTTCCGAGCCCGTTCCACTTCAGCCGGGTCTTCCGTGCGCGCTACGGCCTTCCGCCGGGCGCCTACCGGTCCAGGGCGCGTACCGGGACGTGACACGGACACCGCCGGCCCGGCGTGCGCCGGGGCCGCGCCGTGCCGATCGGCACCGGCCGCCGGGGAGGCCGGACGTCACGAGGAGCCGGACCCGGCCCCGCCCAGGAACTCCGCCCAGCCGCCGGTCGGGGACTGCCCCGGGTTGAGCGTGCGCATCTGGCGCAGCACCGCCGGGTCCTGCGCCTCCAGCCAGGCCACCAACTGCTTGAAGGAGACGAAACGCACGTCGTCGAACTTGGCCATCTCCCCGATGGCCTCCTCGACGGCGTCCATGTAGATGCCGCCGTTCCAGCGCTCGAAGTGGTTGCCGATGAAGAACGGCGCCCGGTTGGACTCGTAGGCACGGCGGAACCCGGCGAGATAGGTGTCGCGGGCCTGGGTGCGCCACGCCCCGTACTGGGAACGGTCGCCGGTCGGACTGCCCTCGGACTGGTTGGCCATCATGTTGTAGTCCATCGAGAGCACCTGGAAGGAGTGCCCGGAGAACGGTATGGACTGCAGCGGGAAGTCCCAGATCTTGCCGCCCTGCACCTTGTTCGGCCAGATCTGCAGCCCGCCGGGGGAACTGGCGTCGTACTTCCAGCCGAGCGCGGCGGCCGTCGGCAACAGCGCGGACTGGCCCTCCAGGCACGGGGTGCGGCCGCCGGTCAGCTCCTTGCGGTAGTCGAAGGGCAGCGGTTCGAGGTCGGTGAAGCCCGTGTTCGTCTTCCAGTTCGTGACGAAGTCGATCGCCTGGTCGATCTCGCTGCGCCACTGGGCGGACGACCAGTTGCGCACGCCGTCCTCGCCGCAGAAGTGCCCGTTGAAGTGGGTGCCTACCTCATGGCCCTCCAGCCAGGCGGCGCGCACCTGCTGGAGCGTGGCGTGGATGTGCCGGTCGGCGAGATAGCCGATCGCGGAGGCGCCGACCTCGTGCTGCGGCGGGTGGTAGAGGTGCTTCTTGGACTCGGGCAGCGTGTAGATGCCGCTGAGGAAGAACGTCATCGACGCGCCGTGGTCGGCCGCCACCTTGCGGAACCGGGAGAACAGTTGGTTGCTGAGTTCGCCCGCGCCGTCCCAGGAGAACACCACGAACTGCGGCGGCCGGGTGCCCGCCGCGAGCCGGGTGGCCTTCGGTTGCCTCGGCTGGGCACCGGTGTCCGCGGTGGAGCCGTCCCCGATCGGCCGCACCGGCCTGGCCTGCTGCGTGGCCGCGCCGCCCGCGGCGAGGCCGCCACCCGCGCTCCAGGTACCTTTCGAGCAGGCGGAGAGGGCGCCCAGGGCGCCCGCCGTCGCTCCGGCGGTCAGCATGCGCCTGCGTGAGATGCCGCTCATGTTCGTCCCCGAATTCCTCGTCACGGGCCCCGGGCGGGGCCGCTTCACCGTGCGGTCGTCGGGTTCGATGTGCGGTCGCGGAGGAAAGATCGGCACGGCCGGGACGTGTTGCCGCGCTGTGACAGTCGTGGCGCCGTCATGACGGACCCCGCCGTCCGGCAGGCGGACGGCGGGGTCGGTGGGGGGTGGGTACGGGGGTCAGACGCCGCTTCCGGGGGCGAAGACGGACAGGGAGACCGAGGACGCGTTCCCGGACACCGGCACCTCGCCGGCCGTCCACGCCACCTTCAGGGGGTCCTGCTCGTCGGGCGGGGTGATCAGCAGCGCCGCGGGCGTCGCCGTCCGGGCCCCGCTGACCTCCGGGTTGGAGAAGGTCAGTCCCGCCCAGGCGTGCTGCCCCGGCTTCAGCGTCACCGTCGCGGGCGTGCCCGAGGAACGCCTGGGGTCCGGGCCGAGCTGTTCGCCGGCGGCGCTCACGAACGCCGCTCCGGGAAAGCCGCGCACGGTGCAGGTGCGGGAGGACTTGTTGGTGAGCACGACCGGGAAGTTCTCCTGGCCGGCGCCCGGGTTGTTGCCGCCCACCGTGGCGCTCAGCTCGGAGGTGTGGCAGCGGGATCCGCCGCCGGCCGTGGCCGACGTGCCGCCCGCGGACGACGGGGTGGGGGAGGACGCGCCGCCGGCGGCGGCCTCGCCGCCCGTCTGCACCGGGGGCGGCGTCGCGGCGCCGGCGGGCGTGTTCCCCGCCGCGCTGTCGTGCGTCGTCGGGCTGCCGGTCGCGGGCGCCGCCATGCCCGAGACCTTCTGCGGGCTGCCCTGGGTGCCGGTCTCGTTGCCGCAGGCGGTCAAGAGGCCCAGCACGGCGACGGAGGCCACGAGCAGCGCCGCCCGGTGTGGGGTCTGGGACGTGTACGCCATGTCTGTCAACACTCCTGGGTCTACGGGGCATGCGCCGGATGCGTGCCCGGGGCGCCGGGCGCCGTCATCACATTCCGATGCGCGGGCCGCGGGAAAGGTTCGCCCCACAGCCATTCTTCCCCGCCCCGCCGTACTCGTCGCCGCCCGCTCAGGTGACTCGGAGCGAGCGGAGTATCCCGTCGGTCGCGTCCGCGCCCCCGTGCTCGCGGATCTGCACATACACCTGGGGCTGCGCCTTGCCGTCCGCCGAGGACAGCGCGGCCTCCGTGACCGAGCCACCGCCGGAGCAGTCGTCCCAGGTCCGGATCCGGCCCCGCCACCGCGCGTCGCTGAAGGCACGGCTGCCGGCGTAGTGACAGCCGGTGTGGGTGAGGGCGTCCACCTCGGGCGTCACGTCGCCGTGCTCGCTCAGGCCGATGAACACGCCGTTCACCGGCGCCGTCAGGTCCTGCCAGTGGGACAGGTCGTCGGCGACGGCCAGCCCCGGCTCCTGCGCGGAGTCCAGGCCGAGCGCCTTCGGGTCCCAGCCGGAGTCGCGCAGTCGGCGGGCCCAGGCCGAGGGGACGTCCGCCGCGATCCGGCCGGTGGTGTCCGTGATCCGCACCGTGTCCGGCGCGGCCTGCCGGTTCAACAGCGTGACGGCCAGGGCCGCGGCGCCGGCCGCGAGCACCGCTGCGCCGGCCAGCCCGAGGGCGCCGGACCGCTTCCGGACCGCCTTGGGCGGTTTGCCCGGCGTCGGCGCGGAGGTCGGCGTCGGCGCGGTGGTCCGCGCCGCCAGCCGGTCCAGCTCCTCCGCGAACGCCTGCGCGCTCTGCCAGCGCCGTTCCGGGTCCGGTTCCAGCGCGCGCATCAGGGCCCGCACGACCTCCTCGTCGAGGTCCGGCCGCAGTTGCCCGGGCGGCACCACCTTGCCCGGTGCGGCCGGCACCGTGGCCGTCACCAGCTCGTAGCCGACCGCGCCGAGACTGTAGACGTCGGCACGCGCATCGATGCCCGCGCCCGCCTCGGCCTGCTCGGGCGGCTGGTACCCGGCCGATCCGGCGGCCTGGGTGAGCCCCGACCCCTGCGCCAGGTTCTTGGCCAGCCCCAGGTCGGCCAGCAGCACCCGGCGGCTGCCGTCGGACGCGCTGCGCAGCAGCACATTGCTCGGCTTGATGTCGCGGTGCACGATCCCCGCCTCGTGCAGCGCCGCGGCGCCGCGCGCCGCCAGCGCCGTCAGCCGCAGCGCCTGCGGCACCGGGAGCGGACCCGCGGCCGTGAGGTCGGCCAGGGTGCCCGCGTCCGCGTACTCCATCACGAAGTACGGTCTGCCGTCGGGCAGTTCACCGATGTCGTAGACCTGCACGACCCGTTTGGAGTCGGCCCGGCGCAGCAGCCGGGCTTCGGAGAGGAACCGGTCGTGCACGTCGAGGCGGTGCGACCAGTTGTCGGCGAGGACCTTCACCGCGACCGGGGCGTCGAGCTGGTCGTCGTGCGCGAGCCACACCGTGCCGAAGGCACCGGCGCCCAGGCGTCGTTCCAGAAGGTAGCGGCCGATCCGTTCGCGGGGTTGCATGGGACTATCATGCCTTCCTTGAGATCGACTTCTAGGGGGGCCTCCCGTGCATGACCCGGCGATGACCGAAGACCTCGCCCGGCTCGCCGCCGCCGGTGATCCGGCGGCCCTGAACCGGCTGCTGACCGAGGTTCGGCCGGAGGTCGTCCGGCGCTGCGGACGCTTCCTGCCGTGCCGGGAGGACGCGGAGGAGGCCGCGCAGGACGTCCTCCTGCAGATCGCCCGGAAAATCTCCACCTTCGAGGGCCGCAGTCGCTTCAGCACCTGGCTGTTCACGGTCGTCTCCAACTGCGCCCGGCAGAAGTACCGCGAACTCAAGCGGCGGGCCGCCGAGCAGCCCGCCGCCATCGAGCCCATCGAACGGGTGGACCCCCGCACCACCAGCGTCATCGCCGGCTCCCGGCTGGACCTGCTGGAGGCGCTCGACCGGCTGGAGCGCGAGCGCCCCGACCTGGTCGCGCCGCTGGTCTTCCGCGACATCTGCCAGCTGGAGTACGCCGAGATCGCCGAGCGCATCGGTATCCCGCTCGGCACGCTCAAGTCCCGGCTGCACGAGGCGCGCAAACAAGTGCGTCCCTGGCTGATCGCCTGATCGCCTGATCGCCCGAGCAGCGGCCGGCCCGGAACGGCCGGCCGCTACTCCTCGGCCAGTGTCAGCTCCGCCCAGATCGTCTTGCCCTCGGCCGTGTGCCGGCTGCCCCAGCGCTGGGTGAGCTGGGCGACCAGGAGCAGTCCCCGGCCGCCCTCGTCCCAGGTCTTGGCGCGCCTCAGGTGCGGTGCCGTGTGACTGCTGTCCGACACCTCGCAGATCAGGTTGTCCGTACCGTGGACCAGCCGCAGCCGGATGGGGTGCGCGCCGTACCGGATGGCGTTGGTGACCAGCTCGCTCACCACCAGCTCCGAGGTGAACGCGATCCCGCTCAGCCCCCAGGTGTCCAGCTGCTCCACGACCTTCTTGCGGATCGGCGCCACCAGGGCCGGATTCACCGGGATGTCCCACGCGGCCACCTGGGAGGCGGGCAGCCCCCGGGTGCGCGCCAGCAGCAGGGCCACGTCGTCCGGGACGCCGTCCGGCGGGAGCAGGTACCGCAGGATCCGGTCACAGGTCTCGTCCAGGGAGTCCGCGGGACCCGCGCTGCCCCTGCGCGGCGCGAGGGCGTCGAGCAGCAGCCGCTGGGCGGCGCCGGCGTCCCAGTCCCGGTTGCTGATCAGACCGTTCGTGTACAGCGCGAGCAGGCTGCCGTCGGGCAGCTTCACCTCGGCCGATTCGAACGGCAGCCCGCCAAGGCCCAGGGGCGGCCCGGCGGGCAGGTCCAGCTGGCGAGGGGTGCCCCCGGGCGGCACCAGCACCGGCGGGGGATGCCCGGCGCGGGCCAGGGTGCAGCGCCGCGACACCGGGTCGTACACGGCGTACAGGCAGGTCGCGCCGACATCGCCGGGGCCGGCCTCGTCGCCCGGCTCGCCCGACTCCTCGGACAGCCGGACCACCAGGTCGTCGAGGTGGGTGAGCAGCTCGTCGGGGGCCAGGTCGATGTCGGCGAGGGTCCGTACGGCGGTGCGCAGCCGTCCCATGGTGGCCGATGCCTGGATGCCGTGGCCCACGACGTCCCCGACGACCATGGCGACCCGCATCCCGGACAGCGGGATGACGTCGAACCAGTCACCGCCCACCCCGGCGCGGGCCGCGGGCAGATAGCGGGACGCGGCCTGCACGACGGCCGTGCGCGGCAGTGTTCGGGGCAGCAGGCTGCGTTGCAGGGCGATGGCGGTCTCGCGCTCGCGGGAGTAGCGGCGGGCGTTGTCGATGCAGACCGCGGCCCGGGCCGTGACCTCCTCGGCCAGCAGGACGTCGTCGGGGGTGAACGGGCCGGGGCTCCGGTGCCGGGCGAGGCCCGCGACCCCGAGGGCCAGCCCGCGGGCCTGGATCGGCACGATCATGATGGCGTGGACGCCGTACTCCTGGGACCGCAGGGCGCGCGCCTGATCCGCGGCCAGCCACCGGGTCAACCGGTCGGACGGCAGCGAGCCCACGACCGGGCGGCCCGAGACGAGCGAGTCGGCCTGGGGGGAGAATTCCGCGTAGACGGCGAGCTGGCCGATCTCGGTCACCGCCTCGGGGTCGCCCGGCAGCACGGAGCGGTGCGCGATGCGGCGCAGCGTGACCGGCGCGTTGACCGGCGGCGCGATCTCGCCGCTGTGGCCGTGCGGGTCGATCAGGTCGATGGTGACGAAGTCGGCGAGCGCGGGTACGCACACGGCCGCCAGTTCCTCTGCCGTCCGGGTGACGTCCAGGGTGCTGCCGATGCGCATGCTCGCCTCGTTGACCAGTTGCAGCCGCTCCCGGGCCAAGTAGTTGTCGGTGAAGTCGTGGGCGGCCACGGACACGCCCCGCACCCGCCCGTCGGTGTCGCGGACAGGGGCCATCCGGACCAGCCAGGCGTGCGCCCGCTCCTCGCCGCCGGCGCGTGTATGGGTCCGCACGTCCCGGGGCCGCTCGCCGGTGAGCACGTCGAGGAGGGCGTCCTCCATGTCGTCGCTCACCAGGTCGCCGCCGATCTCGGACATCCTGAGGCCCCGAAGGCGCGCCTCGGGCAGGCCGATCACCCCGGCCATGGCGTCGTTCATCCAGCACAGCCGCAGCCGGTCGTCGTAGACCGCGATGGCGCACGGGGACTGGTCGAGCGCCGCGCCGGTCAGCGGGTCGTGGGCGGCGTCGGGCGCGTCGTCGGCGAGCGGGGTGACGACGAGCCAGTCGCCGGGGCGGCCGGCGTGCGGCGACCGGTGGTGGGCCAGCAGCCAGACCGACACCGTGCGGCCGTCCCGGTGGCGCAGGTCGACCGTGCCGTGCCAGCGGGGACCGGCGGGGGCGGCCGGGACGCCGTCACCGGCGAGGAGCCGGGCCGCCGGGCGGCCCACGACGTCGGCCGCGGTGTGGCCGAGCAGCCGCCGGGCGCCTCCGTTCCACTCGACCAGGATGCCGTCGTCACTGATGACAGCCCGGGCCGTCGTCGCGTCGTCGAACGGATAGACCGGGCTCATCTCGCCACTCCCAAGCGCACACTCACAGTGAGCAGGTGCGTCACTTGTGTTCCAGCGTAGTGCTTCGGCTCCGGTGACGGACGGCTACGCGAGCCCGCCGGGCCCATCGGCCGGAGGGGAGGAGGATGATCCGGCCGGACGGAATCCGAGCGGGGGGAGCGGCCCCGCGGACCCGCCTCGGCCCGGCCACGCCGGACATCCCGTGCACCACCGGTGGCCGCGAGGCCGACTCCCGTGACGGACAGGGCCATTGGCGGGGCCGGGCCGTCGACCGGACCCGCCGGACGACAGCCGGCCGGCCCCGGTCCGCGACGGGCCCGGGTCAGGTCTTCTTCCGCTCGACGAGTTCCCCCGGCCGCTCGTGTGCGGTCAGGGTGTGGATGCGGGCCGGGTCCAGCGGTCGCCGCACCTCGGCGTACCCGCCGTTCGGCAGCCGCTCGATCACCCCGGTCTCCCGGCCGTGCGTCACCAGCTCCCGGTCCCTGAGCCGCAACCCCAGACAGATGCGCCGGGTGAGCACGAACACGGCCGTCGGCACGGCGACGACGCCGACCCTGATCGCCCAGGTCACCGCGTTGACCGACAGGTGCAGCCGGTCGCCGCGATGTCGTTGCCGCCGCCCGCGAGCAGTACGCCGCCCGCGAGCAGTACCAGGCAGAGGCTGATCCAGGCCGCCCCGGCGGCCGTGCGCACCGGCCGGTCGCGCGGCCGGTCCAGGAGGTGGTGCTCCCGGCCGTCGCCCGTGATCCGGGCCGCCAGGAACGGATGGACGCCGATGAACAGCAGGAGCAGCGGGAAGACGACCACCGGGATCAGCACGCCGAGGACGAGGGTGCGGTCCCACAGGTCGATCTCCCAGCCCGGCATGATCCGCACCAGCCCCTCGGCGAACCCCAGGTACCAGTCGGGCTGGGCGCCCGTGGAGACCTGGTCGGCGCGGAACGGACCGTACGCCCACATCGGGTTGACGGTCGCGACCGCCGCCGGCAGCGCGAGGAGCCCGGACACCAGGAAGAAGAAGCCGCCCGCCTTCGCCAGGTACACCGGCAGGAACGAGGCGCCCACGACATCGCGTTCGGTGCGGCCGGGGCCCGCGAACTGGGTGTGCTTGTGGTGGACGACCAGCAGCAGATGGAGGACCACCAGCGCCGCCATCACGCCCGGGAGCAGCAGGACGTGCAGCGAGTAGAAGCGGGCGACGATGTCATGGCCCGGGAATTCACCGCCCAGCAGGACCATCGACAGGTACGTACCGACGATCGGAACGGACAGCAGGGCGCCATTGACGAAGCGCAGGCCCGTCCCGGAGAGCAGGTCGTCCGGGAGCGAGTAGCCGAACAGGCCCTCGAACAGCCCGAGGAACAGCAGCGCCCAGCCGAACAGCCAGTTCAGCTCCCGCGGCCTGCGGAACGACCCGGTGAAGAAGTGCCGCATGTGCGTCAGCATCGCCGCGACGAACACCAGCGCCGCCCAGTGGTGCAACTGCCGGATGAGCAGCCCGCCGCGCACGTCGAAGCTGATGTGCAGCGTGGAGGCGTACGCCTCGGACATTCGGATGCTGTTGAGCGGGACGTAACCGCCGTGGTACGTCACCTCGTTCATCGACGGGTGGAAGAAGAGGGTGAGGTAGACGCCCGTCAGGACCAGCACGACGAAGCTGTACAGACAGATCTCCCCGAGCAGGAACGACCAGTGGTCCGGGAAGACCTTCCGCAGGTACTGCCTGGCCAGGGTGTGGATGCCGAGGCGGCCGTCGGCCCAGTCGGCGACGCGCTCCGAGGCGGACGGCCGCTGCCGTCGCCGGCCCTCGCTCACGCCCCCTCCTTGCGGACGTGCGTGAGCTTCTCGGGGGTTGGTCACGATGTAGACCCCGGACACCCGGTCGCCGTCGGGCGTGAGGTCCATGACCGTCACGGCGTAGGCGGCGTCGCCGTCGAACAGCACCGCCGCCGCGTCCCCGTTGACCCTGCGGTAGCGCAGCTCCAGGCCGCGCGGGTCGTGCCGGCTGGCGTGCGCGGTGATCAGGCGGGCCGCCTTGTCCCGGCCGCGCACCGGGCGCAGCCCGGCCGGCCTGCGGCTGCCGCCGCCGTCCGTCCACACCGTGACGTCCGGCGCCAGGATCTCCAGCAGCGCCCCGAGGTCCCCACCGAGCGCGGCCCGCACGAACCGCTCCGTCGCCTCCCGGCGCACCCGCGGATGCGCCTCGTACCTCGGCCGGCGGGCATGCACGTGGGACCGTGCGCGGTGCGCCAACTGCCGTACGGCCGCCGGGCTGCGGTCGATGATGCCGGCGATCTCGGTGTGGGCGTGCCCGAACACCTCGTGCAGCACGAACACCGCGCGCTCCAGCGGGGTCAGCGACTCCAGCACCACCAGCATGGCGAGCGACACGGACTCGTTGCGCAGGGCCGGGTCCTCGTCCTCCCCGGGCGGGGCGACCAGCGGCTCGGGCAGCCAGGGGCCGACGTACGTCTCCTGGCGCCGGCTGATCGCGGACCGCCGCCGCAGCGCGTGGTTGACGGCGATCCGCGCGAGATAGGCGCGCGGATGGGCGACCTCGGCGGGCGGGGCGCCGGCGCCCCGGGACACCCACGACAGTCAGGTCTCCTAGAGGACGTCCTCGGTGTCGGCGACACTGCCGAGCATGGTGTAGACGAGCCCGAACAGCAGCTCGCGGTGGGCGACGAAATGACCGGTGGCCTCGTCGACCGGATTGTCGACCGGATTGTTGGCAGGGTCGTCGGCAGGGTCGTCGGCCGGACGGCAGTCGCGGGGAGAGCGCGGCCACGTAGCGCGGCCGCCGGGGCGGGCGGTTCGTGGGGGAAACAGCGGTAGGCGCCGGCGCCGAACCGGTGCCGGGCCAGGCCGGCGGTGGTCCGGAACAGCTCCGGCCTCTCGTACAGGCCGGCCGGCTCGCGGCACTCGGCGGGCGTCAGCAGTTCCGCCGTGGACGCGCCGCCGTGGGCGTCCAGCTCCGCGGCGAGCGCGGACCAGTCGGTGTCGGCGGCGCGGCGCTCGGCCTGGCGTGGGCGAGGGTCATGACCGCCGCCTCAGCCCACCGGCAGCAGCTGGAGCGCGCCCTCGTGGGTGAGCAGCCGCACCTTGCGCTCCACCCCGGCCGCATATCCGCGCATCGAGCCGTCGGCGCCGACGACCCGGTGGCAGGGGCGGACGAGCAGCAGTGGGTTGGCGCCCACGGCGGCGGCGAGCGCCCGGATCTCCGCCCGGGGCACGCCCAGCCGCTCGGCCAGCGCGCCGTACGTCGTCGTGGTGCCGTACGGGATGTCGTCCAGGGCGCGCCACACCCGCTGCCGGAACTCGCTGCCGGCGGCGGACAGGGGCAGCTCGAACCGGGTGAGCCGGCCCGCGAAGTACGCGTCCAGTCGGGCGGTCGCCACGGCGAAGGCCCTCTCGTCGCGGCGCATGCCGGGGCCGATACCGGGTCCGCCGCGCCGCCCCGGCATGGACAGCGAGGTGAGCACGGTGCCGCCGGGCGACTCCTCGCCGGTCAGCAGCAGTTCGCCCAGCGGGCTGTCGTGGAGGGTGTACAGGGTCATCGTGACCGTCTCCTTCGTCTCCGGTCGTCCTGGCCCCCGTGCGTCCCGGTCCATGGGTCCGGGGGATTCCGGTGACGAGTCTGCCGCGCGGACGGGCGCGGCACCGGCGGAAGTCGGACATGGTGCTCACGCGCGGTGGGTACCGCGAGGCATGGCACTTGACCTGCTGGTATTTACCGGTAAGTACCCGAGCGGTACCGTGAGTGCATGCCAGCTCTCAATGTGGAGTTCAGCGAACGCGAGCTAGAGGATCTGCGGCAGATCGCCAAGGAACGGGGTACGTCGATGAAGGCACTCGTACGCGAGGCCGCCGCCGCCGACATCGCCCGGCACCGGGCACTGCAGGAGGGTGCCGAGGCGTTCCGGCGCTTCTTCACCGCCCACGCGGCCGAGTTCGCCGCCGCGTTCCCGGACGACGAACCCCCCGCCAAGGGCGTGGGACGGGCCGCCTGAACCGATGCCGCCCGTCATCCATATCGATGTGCCCTGGCTGCTCCAGCGACACGAGGAAGTGCTGCCGGACCAGCCCACGGTCGACGACTTCTCGGCGCTGGTCGCCGCCGTCGCCCGGCACCGGGTGGACCCGCCCCGGCTCGGCGTGGACTCCGACCCGGCCTGGCGGGCCGCCGCCCTGCTGCACACCCTCGCCCTGCTCAGGCCGCTGCCGTCGGCCAACGCCCGCTTCGCCTGCGCCGCGGCCGTGGCCTACATGTTCGCCAGCGGCGTCGGCATCGACCCGCCCTACGGCGCCCTCGTCGACCTCGCCCGCGACCTGATGTCGGGGAAGACGGACGTCTACGGCGCGGCCGACCGGCTCCGCTCCTGGCAGCTGTGAGCCCGGTGACCCGGTGACCCGGTGACCCGGTGACCCGGTGATCCGGCGCCCCGGTGACCCGGTGGGTCCGGACCGGGGACCGTCGGGCGGCGGCGGCCGGGGGAATCGGCCCCCGGCCGCCGGCCCCCCGCCCCGGGGCCGCCGACCGCGGGTGGGAGGAACGGGGTCGGCGGCCGGTTTCACGCGGGAGAGCCGCCGTCCCGCGCGGGGCCTTCGAGGAGGGCCGGATCCCAGTGGACCACCCGGCCCGGTGCGTCGGCAGCGTGCGCGCCGGACCGTTGCGTGCACACCTTTCACACGGGGTGCACGCCCGCCTGCCGCGCCGGGCGCCAAGAGCCGTTTCCCCTGGGGATTCTGACTTTCCTTCATGGCGGCCGAACTCGTGATCAGCCTTCCTCCGCCTCGTCGCCGGGCGAGTCGGCCGCCTCCGCGGTGTCGGGTCCCTGGGCCCGCACCCGCTGGACGTGTTCCAGGGACGTGCGCAGCTCGGTGAGCCAGTCGTCCGTGTGGCGCTGGACCAGGCGTACGCACCAGGCCAGGGCGTCACTGCGGCTGCGGGCCACGCCCGCGGCGATCAGGGTGTCGAGGACCTGCCGCTCCGGCTGCCGCAGCCTGGTCATCACCGGCGCCGCGACATGCGTGAACAGGGCCTGACGCGTGCCGCAGGCCACGCCCCAGGACACCTTCCGGCCGAACCGGTGCTCGGCCTCGCGGGCCACCGTCATCCGGGTCTCACGGGTGCGTTCCCGGAACTCCTGGATGCGGCCCTCGACGGCCGCCGCCCGTTCGGCCTCCGTGGTGTCGTCGGTGAGCCGGGGCTCGGGTATGCGGCCGACGACGGTGATCTCCTCGCGGTCCACGGTCACTTCGACCAGCTCGGTGAAGAGGTCCTCCGGCACCCGGCCGGTGAACCAGCCCCGCAGTTTCTCTCGTTCTTCTGTCGTAATCATGTAATGACCATTACTCCGCCGACGCACGAACACAAGGGGGCGGCGGAGAGGTCCGCCGAGAGCGGAACCGGAATGATTCAGGACTTTTGCCGAGGCACCGGAATCCGGCCAGCCGCAGGCGTGAGCCGATCAAGGGCCGCGGGGTTCCGGGGGCGAGGCGTTCAGGTTCCGTCACTTCACGCCACTGATTCCATACGTGAGGTTACTGAAACGTATGGGTCGGAGGTGAGTTTCGGCGGCGGACTCGGCAGACTCGCCCTCGCCGCCGCGCCGTCGGCCCGGTCGGGCGGCGGCACCCGACGGCCGCCGCGTCTGCCGTACCGAACCCGCGGGTGGAGAGCGCGGGCTCCGGCGCGGCGGCGGTCCCGCTCCGGGGGCGGTGGGCGGAGTGGGGCCGCCCACCGCCCCCGGGAACACGGCCGCCTGACGGCCCGACCTCCGTGAGCGGGCCCGGATTCCGGGCGCCCGCCCGCGACGTCGTGGCAGGCGACGGGACGACGAAGCGACCGGACGGCGATGCGGCCACGGCGAAGGGGCCGGACGACGAAGCGACCGGACGGCGATGCGGCCATATGACGAAGGGGGCGGACGACCAAGGGGCCGCCGTCTCCCTGTGGACGGCGGCCCCTCGGCCCGGTGGTGGCTCCGCTCAGCGGCCCCGCGGAGCCCGTACGGTCGTCACATGTGCACGACGGGCGCGGTACCGGGGACCTGCTGCGGCGCGCCGCGGCGGAAGAGGAACAGCGCGATCAGCGCACCCACCGCGAAGAGGCCGGCCGACCACCAGAAGGCGGTGGTGTAGCTCTCGATGGTCGCCTGCGCCTGGACCGCCTTGCTGGTGGCGTCCCGGCCGGCCAGGTAGTCGGTGGCGGCGCTCGCGGCGAGCGTGTTCAGCAGCGCCGTGCCGATCGAACCGCCCACCTGCTGCATGGCGTTGACCGTCGCGGAGGCCACGCCCGCGTCCTCGGCGGCGACCCCACCCGTGGCCAGCTGCATGGCGGGCGGCATGACCAGGCCGAGACCCACGCCGGTCACGATCAGCTGCGGCAGCACCGCGGTGGCGTAGTCGGAGCCGACCCCGATGCCGGTCAGCCAGGCCATGCCCACGGCGGCGACGGCGAAGCCCAGCGAGATCACGGTCTTGGGACCGATCCTCGGCAGCAGCACCGTGGTGCCGAGCTGCGCGGTCACCATCAGGGCGCCGACCATCGGCAGGAACGCCACACCGGTCTTCGTCGGGCTGAAGCCGAGGTTGAGCTGTAGGTAGTAGGTGAGGAAGAGGAACACGCCGAACATGCCCGCGCCGGTGATCAGCACCGAGATGTACGAGGCGGCCCGGCCGCGCTCCAGCAGGATGCGCAGGGGCAGCAGCGGGTGCGCGGCGCGGGTCTGCCACCAGGTGAACGCGGCCAGCAGCACCCCACCCGCGATCAGGAAGCCGAAGGTCAGCGGCGAACCCCAGTCGTGCGTCTCGGCGTTGGAGAAGCCGTAGACCATGGAGAAGAGGCCGGCGGCGACCAGGATCGTGCCCGGCACGTCCAGCTTGGAGCCCGCGCCGTCGCGGTGGTTGGTCAGCAGCACCGAGCCGCCGATGAAGGCGACCACGGCGATGGCCACGTTGACGTACAGCGTCCAGCGCCAGTCGAGCGCGTCCGTGAGGACGCCGCCGAGCAGCAGCCCCACCGCACCGCCGGCGCCGGCGATGGCGCCGTACACGCTGAACGCCCGCGCCCGCTCACGGGCGTCGGTGAACGTGGTGTTGAGCAGCGACAGCGCGGCGGGCGCGAGCAGAGCGCCGAAGGCACCCTGTAGGGCGCGGGCGATGACCAGCATGGTGAAGCCGTTCGCCGCACCGCCCAGCGCGGAGACGGCGGCGAACCCGACGATGCCGACGAGGAAGGCGGGCTTGCGGCCGAACAGGTCGGCTATGCGACCGCCGAGCAGTAGCAGCGAGGCGAACGCGAGGGCGTACGCGGTGACGATCCACTGCCGGTTGCCGTCCGAGAAACCGAGGTCCGCCTGTGCGGACGGCAGGGCGATGTTCACGATCGTGGCGTCGAGCACCACCATCAGCTGCGCGACGGCGATGATCGCGAGGATCCACCAGCGCCGCGGCGAGGGCGGCGCCGCGGGAGGTGCCTCCACGGCACCCGCGAGGGCGTCGTCGGGCAGGGTCTTCTGAGGCATGGGAGAACCGCTCCAGGGAAGTCGTTCCGGGTTTGACACAGAAGTACGAAACTGTTTCGTACGCGTCGAGGCTAGACCATCGCGAGCGAAACGGCAACGTTTCGATGTGGCGGGCAGGGCTTCGTATTCCTTGACAGTCATATAACCCTGGAGGCATATTGCTGCCATGTCCGACGCCATGCTCTGGGCGGCCCTCGCCGACCCCCATCGTCGGGCCATCGTCGCGCTCCTCCTGGAGCGCCCGCGGGCCGTCGGGGAGATCGTGGAGGCGTGCGGTCTGAGCCAGCCCAGCACCTCCAAGCACCTGAAGGTGCTCCGGGAGGCGGGGCTGGTACGGGTCCGGCAGGAGGCGCAGCGTCGCGTCTACGCCCTCGACCCGGCCCCGATGTCCGCACTCGACGCCTGGCTCGCCCCCTACCGCAAGCTGTGGAACACCAGCCTGGACGCCCTGGGGCGCCGCCTCGACGAGACGTCGGACGACCGCACGCGACCCTCCGCCCCGAAGGACTGAACACCATGCCGGCCGAACTCACCGGAACCTTTGTGACCTTGGACGACGGCCGCTCCGCCGTCCGTTTCAGCCGCACCTACGACCATCCGGTCGACCGCGTCTGGCGGTTCGTGACCGACCCCGGGGAACTCGCCCGGTGGTTCCCCTCCCGCGCCGAGATCGACCTGCGGCCGGGCGGCACGATCCGGTTCGCCGGCGACCCGAACATGCCGGAGTCGACCGGCCGGGTGCTCGCCGTCGACCCGCCCCGGCACCTGTCCTTCGACTGGGGCGGTGACGAACTCCACTTCGACCTGGAGGAGGTCGACGGCCGGCGCACCCGCTTCACCCTCACCGACGTCCTCGCCGCCGACAACACCGCCGCCCGCAACGGCGCCGGCTGGGAGGTGTGCCTCGCCGCCCTGGACGCGCTGGCCCGCGGCGGGACCTTCACCGGCTCGCACGCCGGCATGAGCGCGCCCTGGAAGGAGTTCTACGCCGGCTACCTCGCGGCCGGGGTCCCCTCCGGCGCACCCGTGCCCGGACTCGACTGACCCCTCAGGCCAGTTGCCGCCGCACCAGCTCGTGCAGCCGGCCCCCGGTGTCGGCGAGCAGTTCCGCGGGCGGGCCCTGCTGGATGATCCGGCCGTCCTCCATCACGATGATCCGGTCCGCGTCCAGCACCGTCGACAGCCGGTGGGCGATGACGATCCGCGTGGCGTTCAGCGCCCGCGTGCTCTCGATGACCGTGCGCTGGGTGTCGTTGTCCAGGGCGCTGGTCGCCTCGTCGAAGAACAGGATGCGCGGCCGCCGGATCAGCGCCTGGGCGATCATCAGGCGCTGCCGCTGCCCGCCGGAGACCGCGCCGCCGCCGGAGACGATCGTGTGCAGGCCCATCGGCATCCGCTTGATGTCCTCGGCGAGCCCCGCCAGTTCCGCCGCCGCCATCGCCTCCTCGGGCGTGTACGCCTCGGTCCCGCAGATGACGTCCAGGATCGACCCGGTGAACGGCTGGGCGTGCTGGAGCACCACCCCGCACTGGCGGCGCACGGCCGACTGGTCGAGCGCCGCCAGGTCCTGCCCGTCGTACAGCACACTGCCCGAAAGCGGCCGGTCGAATCCGATCAGCAGCCGCAGCAGGGTCGACTTGCCGCAGCCGCTGGGGCCGACGACCGCCACGAACTCACCCGGCCGCACCTCGAACGACACGTCGTCCAGGACCAGCGGTCCGTCGTCGGTGTACCGGAAGGACAGCCGACGGGCCGCCACCGCACCGGACAGCGGGCCGGGCCGGGTGCTCGCCCTGCGGACCTCCGGCACCGCCTCCAGCACCGGCCGGATCTCCTCGAACAGCGGCCAGGCGGCCACCGCCGAGACGAACGAGCCGGTCAGCTGGGTGACCGAGGTGAGCAGCATGGTCACCGAGGTGTTGAAGGTGAGGAACGCCGCCGCCGACATGCTGCCCCGGGCCGGACCCGCCAGCAGCATGAACATCAGCAGCGTGCACACCGGCAGGTACACCGAACCCAGCACCGTGGTCAGGTTCTTGATCCGGCCCACGCGCTGCTGGAGTTCACGGCTGCGCGCGAACTCGGCCGCCCACGCGGCGTAGGCGTAGTTCTCGGCCGCCGCCACCCGCAGTTTCGGCAGGCCGCGCAGCGTCTGGAACGCCTGGTTGTTCAGCTGGTTGCCGAGCACCGTCAGCCGCCGCTGCCAGCGCACCTGCCACAGCCCCAGGCCCAGGAACACGGCCGCGACGACCACGAGCATGCCGAGCGCCGCCAGCGCCATCGACGCGCTGTACCAGAACAGCAGCGCCAGGTTCATCGCGCCCACGGTCCCCGACTGGGCGACCACCGGGCCGACGCCCGCGAGTATCCGCCGCATGGCGCTGACCCCCATGGCGGCACTGGCCAGTTCGCCCGTCGAGCGCCGGGTGAAGAACCCGGTCGGCAGACGCAGCATCCGGTCCCAGACGGCCGGTTGGAGCGTCGCCTCGATACGGCCCTCCAGCCGGAGGATGGTCAGGTTCTGCAACAGCGTGAACGCGGCCGCCACCACCCCGCTGATCATGACGGCCAGACAGACCTGCACGATCAGCCCCTGCTGGGCCTTGGGCACGTACTCGCCGAGCACCCTGCCGGTGGCGATCGGCACGAGCGCGCCGATCGCGACCGTCACCAGGCCGGACAGCAGCAGCGCCAGCAGGTCGCCGCGGGTGCCGCGGGTGGTGAACCGCAGCAGTCCGAGCGGGCCGGGCATCCGGTCGGGCAGCGGGCGGTAGAACATCACCGCGCGCGGCTCGAACTCCTCGGCGTTGGCCTTCTCCACCGGGGTCTCCCGGCCGGTCGCCGGATGCACGGCCACATAGCCGCCGCGCCGCCACAGCAGCGCCACCGGCGCCCCGGACAGCGCCCGGTGCCCGACCAGCGGACCCACGTCGTCCCGCCACCAGCGGCCGGTCAGCCGCACCGCCCGGGTGCGCACCCGGGCGGCGAGCGCCACCCGCTCGACCGGGTCGAGCCGGTCGTCCCCGGTGCCGGCCCGCGGCGGCTCGGCGAGCGTGATCCCGGCGGCTCGGGCGACCAGCTTGCAGGCGGCGTAGGTGGCATCGGCGTCGGCGGCCGTGGCGGGCTTCGCCGACGCCCTGCCGATCGAGGCGAGCAGGGTGCGGTCGGCCTGGGCCCGGGCCGCCTCGCCCGCCTTGATCCCGGCGGCCGTGCGCGTCTCATGGGTGCGCTCCAGCTGTTCGATCCAGCGGTCCAACGCGGTCAGCAGCCGGAACTGCTGCTCGACCATGCCCTGCCACAGTGCCGGGTCCATCAGCAGGTCGTCCGCGGCCTCCGCGCCGTACACCGACCCGTACCGCACACTGCCCGGCGGCACCTGCATCCAGAAGACGTCGTCATCGTCCCCCGTCCCCGCAGACGCGCGCACGGGGGTACCGCCGTCCTCGGCCGCCCGCTCGGTCGCCAGCGGTGCCTGGAACAGGACGGACAGACCACGGCCGACCCCCAGGGCGAGGGCGTACTCCAGCGGGCTCGACGTCGGCGGCACGTACTGCGGGTTGCCGTACTCGTCGTAGGACCAGCTGTCGGTCTGCGGCTCCTGGTACAGCTCGCGCAGCCCGATGCGGCGCACCACGCAGTCCCGCAGCGGGCGGGCCACCAGGGTGTGCCGGGCGCCCGAAACCGGGCCGAGCAGCAACGCGCCCGCCGCCAGCCGGCCGAGGTGGTGCCAGTGGCCCTGCTGCTCGGCGTCCACCGCGAACAGGTCCAGGGCACCGCCCGCGACCAGCCACAGCGTCTGCGGGCCCGCCAGGTCGAGGCGGCCGAAGCCGCCGCAGTCGATCGGCGTGCCCAGCGCGCCGAGCGCGCCGAGGACCAGGTCGCCGCCGTGCGCGTCCGTCATCTCACCGCTCCCTGACCAGCGCGGCGTACGCTCCGCCGCGGGCCACCAGGTCGTCGTGGCGCCCGCGTTCGACGACCGTGCCGTGCTGGAGCATCACGATCTCGTCGCTGTCGCGCACGGTGCTGAGCCGGTGCGCGATCACCACGCAGGCACAGCCCCGCCGCCGCAGGTTGTCCATCACGGCCAGCTCCGTCTCCGCGTCCAGCGCGCTCGTCACCTCGTCGAGGACCAGCACGCTGGGCCGGCGCACCAGCGCCCGCGCGATCTCCAGACGTTGCCGCTGGCCGCCGGAGAAGTTGCGGCCGTCCTGCTCGACCCTGCTGTGGACGCCGCCCGGCCGGCGCGCCACCACGTCGTACAGGGCCGCGTCGCGCAGCGCCTCCACCACGGCTTCGTCCGGGACCGACGGATCCCACAGGGCGACGTTGTCGCGGACCGTGCCCTCGAAGAGGAACACGTCCTGGTCGACGAAGGAGACGGAGGCGGCGAGCGAACCGCGCGGAATGTCGTCGAGACGCTGCCCGTCGATGCGGATCACCCCCTCCCACGGGGTGTACAGACCGGCGATCAGCCGGGAGACCGTCGACTTGCCGCTGCCCGAACCGCCCACCAGGGCGACCTGCCGGCCGGGGCCGACGGCCAGGTCGAAACCGGTGAGCAGCGGCTTGTCGAGCGGGCTGTAACCGAAGGAGATGTTCTCCAGCTCCACGTGGCCGTGCAGGCGGCGGGTCGACTCGCCCGCGCCGGGACGGTCGTACACCGGGTCGGCGCGGAAGTTCTCCACGTCCTTGAGCCGGGCCACGTCCGCCGCGAAGTCCTGGATGCGGCCGGCCACCCCGTTGAGCCGGGTCAGCGGGGCGGTGAAGCGGGTCACCAGCGACTGGAAGGCGACCAGCAGACCGACCGAGATATGGCCCTCCACCGCGCGCAGGCCGCCGATCCACAGGATGAGCGCGCTGTTGAACGTGGCCAGCGTCGGCGCGACCACACCCAGCCAGGCGCTGGGCACACCGAGCCGCTGCTGCTCCTCAAGAGTGGTCGCGTGCTGCCCGGCCCACTTGCGGAAGTAGCCGTCCTCGCCGCCGGTCGCCTTCATCGTCTCGATCAACTGAAGGCCGGTGTAAGAAGTGTTGGTGAGCCGGGCGGTGTCCGCCCGCAGCTTCGCGGTACGGGTCGCGCGCAGCCGCACCACCCACCGCATCGCCACGATGTTGAGCAGCGCCACACCGACGCCGACGAACGTCAGCTGCGGGTCGTACGTGTACAGCAGTACGGCGTACAGCACGACCACGATCGCGTCCACACCCGCCGCCGCCAGGTCCCGGGCCAGCGTCTCGGCGACCTGGTCGTTGGACTGCAACCGCTGCACCAGGTCGGCCGGGCTGCGCTGGGCGAAGAACGTCACCGGCAGCCGCAGCAGATGGCGCAGGAAGCGGGCGCTGGACAGGGTCGAGGAGATGATCCGGCCGTGCAGCAGGTTGGTCTGCTGGAGCCAGGTCAGCATCAGCGTGAGCAGCACGCAGGTGCCCATCGACGCGAACAGCACGCCGAGCAGCGAGGTCTGCCCGCCGATGAGGAACATGTCGATGTACGTCCGGCTGAGCGCGGGCACCGCCGCGCCCACCGCCACCAGCAGCAGACTGGCGAGTACCGCCGCCGGCAGGGTGCCCGCGGTGCCGCGCAGCCGGGCCGGCATCGCGCCGAGGATCCCCGGCCTGCGCCCGCCCCGGGTGAAGCCGTCGCCGGGTTCCAGCACCAGGACCACCCCGGTGAAGCTGCCGTCGAACTCCTCCATGGGCACGAAGCGGCGGCCCTTGCCGGGATCGTTGATGTACACGCCGCGCCGCCCGAACCGGCGGCCCATGCCGTCGTAGACGACGTAGTGGTTGAACTCCCAGAACAGGATGGCCGGTGCCGCCACCTCGGCGAGCGCGGCCAGGTCCATCTGCATGCCCTTGGCGGTCAGCCCGAAGCCGCGGGCCGCCTTCAGCAGGTTGCTGGCGCGTGAGCCGTCGCGGGAGACCCCGCAGGCGATGCGCAGTTCCTCCAGCGGGATGTGCCGCCCGTAGTGGCCGAGCACCATGGCGAGCGCGGCGGCGCCGCACTCGACGGCCTCCATCTGTAGCACGGTCGGCGTGCGGACGGCCTTGCGCGCGGCCTTGGGGACCGGCCGCTTGGCCGGGGCGGCGCGCCGTCGGCCGCGGGTTTCCTGGGCGGTGGTCACGGCAGCAGCCAATCGACGGGACGCTGGTCGGCCAGCCGGATCGAGCCGGTGGCCAGGGTCATCGAGTCCAGGGCGTACGGCGGGCCGTCCGCCGAGGACCAGTGGTAGCCGCTCCTGGTGGCCGACGAGGTGTCCAGCCGCACGAGCACGGCCACCGGCCGCCCGTCCTTGGTGAACTGCTCGCCCAACTGGCCATCACCGAGGAACGCCGCGATCGACTGGGCGGACTGGGCGGTGCGGTCCACCGACTTCACATGGCCGCGCAGCACTCCGTACTCCTGGGTGGACACCGACGACACGGTCAGGTCGACGGGGGCGTTCGCGGGGATGGCGGTGGCGTTCTCGGCGGGCACGTACACCGTCGCGTACAGCGGGTCCGAGGCGTGTGCGATCTTCTCCACCGCGGCGACGTCGGCACCGGTCTGGATGATCTGCCCGATGGTCGCGGCGAGCGTGGTGATCCGGCCGGGGGCGACCGTGCGCACGACCGATTCGCCCTGACCGGTGCGGACCTTCAGGACGGGGGAGTCGGCGGCCAGCCGCTGGCCCTGTCGGGCGAGTACGGCGGTGACCTGGCCCGAGACCGGACTCTGCAGGATGTAACTGCCCTGCCCGTGCGTGAGGATGGCGGGCGCGCCGACCGTGGAGGCGACCGATCCGGTCACCGCCCACACGGTAGCGGCCGCTACCACGAGGACCGTGACCAGGAGCGCGAGCCAGCCCTGCGGGCGGGCGAGACGCACCGGAAGGTCCAGTTCCTCGGGTGACTGGAGCTTGGCGAGGGCCTGTTGGCGGAACTGCACGGAACTTCCCTCACCTGCGGAGAGACTCTGGCACGGCGGACACGGAACACCGCGGAGTCCCGGAGCCGCAGGACGGCTCCGGGACTCGGCGTCAATGAGCTGCGATCAGAGACCCGAGACCAGGCCGGTGACCGGCTGGGTGTTCAGGCCGGTGAGACCCTCGACGGTGCCGACGGCGGTGTTGACCACGCCGGAGACCGGGAGAACCGTGTCCGCCAGGCCGGTGGTGGTGGCGACGACGCCACCGATCAGGCCGCCGGAGACGTTGTCCAGCTCGGCGTCGGAGATCTCGGCGGTCTGGACCTGGGGGGTGGAGTTCATGATGGAACTTCCCTTCGTATGGGTATTCATAAGGGGGAGAGCGGCCCCCTCTGGGGACGGCCGCGGCCGCGGCCGCCGAGCGCCCGTCTCCGGGAGCCCCGCACGGCCTTCGCGGTGCGATGGATCAAAGCACGCGGGCTGCTCGCCCTTCCAATCAATCACCGGCTCCACCTGGGCACTTGCGTCACTCAGGGGCTCGTCCGGTGCAGGAGCGGGCACGGCTTGCCAGCGACTCCTTCACATGCCGCACGGCATCGGTGCGGCCGAACTCTTGCCCCCGTCGAGCCGAATCCGGCACTCCGCGCCAAAGGCGCGGCAGGGGGCGCACGGATGTGCAGATCCGCGGGTCCCCGTGACCCGCTTGGGCAATCGATGTGCAGATTCCCTGCATGGGGGAAGTCGCCGATCGATCGGTACGGATGGTTGCTGATCGGCGACTGAGCGTGTTGACGGCGGGATGGGGCGTGTTGATGGCGGGGTTGGGCGTGTCGGCTTCGGCGACGGATCTGTCGCGTCGAGGGCCTCGCCTGGGCACGCCGGCTTGTAACGGCTGTCGCTCCGCAACGGGTTCGTTCGCCTCAGCCCGCATCAGCGTTCGTATCGGCGCGCATCAGCCCAGCAGCGCGTACACCGTGCTCGCGCGGGCGGCGAGCGCGCCGGAGGCCGCGTCGGTCATCGTGACGTCCGCGAACGCCATCCGCCGCCCGATCTTGGTGAGCACCGCCTCCAGCAGGACGTCCGAACCCGTCACCGCCCGCTGGAAGGACGTCGACTGCTGCACCGTCGTCATCGGGACGAAGGTGCCGCGGGCCGCCGAGACGGCGATCACGGTCGCGGTGTCGGCGGCGGCCATCAGTGCCTGTCCCGACAGGCCGCCGCCCTCCCGGGACAGCCGCTTTGACCAGGGCAGGCGCAGGAGGGCACGGTCCTCGCCCAGCGCCTCGACCGACAGACCGAGTTCGAGCACCCAGGGGGCGAAGTTGGCGGAGAGGATCTTGTCGGCTTCGGCGGTGGTCATCGTCATACGGGGGATTGTTCCCGAGCGCGCCCGACGACACGCGAGGCGAGCCGATCCGCCGCGGCGCCCGGCGCGTCGGCCGACGCGGGTCGCAGCTCGGAGGTCGGAGGTCGGAGGGTCAGCCTTCGGACTGGGCCCGCAGCAGGAGCACCGCCACGTCGTCGGCCCGCTCGTGCGACGCCACGCAGTGCCGTACCACCTCGTCCGCCAGGAGCTCCAGCGGCTGATCGCCCGCCGCCGCGAGCAGCCCGCTCAGGTCGGCCAGGGCGTCCTCGATGTCGACGCCGGGCGCCTCGATCAGGCCG
This sequence comes from Streptomyces sp. NPDC056161, assembly GCF_042268025.1. Classification (NCBI taxonomy): domain Bacteria; kingdom Bacillati; phylum Actinomycetota; class Actinomycetes; order Kitasatosporales; family Streptomycetaceae; genus Streptomyces; species Streptomyces sp. NPDC056161. The sequence continues at coordinate 89,312 of NZ_JBHJUV010000015.1, forward strand.
TCGGTGTAGAGGGCCAGCAGTGAACCACGGGTGAGACCGACTTCCGTGCGGGGATACGTCGCCGTCGCGTCGATGCCCAGCAGCGGGCCGCCGGCCAGGTCCAGGACCCGTACCCGGCCGTCCGGCCGTCTCAGCAGCGGAGGCGGATGCCCCGCCCGGGCCATCACGGCCTGTTCGCGCGCCGGGTCCAGACGCAGGTACAGACAGCTCGCGAACAGTTCCGCCCCGAGGTCGATGACCAGCCGGTTGGTGCTGCTCATGACCTCCTCCGGCGGCTGGCCCCCGGTGGTGAACGCGCGGACCCCGGTACGGATCTGCCCCATCAGCCCGGCCGCGGTCACGTTGTGCCCCTGGACGTCGCCGATCACCGCCGCCGGGAACGGCCGGGTCGGCACCAGGTCGTAGAAGTCGCCGCCGATCTCCATGCCCTGGGTGGCCGGCAGATAGCGGGCGGCCGCCTCGATGCCGGGCAGCCGGACCAGCGAGTGCGGCAGCAGCGCCGCCTGCAGTCCGTGCGCCAGCTGGTGCTTGGCGTCGTAGAGCCGGGCCCGCTCCAGGGCCTGCGCGATCAGCCCGCCCAGGCTGGTCAGGACGGCCCGCTCGCTCGCCGGGAAGACGTGCGGCTGAGCGTAGGCGAGCACACAGGTGCCCACCGGGCGCCCCGAGGCGATCAACGGAAGGAAAGCCCAGGCGGCGAAGCCGTCCGGGGTCTCGTACCGGCCCGGATACAGGTGCTCCAACTGCTGCCGGGAGTCGAAGAAGGCCGGCACGCCGGTTCTGAGGACGTGCGCTCCCGGGGTGCGTTTCATCAGCGGCGCGTCGTCGAACTGGTCGACGGCGCGCGGGTTCGGGTATCCGCGCTGCCCCAGCACGTGCAGCCGTCCGGCCTGGGAGCCGAGAATGACCACGCCCTGGCTGCCCACGGCCGGGCAGACCTCGTCCGCGACGAGCTGCACCACGTCCTGCACGCCGACCGCCTCGGTCAGCGCGCCCGAAAGGCTCAGCACCTGCGAGATGGTCACCAGCCGGGACGGCTTCTCGTCGCGCGGCGTGCGCTGCTCCATCTCCGCCACCGCACGGGCCTTGCCGATGCACACGGTCAGTCCCGTCATGCTCGGGAAGAGGCGGAAGGACAGCCAGTCGCCCGGCGGGCGCAGCGCCACGAACGAGGTGGGCTGCTGGCTGATCAGCGCGGCCCGGTAGCGGTCCTCGTAGACGGGATCGTTCAGCCAGGGCACCGAGGCCCACAGCCGGGTGCCGATCAGTTCGTCGGCGCCGGCGCCCAGCAGCCGGGCCGCCACGGCGTTGGCGAAGACCACCTGGCCGTGCAGGTCGAGGGAGACGAGCCCGTACGGCAGCCGGGCCACCATCCGGGCCGCTTCGACCGAGCCCAGCGTGCTCGCCACGTCCGGCTCCGGCACCGCCAGCAGGTCGGGCTCGTGCAGCGGGGGGCGGTTCTCCCGCGCCGCCCGCTCCAGCCGTGCCGCGAGCAGCCGGCAGGCCCGGGTCAGATGCTCCCGCTCGTGGTCGGACAGCGCCGGAGGGTGCGTCCCCGGCCAGGTCACGAACACCGCGCCGTAGGTGGCGTCGGCGGTCGCCAGCGGCAGTGCGGCCAGGGAGAAGGCATAGGGGAGGACCATCGCGATGCGCGGATAGTGGCGTGCCATGTCCTCCTCGCCGCCCACCCAGACCAGCCGGCCCTCGCGCACCGCCTCGGACACCGGGATCGGCGCGCTCAGCCCGATCCGCTCCCACGGCGCCACGAACGCCCGAGGAAGCCCGGCCATCACGGCCATCTCCAGCACCGGCTCGTCCGGAGCCATCAGATAGACCGCACCGGCGTGGGCCTGGACGTGCTCCATCATCGAGGCCAGCGACAGCGACAGCAGCGGTCTGCCGGACCACAGCTCGGTCGGCGCCGGGGCCTGCGGGGGCGCCTGCCTTTCGGACACGGCGACCACCTCCTCACGCCACGCGGCGCGCCGCGCATCCCAGGGGTCAAGGCTCCCTCGTGGCGGCGCCCGGCGCACGGCGAGAGCACCCCCCGGCACTCGCTCCCGAGCTGGTGAAGGGCGACGAGTACCCCGTCTCCCCGGGCCTACGCCCCGGCCGTCGCAGCGAGAAGGCTGTGCGGAACCGGAGCGCGCGGGCGGGCGGGGGCGATCGGAAGCGCGCGCCGCGGAGGAGAGGCGCGGGGCGGCGGGCAGTACGGGACACCGGGGGGCACGCGAACCGGCCTCGCCGCCGGTCACCGTCCGTGTGGTGACCGTCCGTGTCGGTGGGCGCCGCGGGAACACCGTGGGAAACCCGTGCTCGCGACTCCATGGAACGGTCACAGGGGCTGCGCGGGCGCCCCATAAGCGCTGTAATGGCGGATGTGGTCACTGACGGCGCGGCGCTGCGCGGAACCAGGAGGGAGCGTGCCGAAGCCGCCCTCGACGCACTCGCCGCCGATCCCCGGACCGCCCACCGGACCCACCGCGTGCTCGAACAGGCACTGGTCCTCGCCGGCGCGGCGTTCGCCGGCCTGTACACCCTCAGTGACGACGGCACCCTGCTGTGCCTGACCGAGTCGGCGGGACTGCCGCGCACGATGTACGGACTGCGCGACACCCATCCCGTCGCCGGCCGCTCACCGGCCGCCGAGGCGCACCGCACCGGGCGTCCGCAATGGCTCGGCCCCGGGGAACTGGCAGGCCACCCGGGGGCGCGCCGCCGGACCCCGTTCCCGGACGTCAGCCTGGCCGCCCTCCCGGTGTGCGACGGCGCCGGCCTGCTGCTCGCCGTGACCGAGGCCCCCGGCGGCTTCGACCGCGAGGACCGCGCCTGCCTGGAACTTCTCGCCGCCGCGACCACCACACCCGTCCCGGCCGGGCCGGGGGAGACCGGGGACCTGCCCGCCGACGCCTTCGGCCTGGCCATGGACACCGGCCAGGTCGAGGTCGGCGACGGCATCCTGGAGCTGTTCCGGATCGACCGGAACGCGTTCGACGGCCGGATCGAGACGCTGCTCGCCCTGACCGTGCCCGAGGACCTGCCCTCGCTCATGTCCGCCGTCGAGGCCGACCCGGTGTCCCTCGGCGAACGCGACTTGGAGTTCCGCGTCCTGCAGCCTTCCGGCCCGCCGAAGTGGCTGCGGCTGCGCGGTCGGCTGCGGCCCGCGGGCGAAGGCCGCCCGGCCCGGCTCGTCGGCACCGTCGCGGACGCCTTCACGCTCCGCTCCGACGTCACTGACGTGGCCCGGGTGCAGCGCCTGGCCGCGTCCCTCGCCACCGCGGGCACTGTCAAGGAGGTCAGCCAGGCCGTGGTGGCGACGCTGCGTACACCGTTGCAGGCCGACCGGATCGCCCTCGCCGAGCTGGAGAACGACCGGCTCGTGGTCACCGTCCTCGATCCGCCCGAGCCCGACGCCTGGCCCGAGTTGTGGCGCACCGAGTGGCGCACCGAGTGGCCCGACGCACCGGTGCGCTCCATGCCCACCCTCGCCGCGGCCCTGGGCGAGGGCCGCGCCCAGGTCTGGCCCGCCGACTCCGACCTGGAACCCGCTCTCGTCGGGGTCGGACCCGGCGGCCTGGCTGTGCTGCCGCTGCCCGCCGACGGCCGCATGACCGGCGCCTGCCTCATCGGCTGGGACCGCCCGCATGACTTCGGACCGGACGAGAGCGCCCTGCTCACCGCCTGCGCGGGCCTGATAGGACAGGCGCTGATGCGGGTCCGCGCCTTCGACGCCGAGCACGAACTGGTCGGCATGCTCCAGCGCGCGGTGCTGCCCCGCCGCCTGCCCCGGCTGCCCGGCGCGGTCGCCGTCGCCCGCTATCTGCCGACCACCGCCGGCCTGGAGGTGGGCGGCGACTGGTACGACGTGATCCCGCTGCCCGACAACCACGTGGCCCTCGTCATCGGCGACGTCCAGGGCCACAACGCGGGCGCCGCCACCCTCATGGGCCAGATGCGCACCGCGCTGCGCGCCTACGCGGCCGAGGGCCACCCGCCGGACGTCGTCGTCTCGCACGCCAACCGGCTGCTGCTGGAGATGGAGACGGACCTCTTCGCCACCTGCTGCTACGTCGACGTCGACCTGGAGGAGGGCTCGGCCTGGTTCGTACGCGCCGGCCACGTGCCGCCGGTGCTGCGCCTCCCGGACGGCAGCACACAGGTGGTGGAGGTGGCGGGCGGTCCGCCGCTCGGTGTGCTGGTCCGGGCGGAGTTCCCGATGACTCCGGTGCGGCTGCCGCCCGGCAGCCTGCTCGCGCTGACCACCGACGGCCTGGTGGAGTCCGCCGAGACCGACATCGACGTGGGTCTTGCCCGGCTCGCCCACGAGCTCGGCGCCGCCGACCCGGCCCGTCCGGGCTCCGTCGCCGACGCCCTGCTCGGCGGCGCCCACCGCGACGACGACGTGGCCCTGCTGCTGATGCGCTACGACGGCATGGCCGTGCGCCCGCGGCGGGAGAGCTGGACGGTGTGGCGGGTGCCGGAGGCCGCACGGCACGCCCGGCGCTTCACCCTGCGCACCCTGCGCGCCTGGGGGCTGCCCGCGGACGCCGTGGACGCCGTGCTGCTCGTCGTCTCCGAACTGGTCACCAACGCCCTCGTGCACACCACCGGCCCGGTCCGGCTCGACCTCACGCTGGTCGGCAGCCGCTGCCGGGTCGCCGTCGCCGACGCCTCGCCGCGCACCCCCGTCAAGCCCACCAGTCTCGGCTGGGAGGCCACGGGCGGCCGGGGCATCCTGCTGGTGGAGGCCGTGTCGACGGCGTGGGGAACCGTACCGGCGGGCGGCGGCAAGCAGGTGTGGGCCGACGTCATGATCGGCGACTGACCGCCACACGGGTACGGGTACCGGCTCCGCCCGCAGGTCGCGGGTGCGTGGCGCGGGAGCCGTGCCTAGGGTCCTTGCCGTGTCGCACACCTTCGAAGAACTCGTCGCCAAACGGCGCGCCGTCGATGCCGCCCACGCCCAGGTGGAGGAGCTGCGGGAGACCTACGGGCCCCCGGCCGAGGGCCAGTTGACCGCAACCCAGGCGGACACCTACGAGACCGCCGTGCGGGCCTGGCGCGACCTGGCCCGGGACCTGCGGACCGCGCTGAGCGAGTACGCCCGGGACGAGGGCCGGTCCCTGACCGAGATCGAGGACGATGTGCGGCGCGCCATGGTCGAACCGGAGGGTGACTGAAGGTGTCTCCTCGGCGACGGGAACCCCACGCGCCGCTGGATCGCACTCTCCCGTAAACCTTCCGTAGAGCACAGGACGTACCTTCTTAACCAACCAGTAAGAGAATCGAAGGTTCGATCCGAACGATCACCTATAGGGTGTGGCAGATGAAAGCACTCGTGCTCTCGGGTGGCGCAGGTACCCGGTTGCGGCCGATCACGCACACGTCGGCCAAGCAGCTCGTACCGGTGGCGAACAAGCCCGTGCTGTTCTACGGGCTGGAGTCCATCGCCGCCGCCGGGATCACCGAGGTCGGGATGATCGTCGGCGAAACCGCCGCGGAGATCGAGGCGGCGGTCGGCGACGGCTCGGAGTTCGGGCTCAAGGTCACCTACATCCCCCAGGCGCGGCCCCTGGGGCTGGCCCACGCGGTGCTGATCGCCCGGGACTTCCTCGGGGACGACGACTTCGTGATGTACCTCGGCGACAACTTCGTGGTCGGCGGCATCAGCGCCCTCGTCGACGAGTTCCAGGCGCACCGCCCCGACGCCCAGATCCTGCTCACCCACGTCCCCGACCCGCGCTCCTTCGGCGTCGCCGAACTCGACGCCGCCGGCCGGGTGGTGGGCCTGGAGGAGAAGCCGCAGCGGCCCAAGAGCGATCTGGCGCTGGTCGGGGTCTACCTGTTCAGCCCCGCCGTCCACGAGGCCGTACGCGCCATAGAGCCGTCCTGGCGTGGCGAACTGGAGATCACCGACGCCATCCAGCGCCTCATCGACACCCGTGCCGACGTGCGCTCCACCCTCATCGAGGGCTACTGGAAGGACACCGGCAACGTCGGGGACATGCTGGAGGTCAATCGGACCGTCCTGGAGTCGGCCGAGCGGCGGATCGACGGCGAGGTGGACGAGCGGTCCGAGACCGTCGGCCGGGTGGTGGTCGAGGCGGGAGCGCGGATAGTGAACTCCCGGATCGTCGGCCCCGCGGTCATCGGCTCGGGAACCGTCGTCCGCGACTCCTACGTCGGCCCCTTCACCTCCGTCGCGGAGAACTGCCGGATCACCGACAGCGAACTGGAGTTCTCCATCGTGCTGCGGGACTCCTCCATCCAGGGGGTGGGCCGGATCGAGTCCTCGCTGATCGGACGGCACGTCGAGGTGACCCCCACGACCACCGTGCCCAGTGCCCACCGCCTCGTCCTCGGAGACCACAGCAAGGTGCAGATCTGTTCATGAATCTCCTCGTCACCGGCGCCGCCGGGTTCATAGGTTCCGCTTACGTCCGGGCGCTCCTCGCCGACGACGGGCCGCACGCCCCCCGGATCACGGTGCTGGACAAGCTCACCTACGCCGGTACGCTCACGAACCTCCCCGCCGCGCATCCCCGCCTCGACTTCGTGCAGGGCGACATCCGCGACGCGGACCTGGTCGACAAGCTGATGGCGGACGCCGACCAGGTCGTGCACTTCGCCGCCGAGTCGCACGTCGACCGGTCCATCGACGGGGCGGGCGAGTTCGTGCTCACCAACGTCGTCGGCACGCAGACGCTGCTGGACGCGGCCCTGCGCCACGGTGTCGGCCCGTTCGTGCACATATCCACCGACGAGGTCTACGGCTCCATCGAGTCCGGCTCCTGGCCCGAGACCCACCCGCTGGCCCCCAACTCCCCGTACTCCGCCTCCAAGGCGTCCTCCGACCTGCTCGCTCTCGCGTACCACCGCACCCACGGACTGGACGTCCGGGTCACCCGCTGCTCCAACAACTACGGCCCGCACCAGTTCCCCGAGAAGGTCGTCCCGCTGTTCGTCACCAACCTGCTGGACGGCCTGCGGGTCCCGCTGTACGGGGACGGGCGCAACGTCCGCGACTGGCTGCACGTCGACGACCACTGCCGGGGCATCGAACTGGTCCGGACGAAGGGCCGCCCCGGCGAGGTCTACAACATCGGCGGCGGCACCGAACTGACCAACCGGGAGCTCACCGGTCTGCTCCTCGAAGCCTGCGGCGCCGACTGGGGCCGGGTCGACCACGTCGCCGACCGCAAGGGCCACGACCTGCGCTACTCCGTCGACTGGAGCAAGGCCCGCGACGAACTGGGCTACCGCCCCCGGCGCGACTTCAGCGCCGGCCTCGCCGAGACCGTCGCCTGGTACCGCGACCGGCGTGCCTGGTGGGAGCCGCTCAAGCAGCGGGGGACACGATGAGGTGGCTGGTCACTGGGGCGGGCGGCATGCTCGGCCGGGACACGGTCGAGGAACTGCGGCGGCGCGGCGCGGACGTGACCGGCCTGGACCGCACCGCCCTCGACATCACCGAACCCGACGCGATCCGCCGGGCGCTCGCGGAACACCGCCCGGACCTGGTCGTCAACTGTGCCGCGTACACGGCCGTCGACGACGCCGAGACCGACGAGGCGCGTGCGCTCACCGTCAACGGCGACGGGCCGCGTCTCGTCGCCCGCGCCTGCGCCGCCCACGGCACCCGCCTGATCCACGTCTCCACCGACTACGTCTTCGGCGGCGAGGCACCCCTGTGCGCTCCCGACCCCGCCCGGCCGGAGCGGACCCGGATCACGCCCTACCCCGAGGACCACCCGCCGGCCCCGCGCACCGCCTACGGCCGTACCAAACTCGCCGGCGAGCAGGCGGTCCTCGCGGAACTCCCGGGGGCCGCCGCCGTCGTCCGCACCGCCTGGCTGTACGGCGTCCACGGACGGAATTTCGTGCGCACGATGCTCGACCTGGAGGCCCGCCGGGACACCCTCGACGTGGTCGACGACCAGCGCGGCCAGCCGACCTGGAGCGCGGACGTGGCCGCGCGGATCGCGGACCTCGGCACCCGGCTCGCCCGGGACGGCGGCGCGCACGGTGTCTTCCACGCGACCAGTTCCGGCGAGGCCACCTGGCACGAACTGGCCCAGGAGGTCTTCCTGCTGGCGGGCGCGGACCCCAACCGGGTGCGCCCCGTCGGCAGCGCCGCCTTCCCCCGTCCGGCTCCCCGGCCCGCCTACAGCGTCCTCGGGCACGGCCGGTGGCGGGAGGCCGGCCTGGAACCGCTGCGCGACTGGCGGTCCGCCCTGCACGAAGCACTGCCCCATATCCGCAAGGAGATGTCCCAGTGAAACGGCACGAGTTCCTGCGGGAGCTGCACAAGGTCACCGCGAACCGCAACTACCTGGAGATCGGCGTCAACGACGGCCGCAGCCTGACGCTGTCCCGGGTGCCGAGCATCGCGATCGACCCCGCGTTCAAGGTGGTCACGGAGATCCGCTGCGACGTGCACCTCGCCAAGGCGACGAGCGACGACTTCTTCGCAAGGGAGAACCCCCTCGCACATCTGCGGGGCGGCCGCCACCCGCTGCGCAACCTGGCCCGCAACCGCAGTCCGTTCGGGTACTGGCGGCGCACCACCCTCGACCTGTCGTTCATCGATGGCATGCACCTGTTCGAGTACGCGCTGCGCGACTTCATCAACATCGAGCGGCACTCGGACTGGGCCAGCGTGATCGTCTTCGACGACATGCTGCCGCGCAGCGTGGACGAGGCGGCCCGGGACCGGCACACCGACGCCTGGACCGGTGACGTCTACAAGCTCGTCGAGATCCTGAACCGCCACCGCCCCGACCTCGTGACGGTACTGGTCGACACCGCGCCCACCGGGCAGCTCCTGGTCTTCGGAGCCGACCCGGAGAGCACGGTGCTCCAGGACAGGTACGACGAGATCATCGCGGAGTTCGAGGTGTCCGACCCGCAGAAGGTGCCCGAGGCGATTCTGGACCGGACGACGGCCGCGCAGCCGCAGGCGCTGCTGTCGGCCGGTTTCTGGGCGCCGCTGGCGGCGGCCCGCAACCGCGGGACCAAGCGGTCCCGCGGCTGGGAGCCGCTGCGTCGCGCGGTGGCGCAGTTCGGCGTCAGTCGCTGAGCCGACCCGAGCGCAGCCGCTCGTAGAAGGCGGAGCAGTCCGCGTGGCTGGGAAGCAGCCCGGACCGCTCCGCCTCGGCCAGCGTGGGGGCGGCGGCGTCCTTCTCGGACAGCACCGGTTCGATGCCCCGCGGCCACTCGATGCCCAGCTCGGGGTCGAGCGGGTGCACCCCGTGCTCACGCTCCGGCAGGTAGCCGGTCGAGCACAGGTACATCACCGTCGCGTCGTCGGTGAGCGCCATGAACGCGTGCCCGAGCCCTTCGGCCAGGAACACCGCGTGCCGGTCGGCGTCGTCCAGCCGTACCGCCTCCCACTGTCCGTAGGTGGGGGAGCCGACGCGGATGTCCACCACCACGTCGAGCACGGATCCGTTCACGCACGTCACGTACTTGGCCTGACCGGGCGGTACGTCGGCGAAGTGCACCCCGCGCAGCACGCCCCGACGGGACACCGAGCAGTTCGCCTGGGCCAGCGTCCAGTCGTACCCGGTGGCCTCGCGGAACTCCTCGCCCCGGAACCACTCGTGGAAGCTGCCCCGATGGTCCTGGTACACCTTGGGCTCCAATACCCAGGCTCCCGCTATTTCCAGTGCCCGCACTCCGTCACGCCTTCCGTGTTGTCCTTCGCTCTCCCGTCCCGCGCAGGGCGGCGCCCAGGATGCTCCGCGCGCGACGCACCAGTCGGCGGTGCACCGGGCCCGGTGCCGTGGAACGGGTCAGCTGGGCGCCGCCGGAGCGCCGGGGCCGCAGGACGAGCGGCAGCGGCAGGAAGCGGGGCGTCACGCTCCGCGGCGCCGGGCACACCTCCAGCCGCCAGGCGGCGCCCCGCAGCTCGCGCAGCGGCACCTGGGCCTCCAGGAGCGAGCCGGTGCCCTGCGCCGGGGTGAGCGTCCCCGGTCGCTCGGTCTGCTTGCCGCCGGCCGAGTCGGTCAGCCGCAGCAGGACGTCGACGCGGTCCACCACGTACAGGGGGAGTGCGACGGTCAGCAGATCGGCGCCGGAGACCGCGGCGTCCTCGGGCGTCAGCCGCCCGAGGCCCAGCGACTTGCCCGCCTTGTCGACGTCCAGGGAGAAGTTGTCGTGCTGTTTGGTCCAGTACGGCAGCACCACGCGCTCGGCGACGGCCCCGGCCGGCGGAGTGGGGCGGTCAGGACCGCGGACCGGACCCAGCCGGCACTCCTTGGTCCAGCCGCCGAGGGCGACCCGGACGTACGCGTCCCACAGGCCCGCGTGGAGCGGGACGCCGTCCGCCGCGGTGCCGGGGTCGACGGCGGCCGTCGCGCGCAGCACCAGCCGGACGCGCCCGTCGTCGGCCGGGACCTGCTCGTGGGTGATCTCGACCGGCTGGAAGAAGGAGGCGGCGCTGGACCGGTCCCGCAGGATGAGGTCGGCGGTGGCCTTCTCGAAGCCCGCGACCGCGTCCGCTCCGAGCCAGGCCGTCGACTGGGCCAGATCCCGGGGTGCCTCGGCGGCCGGAGTGCGGGCCCCGCCGACGGGGAAGGCCAGGGGCTCGCCGTCGCGCTTGTACTCGGCGGTGAAGTCCACCCATAGCGTCCCGTCACGCCACTCGACGCCGGTCGGCGCGGCCTTGGGAGCGACCCCGGCCTCCCACTCGGCCTGGGCGACCAGGTCGTCGTACCGGTCGTCCCTGATCAGCGCGGCGACGATGCGCTGCGCGGGGCGCAGGCCGGCGGCGACACCGGGACCGAACCGTTCGACGACCACCGCGCGCATCTCGTGGAACAGCTCCCGCCGGTAGTCGTCCGGGAGGCCGAGCAGGCGCCGGCCGCTCATCCGGTCCACGATCTCCACGCGCAGCCAGCGGCGCAGCAGCCGGTCGCGGCGCGGGCCCGGCTCGGTGTACCGCTCGACCACGTCCAGGGCCTCGCGGAGGTTCTTGTAGTAGCCCACGGGGTCGAAGCGCTGGAATCCGGCGTTCGAGGCGTCGTCCCGCTTCACGTGGTAGTAGCACACGTAGTCGCTGAGCACGGAGACGTTGTCCGCGCGCAGATATGCCTCCGTGACGAAGACGTGGTCCTCCAGGCGGCGCCGGCCCTCGGGGAAGCGCAGCCCGGTGCGGTCCAGGAAGTCGCGCCGGACCATCTTGTGCGGGGTCAGGCTGTCGATGAGCGGGGCGTTGTCCACGGTGGCGTGCGGGTGGTTGCGCCGGAACAGCTCCACGGGCACCGGGCGGCCCTTGCCGGCCATCTTGCCCACGACGACGTCGGCCTTGTTCGTCACCCCGTACTCGTACATCCGCTCCAGGGCCTCGTCGCCGAGGTAGTCGTCGTTGTCGACGAACATCACGAACTCGCCGCGGGCGGCCTCGATCCCCACGTTGCGCGGTTTGCCCGACCAGCCGGAGTTCGGCTGGTGGACGACGGTGAACTGCGGGTGCGCGGCGGCCAGCTCGTCCAGTCTGGCCGGGGTGGCATCGGTGGAACCGTCGTCGACGAAGATCACCTCGTACTGGTCCCGGGGCAGCGACTGACGCAGCATCGAGGCGACGCAGTCCTCGATGTAAGGCCCGGGATTGTAGACCGGGACGATGACACTGACCTTGACCGGCATCCGGCTTCCTGGCCCCCTCGGCTCGCTTTCCGTTGCCTCCATGGCAGCGTGTGCGTGGCCGAATGTTAACCCGGCCCCCGGTAAGGACGGCGTTTGCCCTCGACCGGAGGCCGGGCCCGGGTGTCGGCCGACGTCAGCCGTGGGTCTTGGCCAGGAGTTGCAGGATCTCCGCCGTCGTGCCCGTCTCGCCGAGCCGCGGGAAGATCCGCTCGACGCTGCCCGCGTGCGCCTCGGCGCTCAGGTCGGCCACGGCGTCCGTGGCGACGGCGACGTGGTAGCCGTGCTCGTACGCGGCGCGGGCGGTGGACTCGACGCCGATGCTGGTCGCTATGCCGGTCAGCACGATCTGGGTGACACCCCGGCGGCGCAGCTGGACGTCGAGGTCGGTGCCGTGGAAGGCGCCCCAGTTGCGCTTGGTGACGTGGATGTCGCCGGGGTGGCCGGACAGCTCGTCGACGATGACGTCCCAGCCCTCCGGGTAGGAGCGGGCCGGTGCCTGGTGCTCGGTGCGGCCGGGGACCCGGTCCGAACCGTCCTGCGCGAAGGTCACGCGGACCAGGACCACGGGCAGGTCCCGGGCCCGGAAGGCGTCGGCCAGCTCCGCCGAGCGGGCCACCACTTCGGGGCCGCCGTACGGCTGGGTGGGCGCGCCGGCGATGCCGCGCTGGAGGTCGATCACGACGAGGGCGGTGCGGGGGTCGAGGGCGGTGAGTGCCATCGGTAGGGCCTTTCGGGGCTTGTCTCGGGATGTTCGGGATGTTCAGGATGTTCGGGGTGTTCGGGGTGCGGGCGGACCGGGGGACGCTCGGGGGAGCGGTCCGGTGCGGTCACCGCCGGCGCGGAGCCGGACCGGCACGGCGTGCCGGCGGTCGTGACCTCGGTCGGCCGGGCCGGGCGGCCCGGCCGACCCCGGGGCGGAGGCGACTGTCGAGGCGGTGGCGCACGGGGCCGTCCGCCGGTGCGCCGTGGTCGGGGGCGGTGCCGGTGGGATGGTCGCCCGCGATGGTCGTCGACTGCCGAGAGCGTCCGGTGGGCCTCGGTGTCACTGCTGCGACAGCCGTTCCAGGAGGGCCAGTGCCTTGAGGACGGTGTGCCGTTCCTCCTCGCTGAACCGGTCCTGGAAGGCGCGGGCCAGCCACTCCTCACGCGCCTGCCGGTTGCCCTCGACGCGGGCCTGGCCGGCGTCGGTGAGGGTCACCAGCTGCCGACGGCCGTCGTCGGGGTCGGGGGTGCGGCGGATCAGACCCTGCTGGTCGAGTACGGCGAGGGTGGCGGCCATCGACTGCGGCCGTACCCCCTCCGCGGTCGCCAGGGCACTGGCCGTGGCGGCGCCGTGTTTGCCGACCAGGGTGAGCGCCGACTCCTGGGAGGGGGTGAGGTCGGCGTCCTGGGCGACCTCGCGGATACGGCGCCGCATCCGGCTGAGCACCACGCGCAGGTCGCGCGCGGCACGAGTGGCGGAGCCCGAGATGTCGTCCATGGCCAGCACCCTAGACAACGCAGCCAAGACTGTCCAGTTGGAACTGTTCAGGTAGCCTGCGAACTATCTCCGTGGATCGCTGTCCGTCGTGCCACCCCACCCGCGAGGTACGCGGCGACCCCGCCGACCGGACACCCGAGCGGTGACAGCCAGGTCCGTCTCCCGGCCCGCCGCCCGTCGGCCCGCCCCGCCGGGACGTGTCGGCCTACGCTGGCCGGGTGCGCCTGCTCCTCATGTCCGACACCCACCTGCCACGGCGGGCCGAGCGGCTGCCGGAACCGCTGCTCGCCGAGCTGCCGCACGCCGACGTGGTGGTCCATGCCGGCGACTGGGTCGACACCGCCACCCTCGACCTGCTGGAGAGCCGCAGCCGGCGGCTCATCGCGGTGTACGGCAACAACGACGGACCGCTGCTGCGGGCCCGCCTCCCCGAGGTGGCCCGCGCCGAACTGGGCGGCCTGCGCCTCGGCGTCGTCCACGAGACCGGACCCGCCGCGGGCCGCGAGACGCGCTGCGCCGCCCGCTTCCCCGACCTCGACGTCCTGGTCTTCGGCCACAGCCACATCCCCTGGGACACCACGGCCCCGACCGGCCTGCGCCTGCTCAACCCCGGTTCGCCGACGGACCGCCGACGGCAGCCGCACTGCACGTACCTCACGGCGACCCTCACCGACGGCGCGCTCACGGACGTGACGCTCCACCGGCTGCCCCAGCGGTAGGCCCACGGCGGAAAGGGGAGGGCGCCCGGCCACGACGCGCCGAGGACGACCGGCGCACCGCACTCCCGCCGACCCGTCCGGGGCGGACGGTTCGGCGGGCGCTCAGCGGCACCGCCGGGGGCACCCGCGCCGCAGCCGTCGGCACACGCCTCCCAGCACCAGCAGCAGCACCGCCAGCACCGCCGCCGCGCCCGCCGCCCGCTTGGCCACCGGCAGCCCGGCCGCCCGGACCAGGTCGAGCGGTTCCGGCTCCGCCGCCGGCGGAGCGGGCTGTTCGCCCATCGCCCCGGGCCGCTCGGTGATCCGCTCGCCCAGGCACCGCGCGAACTGGCCCACGAGCCGGTCACCCACCTCCGCCAGCACCCCCCGCCCGAACTGCGCGGGCCGCCCGGTCACCGTCAGGTCGGTACGCACCGACACCGCCGTACCGCCGTCGCGTTCGCTCAGCGTGCCGGTGACCGTGGCCCGCGCCGTCCCCTGCCCGCGGATCTCCCGGCCGCTCGCCACGATCACCATCCGGTGCGCCGTTTCGTCCCGCTCCTCGAAGACGGCCGTGCCCCGGTACGCCACGGTCACCGGCCCGACCTTGACCTTCACTGTGCCGGTCACCGTCGTGCCGTCGAACTCCTGCACCGTCGTCCCCGGCAGGCACGGTGCGATCCGCTCGATGTCGAGGAGCGCGTGCCAGGCGTCGTCGACCGGGACGGGGACGGTGAACTCGTGGTTCAGCTCCATGACTTCCTCCTCGCACTCAGGAAGCGCCCGCCGGATGGATGTCCCCGGCGGTCGCGGTGAGGGGCACGCCGCTGCCGCCCCAGCGCAGCGCGACGATCTCGGCGGCGACGGACACGGCGACCTCCTCGGGCGTACGGGCCCCGAGGTCGAGCCCGAGCGGCGAGCGCAGCCGGGACAGCTCGTCCTCGGTGATCCCGGCCTCGGTCAGCCGTTTCCGGCGTTCGTCGTGGGTACGGCGGCTGCCCATCGCCCCGATGTAGGCGGCCGGCCGGCGCAGCGCCTCCTCCAGCAGCGGCACGTCGAACTTGGGGTCGTGGGTGAGGACGCAGATCACCGTCCGCCCGTCCGTCTCGGTGCCGCTCAGGTAGCGGTGCGGCCAGTCCACGACGACCTCCGCGCCCGCCGGGAACCGCTTGGGCGTGGCGAAGACGGGGCGGGCGTCGCACACGGTGACCCGGTAGCCGAGGAAGTCGCCGATCCGGGCCACCGCCGCCGCGTAGTCGATCGCGCCGAAGACCAGCATCCGGGGCGGCGGCGCGAAGGAGTGCAGGAACACGGTGACCGCGTCCTCGCGGCGCTCGCCGTGCGGCCCGTAGTGCCGTGACCCGGTGGCGCCGAGGGCCAGTTCGCCGCGCGCGTCCGCGGTGACCGCCGCGTCCAGACCGGTCGTGCCGAGCGTGCCGAGCGTGCCGGCCACCGCGCGCGGCCACACGGCCAGCGCGGCGCCGCGCGGCGCGGGCCCGTCGACCACCGTGGCCATGGTCACCGGCTCGCCCCGGTCGACCGACGCGGCGACCGCGCCGAAGACCGGATCGGACGCCGGCGTCACCGGCCGCACCAGCAGGGTGATCTCGCCGCCGCAGGTGAGGCCGACCGCGAACGCGTCCTCGTCGCTGTAGCCGAAGGTTTCGAGACGGGCCTCGCCGCTCGTCACGACCTCCTGCGCCAGCTCGAAGACCGCGCCCTCCACACAGCCCCCGGACACACTGCCCACGACCTCGTCGCCGGGGCCGACCGCCATGGCCGCGCCGGGCCCGCGCGGCGCGCTGCGGCTGACCGCCACGACCTCGGCGAGCCCGAACGGGACGCCCGCCGCGTACCAGCGCTCCAGCGCCGGAAGGATCTCACGCACGTCCCGCTCCTCTCCGCCCGGACTCGCCGAGCGCTCCGGACCCGCCGAGCGCTCCGGACTCGTCGGCCGCTCCGGTTCCGCCGGTCTTCGCGACGCTCCCGCCGGTGGCCTCGGCCGGATCGGCCGCGGCGCCGCGCACCACGGCCGCCAGCCGTTCCAGAGCCGCCAGGCTGTGACCCTCGACGAACGCGTCCACGCTGGGCAGGGCCGCCGCCATCCCCCCGGCCAGCGGCGCGTAACCGGGCCGAGCCTTGCGGGGGTTGGCCCAGACCACCCGGTGCGCCAGGGCGTGCAGCCGGCGCATCTCGGCCCCGAGCGTCGCGGGATCGCCGCGCTCCCAGCCGTCCGAGAGCAGCACGACGACCGCGCCGCGTGCCATGCCACGCTGCCCCCAGCGGTTCAGGAACTCGCGCAGCAGATCGCCGAGCCGGGTGCCGCCGCGCCAGTCCGGCACGGCCGCCGCGAGGGCCGCCATCGCCAGGTCGGGGTCGCGGTGGGAGAGTTCGCGGGTCACCCGGGTCAGCCGGGTGCCGACGGTGAACACCTCCGTCGGCGCCCCGCGCGCCGCCGCGTGCGCGAACCGCAGCAGGGCGTCGGCGTACGGCGCCATCGAACCGCTCACGTCGACGAGCAGCACCACCCGGCGCGGCCGCCGCACGCGCGCGTGCCGCCGAAGCAGCGCGGGCTCCCCGCCGCGCCGCAGCAGTTCCCGCACGGTCCGCCGCGGATCGACGGCGCCGCGCCGGGCCGGGCGGCGGCGGGCGGACAGCCGGGTCTGCCCGTGCGGTGCGAACGCCGCGAGCAGCCGGTTGAGCTGGGCGCGTTCGGCGGCGTCCAGCCCGGCGACGTCCCGGTGCCGCAGCACCTCGGCGGAGCTGGCGAGGGCCCGTACCGGCGGGCCGGGCGGCTCGCCCTCGCCCGGTGCCCGGCCGCCGGGCGGCGCGTCCCGGACGACGAGCCTCGCCCGGGGCGGCGCGGCGGCTCGGGCCGGCGCCGGGGCGTTCGGGCCGGCCGGCCCGAAGTACGCGGCGAACACCCGCTCGTACCGCTCCAGGTCGTCCCGCCCGCCGCACAGCGTCGCCCGGCCCGCCGTGTGCACGTCCGCCCGCACGCCGGGCCGCAGCACGTCCACGGCACGCAGGAAGGCGTACAGCCGCTCGGTGCTCGCGTCGACCCCCGCGGCCCGCAGCGCCCGTACGAAGCCCAGCAGCACCGCGTCCGGCCCCGCCGCCCCGTCCGCCCACCGACCCCTGCCGGGTGCCCGCCACCCGTCGACCGCCCCGCGTCCGGTGTCCGTCATGCCGATCGTGCTCCCCGGGCCGCCAGTACCGCCGTGAGGTCGAGGGACCGGGCCCGCGCCATGTCCTCCCGGTACTTGAGCACCGAGCCCAGCGTGGCCACCGCCAGCTCCGCGTCCACCTCGCTCGCCCCCAGGGCGTCCAGAGCCCGCGCCCAGTCGATCGTCTCGGCCACACCCGGCGGCTTGAGCAGGTCCGCGCCCCGCAACGCCTGCACCAGGGCGGTCACCTGCTCGGCCAGCCGCTCGGCGACCTCCGGCAACCGGCGGCGCACGATGGCCAGTTCACGGGCGAAGGAGGGGTGGTCGAACCAGTGGTACAGACACCGCCGCTTCAGCGCGTCGTGCACCTCCCGGGTCCGGTTCGAGGTCAGCACGACGACCGGCGGCACCTCGGCGCGCAGCGTGCCCAGCTCCGGGACGGTCACCGAGTACTCGGACAGCAGCTCCAGCAGGAACGCCTCGAACTCGTCGTCGGCCCGGTCGATCTCGTCGACCAGAAGCACCGACGGCCACGTCTGCAAGGCCCGTAGCAGCGGCCGGGCGATCAGGAACCTCCGGTCGTACAGCTCGCCCTCCAGCCGCTCCGCGTCGGTGACCCCGGCCGCCTCGGCGGCCCGCAGGTGCAGCAGCTGACGCGGGAAGTCCCAGTCGTACAGGGCCTGCGTGGCATCGATGCCCTCGTGGCACTGCAACCGGATCAGCGGCGCGTCCAGCGCCTCGGCGAGGGCGGCGGCGAGCGCGGTCTTCCCGACGCCCGCGTCGCCCTCGCAGAACAGCGGCCGGTTGAGCCTCAGGGCCAGGAAACAGGTGACGGCCAGTCCCTCGTCGACGAGGTACCCCGTCTCCTCCAGGCGGGTCCGTACCTGCTCCGGGTCGTCCATCCGGGTGATCGGCGCTCACCTCGCTCCGGTCGCGGTCAGCACCGCCCGCCGGGTCAGCACCCGCGCGAGGTGCGCCCGGTACTCGGGCGAGGCCGAGACGTCCTGTGCCGGCCGGGTGCCCTCGGCGGCCTGCTCGGCGGCCCGTGCCACGGCCCGCGCGTCCTCGGCGCCGACCAGCGCCCGCTCGGTGGCCACCGCCCGCAGCGGGGTGCTGCCCATGTTGCTGAGCCCGATGCGCGCCTCGGCGATGCGCCCGTCCGTCCGGCGCACCAGCGCCGCCACGCCGACGATCGCCCAGGCCTGGGCCACCCGGTGGAACTTCTCGTAGTGGAAGTCCCAGCCGTCCGTCTTCGGCAGCCGCACCTCCACCAGCAGCTCGTCGGGTGCCAGCGCGGACTGGAAGTAGTCCGTGAAGAAGTCACGGGCCGGGACGGTGCGGCGCCCGCCCGGTCCTGCCGCGACCAGCTCCGCGTCCAGGGCCAGCGCCACCGCGGGCAGGTCACCGGCCGGGTCGGCGTGCGCGAGCGAGCCGCCCAGCGTGCCCAGGTGCCGTACGGCGGGGTCGGCCACGGTCTCGGTCGCCGCGGCGAGCAGTCCCGCGTGCCGGCGGACCAGCGGGTCGCGGATGACCTCGTGGTGCGTGGTCAGCGCACCGATGACGAGGGTGTCGCCGTCCTCCCGGACGCCGCGCAGCCGAGGGATCCGGCCGACGTCCACGAGCAGTTCGGGGAAGGCCAGCCGCATCCGCAGCAGCGGCAACAGGCTCTGCCCGCCGGCCAGCACCTTCGCCTCGTCGCCCGCCTCGGCGAGCGCGTGCAGTGCCTCGTCCACGCTCTCGGGCCGGGTGTACTCGAACGCGGGGGGAATCATCCTGCGGCCTCCTTCCCGGCGGCGGAGCGGACGGCCCGCCAGACCCGTTCCGGTGTGCAGGGCATCCGCACGTCCCGCACGCCGAGCGGCCGGAGCGCGTCCACGACCGCGTTGACCACGGCGGGCGTCGACGCGATGGTCCCCGCCTCGCCGACTCCCTTGACGCCCAGGGCGGTGCCCTCGGCCGGTGTCTGGGTCCGGTCGGTGACGAAGTCGGGGAGGTCGGCCGCGGACGGCACCAGGTAGTCCGCCATGGTGCCGGAGACGAGGTTGCCCTCGTCGTCGTAGACGGCCTCCTCGTACAGCGCCTGCGCGATGCCCTGCGCCAGCCCGCCGTGCACCTGCCCCTCGACGATCATCGGGTTGACGACCCGGCCGACGTCGTCGACGCAGACGTACGACCGGATGCGTACCGCGCCGGTCTCCGTGTCGACCTCGACGGCGCACAGGTGGGTGCCGTGCGGATAGGAGAAGTTCTCCGGGTCGACCAGGTACTCCGCGTTGATGGTGGGTTCCATGCCGTCGGGCAGGTCGTGCGAGGCGAACGTCTCGAAGGCGATCTCCTGGATGGTCCTGCGCGCCTCCGGGGAGCCCTTCACGGAGAACACGCCGTCCGTGAAGTCCAGGTCCTGCTCGCTCGCCTCCAGCAGGTGCGCGGCCACCTTCCGCGCCTTCTCCACCACCTTGACCGCCGCCCGGTGCACGGCCTCGCCGCCCACCACCAGCGACCGTGAACCGTAGGTGTCCATGCCCTGCGGTGAGGACTGGGTGTCGCCGTGCACCACCTCGATGTCCTCGAACGGCACGCCGAGCACGTCGGCCGCGATCTGGCTCCAGCAGGTCTCGTGCCCCTGCCCGTGCGGGCTGGTGCCGGTGACCACCTCGACCTTGCCGGTGGGCAGCATGCGGATACTGGCCGCCTCCCAGCCGCCGGCCCCGTACCTGAGGTCGCGCAGCACCCGGCTCGGGGCCAGCCCGCACATCTCGGTGAAGGTCGACACGCCGATGCCGAGACGTACGGTGTCGCCGCGCGCGTTGCGTTCGCGCTGCTCGGCGCGCAGGTCCTCGTAGCCGAACAGGGCGAGCGCCTTGTCGGTGGCGGCCTCGTAGTCGCCGCTGTCGTAGGTGAGGCCGGCGATGGTGGTGTACGGGAACTCCTCGTGCCGGATCCAGTTGCGGCGCCGCAGCTCCACCGGGTCCAGGCCGAGTTCCGCGGCCAGTTCGTCCATGGTCCGCTCGATGGCGAACGTCGCCTCCGGGCGTCCGGCGCCGCGGTAGGCGTCGGTGGGGGTCCGGGTGGTGAAGACGCCCGTGCAGGTGAAGTCGTAGGCGTCCATCTTGTAGATGGCCGGGTACATGAAGGCGCCGAGGATCGGGATGCCCGGTGTGACGAGCATCAGGTACGCGCCCATGTCGGCGGTCAGGTCCACTTTGAGGCCGAGCAGCCTGCCGTCCCGGGTGGCCGCCACCTCGACGTCCTGGATCATGCCGCGGCCGTGGTGGGTCGCCAGGTAGCCCTCGGAGCGGGACTCGGTCCACTTCACCGGACGGCCCAGCCGGCGCGCGACCGCGAGGGCGACGGCCTCCTCGCCGTACACCTGGAGCTTGGAGCCGAAGCCGCCGCCCACGTCGGGGGCGATCACCCGGAGCTTCTGCTCGGGCACGCCGGTGACCGTCGCCAGCATGATCCGCAGGATGTGCGGGATCTGCGTCGTCGAGTAGACCGTGTACTCGCCGGAGGCGGCGAGCGGGGTGACGACGACCGCGCGGGGCTCCATCGCGTTGGGGATGAGGCGCTGCTGGTGGTAGCGGCGCCGCAGGACGACGTCGGCACGCTCACGGACCGCGGCGAAGCTCTCGCCGGTCGCCAGCGGCCACACGTAGCTGCGGTTGGTGCCCTTGTCCGCGTGGACCAGCGGCGCGTCGTCCGCCAGCGCGGCCTCCAGGTCGAGGACCGGCTCCAGCGGCTCGTAGTCGACCTCGATCGCCTCCAGGGCGTCGGCGGCCGCGTACCGGTCGCGGGCCACCACCACGGCGACCGGGTCACCGGCGTAACGGACCTCGCCGGTGGCGATCGGCGGGTGGTCGGGCACCACGATGTCCTCGGTCACCAGCCAGGCACAGGGCAGCGAGCCGAGCCCGTCGGCGAGGTCGGCGCCGCTGAACGCCGCGACCACTCCGGGGCGGTCGAGCGCGGGCGAGACGTCGATCCGTCCGATGCGCGCGTGGGCCATCGGGCTGCGCAGCACGGCGAGGTGCAGCAGGCCGGTGACCTGGATGTTGTCGGTCCAGTTGGCCTGGCCGGTGATCAGCCGCGCGTCCTCCTTGCGCAGCCGGGAGCGGCCGACCTCGCGGGCCGTGACCTGATCGGTCATGCCGAGACCTCCCGGACCTCCTGGGGCTGCTGGGGCTCCTGTGGGGCCTTTCGGCCGGAGGCGGCGAGCACCGCGCGGACGATGTTCTGGTAGCCGGTGCACCGGCAGAGGTTGCCCTCCAAGGCGCGGCGCACCTCGTCGGCCTCGGGACGCGGGTTCTCGCGCAGCAGGTCGCGCGCCGCCATGATCATGCCCGGGGTGCAGTAGCCGCACTGGAGCGCGTGCTGTTCGTGGAAGGCGCGCTGCAAGGCGGTCAGCTCTCCGTCCCGGGCCAGCCCCTGCACGGTGGTCACCTCGCGGCCGTCCGCCTGGACGGCCAGCACCGAGCAGCTCTTGACGGTCGCTCCGTCCAGGTCGACCGTGCACGCCCCGCAGTTCGAGGTGTCGCACCCGATCGGGGTGCCGGTCAGGCCGAGACGGTCGCGCAGGTAGTGCACCAGGAGGAGACGGGGTGCCACGTCGTCCTCGTAGACCGTGCCGTCCACGTTCACCTTGATGTGGGTCATGTGCCCTCCAGGCCGTTACGGGCGTGAGGAAACGGGAGGAGACTGAAGGAAAGGGGTATCGGCGACCGAACGTGATGTACGTCACTCTAGGGCCGGGGCGTGGTCACGGCGAGCGCTGTGACGCGCTGTCGTCGAGCGTTAATCCGTTGCCGTCGGGTCCAGAGCCTGCTGCACTGTGCGTGACCGACCGGCATACGGAGAGGACCCGAGATGCGAACTGCGTGCATGTCCACCCAGGAAGGAATCCCACCCATGCCGAAGGACATCACGCTCAGTGCATCTGCTCAATCTCGGAATCCTCGCGCACGTAGACGCCGGTAAGACCAGCCTGACGGAGCGGCTGCTGCACTCCGCCGGAGTGATCGACGAGGTCGGCAGCGTCGACGCGGGCAGCACGCGGACCGACACCCTCGCGCTGGAGCGGCAGCGCGGCATCACCATCAGGTCCGCCGTCGTCTCCTTCCCGCTCGACGGCGTCACCGTCAACCTCATCGACACACCCGGCCACCCGGACTTCATCGCCGAGGTGGAACGGGCCCTCGGTGTGCTCGACGGCGCCGTGCTGGTCGTCTCGGCCGTCGAGGGCGTCCAGGCCCAGACCCGTGTGCTGATGCGGACCCTGCGCCGACTGCGGATCCCCACACTGATCTTCGTGAACAAGATCGACCGACGTGGGGCGCAGGCGGGGGAGGTGCTGCGGGCCATGGCCCGCCGGCTCACCCCGTCGCTGGTGCCGATGGGCACCGCCGCCGCGCTCGGCACCCCCGCTGCCCGCTTCGTGCCCGGACTCGGCGCCGGTGCGCTCGACGTGCTCGCCGACCAGGACGACGACCTGATCGCCGCCTACGTCGAGGGCGCCGTCACCCCCCGCCGGCTGCGCGCGGCCCTCGCCGCGCAGACCGGGCAGGCCCGTGTCCACCCGGTCTTCTTCGGCTCGGCCGTCACCGGCGCGGGCGTGGCCGACCTGATCGCCGGCGTCGAGGACCTGCTGCCCGCCGCCGCGGGCGATCCCGACGGCCCGCTGGCGGCCACGGTGTTCAAGATCGACCGGGGCCCGGCGGGGGAGAAGGCCGCCTACGCGCGGATCTTCTCCGGCACCCTGCGCACCCGCGACCGGATCCGGTACGGGGACCCGTGGGAAGGAGACCCGCGCGAAGGGGACCCGAGGGACCTGAGGCAGGGGCGCGGGCGGGACGGAGACCGGCAGGACGCAGGCCGGCAGGAAGGGAAAGTCACCGCGGTGCACGTCTTCGACCGTGGCACCGACACCCGGGCGGAGAGCGTCGGCGCGGGCCGGATCGGCAAGCTGTGGGGTCTCGGCGGCATCAGGATCGGGGACACGATCGAGGCGTGCCCCCGCGCGGGCGGGACGGCCGGACCCCCTCGCGCGGATCCGGCCGACGGGCTCCCCGGCAGGAACCCGGCCCACCGGCTCCCCGGCGCGGAGGGGCCCGGCGGGCGCCCGCGCGACGGTGCGCCCGCGCGGGGGCAAGTACCGCGCCGGGCCGGTCGGCACCACTTCGCGCCGCCGACCCTGGAGAGTGTCGTCGTCCCGGGCCCGCACGTGGAGCGGCGCTCGCTGCACATCGCGCTCACCCAGCTCGCCGAGCAGGACCCGCTGATCGGCGTCCGGCACGACGAGCTGCGGCAGGAGACCTCCGTCTCCCTCTACGGGGAGGTGCAGAAGGAGGTCGTCCAGGCGACCCTCGCCGACGAGTACGGCCTCGACGTCACCTTCCGCAGGACGACGACCCTCTGCGTCGAGCGTCCGCTCGGCAGCGGAGCGGCCGTGGAGTTCAACAAGAAGGACCAGAACCCGTTCCTGGCGACCGTCGGACTCCGCGTCGACCCGGCCCCGGCCGGCTCAGGCACCGGTTTCCGGCTGGAGGTGGAACTCGGCTCGATGCCGTACGCCTTCTTCAAGGCCGTCGAGGACACGGTGCGCGAGACGCTCGGGCAGGGGCTGCACGGCTGGCAGGTCACCGACTGCACGGTGACCGTGACCCACTCCGGGTACTCGCCCCGGCAGAGCCACGCCCACCAGGGCTTCGACAAGAGCATGTCGAGCACCGGGGCCGACTTCCGCGGACTGACCCCGCTCGTCCTGGTCGAGGCGCTGCGGCGGGCGGGCACCCGGGTGTACGAACCGATGCACCGCTTCCGCATCGAGGCGCCGGCGGACACCCTCGGCACCCTGCTGCCGGTGCTCGCGCGCCTGTCGGCGGTGCCGCAGACCACCGCGACGCACGGCACCGGGTGCGTGCTGGAAGGTGCGGTGCCCGCCGCCCGGGTGCACGGTCTCGGGCAGCGGCTGCCCGGCCTGACCCGGGGCGAGGGCGAGTGGGAGAGCGCCTTCGACCACTACGCACCGGTGACCCGCGGGACCGTCCCGGAGCGGGCGCGCACCGACCGCAATCCGCTGAACCGGAGGGAGTACCTGCTGAACGCGACGAACCGGCTCGGCACCTGACCGGCGCCGACGGCGGCCGGACGGACACCGTCCGCACCGGCCCACGGCGGCCGGACACGGTCCGGCGACCGGTCACGACAGTCCGTCGGGTCAGGGCGGCTCCGGTCAGTCCGTCAGGTCAGGGCGGGTCCGGTCAGTCCGTCAGCCTCCCGCCGGGCCGGTCCAGTCGGCCTGGACGTGCCCCAGCCGGACCCGCTGCGGATGGTCGCCGACCGCGACCGTCGCGACCTTCCGCCCGGTCGCGAAGTCGATCGCGGTGACCTGGTCGGCGCCGCTCTCGGAGACCACGCAGTCCTTGCCGTCGCCGCTGACCGTGGCCCAGTACGGTTTGGACGTGCCGACCAGCGGGCCTTCCTGGAGGGTGGCGCGGTCGACGACCGTGGCGTAGTCGTCCATGGTGCCCGCGACGCACAGCTTCGTACCGTCCGGACTCATCGACATGCCGTGATGGCGCGAGTCGTTGACCCACGTGGTGCGGTCCGTGCTGGTCGCCGGGTTCTCCGGCAGCGTCTTCACCCGGGTGATCCGGTCCGCGGCGATGTCGTACTCCAGGAAGCCGTTGAAGAACGAGACCTGGAAGTACAGTCTGGACTCGTCCGGGGAGAAGACCGCGGGGCGCACCGCGTCCGAGAAGTCGGTCAGGCCGATCGCGTCGAGCCGCTCCCGCATGTCGATGACCTTGACCTGCCGGAAGGTCGTCGCGTCGACGACCGTGAGGTGCCGGTCGCCCTTCGTCCAGTCCCAGAACGGGTCGTCGAGGTCGGTGTTGACGTCCCCGATGGACATGTTCCAGATGTACTTGCCGTCCTTGGTGAAGATGTTCTCGTGCGGCTTGTCGCCGGTGCCGAAGGAACCGAGTTGCCTGCCGGTGGCGATGTCCAGCACGTGCACCCTGTTGGCGGTCGAGGCGGACACCGCGACCCGGGTGCCGTCGGGGGAGACGGCCATGTGGTCCGCGCGGTAACCGCTCACCGGGAAACGCCAGTTGACCACGCCGGTGGCCAGGTCGATCGAGACCACGTCGGCGAAGCTCGGCCGCGACACCACGACCGACTTCCCGTCCGGGGTGGAGTACATGTCGTCCACGAACTGGTCGTGTCCCTCGCCGACGCTGTCGCGGATGGCCATGAAGTAGATCCACTTGATCGGATCGGCGTTGATCTCCGCCATCCGCTGGTCCTTGTCGGGGATGACGTCGATCCGGCCGACCTTCGCGTAGTCGCCGCCGGAGCCGATGACGTCGGCGGTGCCGTCCCAGTTGTTGCCCACGAACAGCACCTCGCGCAGGGCCGCGGCGTCGGACACGGCGGTGGCGGCGGTGGCGGGAGCGGTGACGGTCAGGACGAGCGCGGCGGCCACGGAGCAAAGGTGCCTGGTGGTGAAGGCAGGCATGGCTGCTCTCCTCTGGACGGGGGCGTGGGGGTACGGGCCCTGACAGGGCGGAGCATCTGAACACAGGCGCGTTCTCGACCAACTTACTGAAAAGTAAGGTGGGGTCGGCTTCGCCACAAGAGCGCGTACACGACAAAAATGGCCGGTACGGAGGGTACGGCGGGCGGAGGAGGGCCCGTGGCGGGCGGGCTCGGGGCACCGACCGGCCGCGTCTCGCGCGCCGCACCCGCTGGGTCGGGCTGAGCTGCGCCGAGGCACGGGCAGCCGCCGCGCGCGGGCTATTCGGCCAGTCGGTCAAGGGCCGCCAGGACCGGTGCCACGCCGTCCTCCGCGCGGATCCGGGCGCCCAACTGCCGCGCGCGGTCGGCGAACGCGGGCTCGCGGGTCGCGCGGACGAGGGCGGCCGACAGGGTGTCCGTGGTCAGACCGCGCAGCGGTACCGCGGCCGGCGCCACGCCCAGGTCGACCAGACGGGCGGACCAGAAACTCTCGTCGAACTGGATCGGGACCGGAACGGCCGGCACCCCGGCACGCAGCCCGGCGGCGGTCGTGCCCGCGCCCGCGTGGTGGACCACGGCGGCCATCCGCGGGAACAGCGCGGAGTGCGCCGCCTCGCCGATGGTCAGCATGTCGTCGCCGTCCGCCGCGAGCCCGCCCCAGCCCTGCTGCACCACCCCGCGCAGCCCGGCCCGCCGCAGCGCCGTCACGACCTGCTCGCTCAGCCGCCCGGCGTCGGGCACGGTGGCGCTGCCCAGGCCGACGAAGACCGGAGCGGGCCCCGCGTCCAGGAAGTCCCGCACGTCGCGGGGGAGTCCGGCCGCGGCGTCGTACGGCCACCAGTAGCCGCACACGTCCAGACCCGCCCGCCAGTCCCGGGGCCGCGGGACGACCAGCGGGCTGAAACCGTGCTGTATGGTCCAGCCGCGCGCACGTGCCCGCCGGGCGGTGCCGAGCCGTTTCGGCGGCGCACCCAGCCGCGCCCGCACCTCCGGCACAGCCGCCGCGAAGATCTGCTCCACGGCCAGGCTCACCCCGTGCCCGGCGAACCGGTTGCCCGCTCCTCCCCAGGACCCGCCGCCCAGCACCGGGGGCGCGAACTCCCGGGTGGGTGTGAGCGGTTGGAGGTAGACGCCCATGCTGGGCAGGGACAGCCCGTCCGCGATGGCGTGCCCGAGCGGCGCCACCGCGCCGGACAGCAGCAGCACATCGCTCCCGCGGGCGGCGGCCACCAGGTCGTCCGTCATCCGGCCGACGAGCCGCCGCGCCATCTCGGCCACCCGCACCAGCTTGCCCACACCGCTGGCGCTGCGGTGCAGTCCCCGCCCGCGCACGGACTCCAACTCGGCCCGCGGATCGACCGGAAGCGGCCGGAAGGCGACCCCGGAGCCCGCCACCAGGTACTCGAAGCGGGCATGGGTGACCAGAGTGACCTCGTGCCCGGCGCGGCACAGGCCCTGGCCGAGCCCGGTGTACGGGGCGACGTCGCCCCGGGATCCCGCCGTCATGATCGCAACCTGCACGACCGCCAGTATGACGGCGCCGCGGCCCGCGGGGCCCGACACGGCGGCCACTTCCGGCCGGTACGGATCCGGTTCCGCCCGTCCACGCGGCCGGAGCGTCATGGGACCGCCGGGGACGCCCGCCGGACCGTCACCGGGCCGCCGACAGTCGCCGCCGGACCGTCATCGGGCCGCCGACAGCGCCAGCAGCCCCGCGGCCGCCAACACGGCGCAGCCCAGCAGGAAGCAGGCCACCAGTTGGTGCCGCAGCGCCCGGTACTGGGTCTCGTAGGTGCGGCGCAGTTCCTCGGCGCGCTCCGCCGTGCGCCGCCAGGAGGCGCGCGCCAGGCCCAGGTACTCGGCCTCGAACTGCCGCTCCACATCCTCGCGTTGCCGGTCGGTCAGCCAGCCGAGCCGGCCGGTGAGCCGGGCCGCGGCCGTCCGGCCCTCCTCGCGGGCGGCGGCCAGCAGCAGATGGCCCTCGACCTCCTGGACCAGCGCCCGCGCCTCCCGCGCCCCGTCGTCCCTCCTGGTCACGGCGCGGTCAGCTCCCGCTCCTCGGCGCGGGACACCTCCGCGTGGTGCAGGTCGAATGCCGGGGATTCGCTGCGGATCCGCGGCAGGGTGAGGAAGTTGTGCCGCGGCGGCGGGCAGGAGGTGGCCCACTCCAGCGAGCGGCCGTAGCCCCACGGGTCGTCGACCTCGACCTTCTTGCCGTACTTGGCGGTCTTCCAGACGTTGTAGAGGAACGGCAGGATCGACAGGCCGAGCAGGAACGAGGAGATCGTCGAGACCGTGTTCAGGGTGGCGAAGCCCTCCACCGCCAGATAGTCCGGGATCCGTCGCTGCATGCCCTCCGCGCCCAGCCAGTGCTGGACCAGGAAGGTGCCGTGGAAGCCGGTGAACAGCGTCCAGAAGGTGATCTTGCCGAGGCGTTCGTCCAGCATCCTGCCGGTGAACTTGGGCCACCAGAAGTGGAAGCCGGCGAACATCGCGAAGACCACGGTGCCGAAGACGACGTAGTGGAAGTGGGCCACCACGAAGTACGAGTCGGAGACGTGGAAGTCGATCGGGGGAGAGGCGAGCATGACGCCGGTCAGGCCGCCGAAGGCGAACGTCACCAGAAAACCCATGACCCAGAGCATGGGTGTCTCGAAGGACAGTGAGCCCTTCCACATGGTGCCGATCCAGTTGAAGAACTTCACACCTGTCGGTACGGCGATGAGGAAGGTCATGAAGGAGAAGAACGGCAGGAGCACACCGCCGGTGACGTACATGTGGTGGGCCCACACCGTCACGGACAGGCCGGCGATGGAGATGGTCGCGCCGATCAGGCCCATGTAGCCGAACATCGGTTTCCGGGAGAAGACCGGGATGACCTCGGAGATGATGCCGAAGAACGGCAAGGCGATGATGTACACCTCCGGATGGCCGAAGAACCAGAAGAGGTGTTGCCACAGCAGGGCCCCGCCGTTGGCGGCGTCGAAGACGTGGGCGCCGAACTTGCGGTCCGCCTCCAGGGCGAGCAGCGCGGCGGCCAGCACCGGGAAGGCGAGCAGGACCAGGACACCGGTCAGCAGCACGTTCCACACGAAGATCGGCATCCGGAACATGGTCATGCCCGGGGCGCGCATGCAGATGATCGTGGTGATGAAGTTGACCGAGCCGAGGATGGTGCCGAAGCCGGACAGCGCCAGACCCATGATCCACATGTCGGCGCCGACACCCGGCGAACGGATCGCGTCCGAGAGCGGCGAGTAGGCGAACCAGCCGAAGTCCGCCGCGCCCTGCGGCGTGAGGAAACCGCCCGCCGCGATGAGCGAGCCGAGCAGGTACAGCCAGTAGGCGAACATGTTCAGCCGGGGGAAGGCCACGTCCGGCGCGCCGATCTGCAACGGCATGATCCAGTTCGCGAAACCGGCGAACAGCGGCGTCGCGAACATCAGCAGCATGATCGTGCCGTGCATCGTGAACGCCTGGTTGAACTGCTCGTTCGACATGATCTGCAGACCCGGCCGGGCCAGCTCGGCACGCATGAGCAGCGCCATCACGCCGCCGATCAGGAAGAACGCGAACGACGTCGCGAGATACAGCGTGCCGATCGTCTTGTGGTCGGTGGTCGTCAGCCACCTGACGATCCTGCGGTCGAGGATCCTGAGGTCGATGCTTGTCACGCCCTGCCTGTGTCCGCGCGGACCCCGCACGTCACACTCGAAGGACGCGACGAGAATCACGACGAAGGGGTGTGACGATCCGGCCGCCGCCGGACACCAAGCGGGCATGAGCAACGACGAGATCTTCGCCGCTGCCTATCGCGAGCACTACTGGGCGGTCACCCGCTATGTCGCGCGGCGACTGGCAGATCGGGGCGACGCGGTGGAGGAAGTGGTGGCGGAGGTGTTCACGGTGGCCTGGCGCCGCCGGGCCGAACTGCCGTCCGTGCCGCTGCCCTGGCTGTACGGGGTGGCACGCAACTGCCTTGCGAACACGGTGCGCGGCTGGGGACGCCGACGGCGGCTGGTCGACCGGCTCGGCAACGAGGACACCGCCCACCGGCGGCACATCGTCGAGAGCCCCGACACGGAGACTCCGGGCGCCTGGGTGCACGAGGCACTGGCCCGGCTCTCCCCGGCCGACCAGGAAGTGCTGCGCCTGACGGCATGGGAGGAACTCGGTGTCGACGAGATCGCCGTCGCCCTCGGCTGTGGCACCCGGGCCGCCGCGATGCGCCTGCACCGGGCGCGGCGCCGGCTGAGAGCCGAGATCGACCGCATCCGCCCGGCCGTGTCCACTGCCCCGGCAGCGGCCGTGTCCGACGGCCGGGCAGCGGCCGTGTCCGTCGACCCGGGACCGGCCGTGTCCGACGGCCGGGCAGCGGCCGTGTCCGTCGACCCGGGACCGGCCGTGTCCGACGGCCGGGCACCGGCCGCCTCCGCCGGTTCGCCACCGGCCGCACCTGCCGGTCCGGCACCGGCACCGGCTGCGGGCGCCGGACGTCCGGCGCCGCGCCCCGTACCCGCCGTAGACGCGGCCCTTTCGAAGGACGACGGCCATGGCTGACGAACTCGACCTGCTGCGCCGCGCCAACCCGGTACCGGCGGACGACCCGCCCACCGCGGACGGCCCGCTCGACCAGCACGCCGAGCGCACCCTGAACCGGCTGCTGCACGACCCGCACCCCGGCCACCGCCACCGGTACACCCGGCCGGCCTGGGGCCTCGCGGCCTGCGCCGTCGTCCTCGCGACGGCCCTGACCGTGCTGCTCGGCGGCACGGGCACCACGCCCGCCGTCGCCGCGCCCCGCCCGCTCGCCGTACGCCCCCACTCCACCGCCGTACCCCTGGACCGACTCGCCGCCCTCGCCGCGGCGGCCGTGGTGGACGGCTCACCGGAACTGCGCAAGGGCACGCACGTGCAGTCCTGGAGCCTCGGCATGAGCGACGACAGGCCGCCGGTCACCCTGCCCGAGGAACGCATCGTGCGCTGGCACGCCGACGACAGCCGCACGGAGATCGTCGTGGCGACCGATCCCCGGCACCCGGGCCGTCCCGTCCTCACGGACGAGGACGGACCACCGCACCAGGTCGCCGACGGCCAGGTGCTCAGCCACCGCACCTACCCGCCGAGCTGGAGCGACGCCCCGCCGGAGGCACCGCCCCCGGACGACCCCGGACATCTGCGTGCCTACCTCGCCGAGACGGTCCGCACCGACTCCCCGACCACACCCGAACTCCTGGACTCCGTCGACGAGTTGCTCGACCACTGGACGCTCGGCGCGCGCGAGTCGGCGGCGCTCGTGCGGCTCCTAGCCGACATCCCCGGCCTGCGGGCGGTCGGGCAGGTCACCGACCGGCTCGGGCGGCCCGGCCAGGCATACGTCTACGACACGGCGGGCACCCGCCGGATGCTGGTCCTGGACCCCGCCACCGGAGCCGTGCTCGGGACCGAGACCACGTTCAGCGAGGACCAGCCGGAGTACGGCGTCGTGGCCGGCGACGTCATGGACTACAGCGCCTGGATGCGGTGAGCCGGGGGCGATGTCCCGCCGGTGTCCGCCGGTGTCCGCAGGTGTCCGCCGATGCCCTCCGGCCGGGCGGTGTCAGCGCGGGCGGGCGCGACGGGTGCGGGGCGTCGGTGCCGCCGGAGCGCACCGGCGGCGGCACGCCGCCCGCAGCACCGTCCGAAGCAGCCCGGCGCTCACCGGCCGGGCCGCGGCGACCGCCGGCCGGTGCCCGCCGGGCTGCCGGTGACGGGCCCGGCCGAGCGCCGCTCGGGCCGAGAAGGTCCAGGTCAGATGGGCGGTCCAGGTCAGCTGGGAGGTGACCTGGACCCGCGCGATCCGTTTCGCTACTCGTCCCATGCCTGGATCATGACCTGTTCGGCGATCTTGCCGTCGCGCAGCGTGAGCATGGACTCGGTGAGGACCCGTACGCCGTCCCCGTACTCGCAGGACTCGCTGTAGGCGGCGTGGTCGCCCTGCACGACACACCGGTCCAGCTTGTGCGTCATGTCGCGGCTGTAGACGTCGTCGAGCAGTTGCGCGATCTGGGGCCGGCCACGCAGGACCCTGGGGTGGCTGGGCTGGGTGTCGCGGTCGACGATGCGGATCTCCGCGTCGTCCGCGTACAGCGACAGCAGGGAGTTCCCGGTGTTCCCCTCGATGCCCCGGCGCAGGGCCTCGGCGGTGAAGGCGGAGCCCGTCGCGGTACCCATGGTGACCTCCTTCGAGGGGCCGCGGGCCCGGATGGAGCGGGGCGTTCGCGTCCCCTCTTCGAGGCTCCCCCGCCCCGGCGGCCTCGGCAAGCGCAGCGGGGCCGCTCCGCCTCACGGGTGAGCGGGGGCGGGTGCCCGTGTCCGCAGGGGCACCGGTGCCGTTGCTGAGGACATGATCTCAACACGACGCATCGTCGCCGCCGTCGGCATCGCCGCGGGCGTCACCGGCCTCGCCGCACCGCTGGCGAACGCGGCTCCCGCGAGCGCCCGGGAAACCGGGAAGATCAGCCCGATGGCCACGGTCGACGCGCTCGCCATGAGCGACATCCCCGCGGAGCAGCGGGCCGGGGTCCCACGGGTCTCCGAGCAGTTGCAGGGGCTGAACCGGCTGCACGACCTCGGGGAACTGCACCAGGTCACCGACCTGGTCGCCCCCGTGACCGGGTTGCTGCCCGCCGTCGAGTACTGAACCGCCGCATCCCGCCCGCCGACACCGAGGGCCGTCCGGAAACGGGCGGCCCTCACGGCTGTCCGGGACCATGGGAACGGACGGCCGGGTAAAATACCCCAGAGGGTATAAAGGGAGTGGAGGGGCGGTCGTGGAGCTTCGGTTCGAAGGTGACGAACTGACGTCGGTGCTCAACCGGTTGCGCCGGGCGCAGGGACAGATATCGGGCGTGGTCAGGATGATCGAGGAGGGCCGCGACTGCGAGGACGTGGTCACTCAGCTCGCCGCGGCCTCGCGCGCGCTGGACCGGGCCGGCTTCGCGATCATCGCGACCGGACTCCAGCAGGTCCTGGCCGAAGGACAGGACGGGACGGACAGCGGGACGGCCGAGCAGATGAGGGCCCGTCTGGAGAAGCTGTTCCTGTCCCTCGCCTAGCTAGCCTCCGCCGACCCGTCGGCGCGTCCGGCCGGAAAGATCCACCGCCGCCGTCGTGCTCCGTCCAGCTACCGATCGGTCACGCGTAGGGTCGGCACACAGGCACATCGACGGAAGGGGCCAGGCCATGGCGCAGGAAGTACGCGGCGTGATCGCACCGGGGAAGGACCAGCCGGTGCGGGTCGAGACGATCGTGGTGCCGGATCCCGGTCCGGGTGAGGCGGTCGTCCGTGTCCAGGCGTGCGGGGTGTGCCACACGGATCTGCATTACAAGCAGGGCGGCATCACCGACGAGTTCCCCTTCCTGCTCGGCCACGAGGCGGCGGGTGTGGTGGAGTCGGTCGGCGACGGCGTCACGGATGTCGCTCCGGGTGACTTCGTGGTTCTCAACTGGCGGGCCGTGTGCGGCAGTTGCCGGGCCTGTCTGCGCGGTCGTCCGTGGTACTGCTTCGACACCCACAACGCGCGGCAGAAGATGACGCTCACCGACGGCACCGAACTGACCGCGGCCCTGGGCATCGGGGCCTTCGCCGAGAAGACGCTGGTCGCGGCCGGGCAGTGCACCAAGGTCGATCCGGCCGTCTCGCCCGCCGTCGCCGGGCTGCTGGGCTGCGGTGTGATGGCCGGCATCGGCGCCGCCCTCAACACCGGCGACGTCGGCCGCGGCGACTCCGTGGCCGTCATCGGCTGCGGCGGTGTCGGCGACGCGGCGGTCGCCGGGTCCCGGCTGGCGGGCGCGGCGAAGATCATCGCCATCGACATCGACGACCGCAAGCTGGAGAAGGCCCGTGCCATGGGCGCCACGCACACCGTCAACTCCCGCGAGACCGACCCGGTCGAGGCCGTCAGGGAACTGACCGGAGGCTTCGGCGCCGACGTCGTCATCGACGCGGTGGGCCGCCCGGAGACCTACCGGCAGGCGTTCTACGCCCGCGACCTGGCCGGCACGGTCGTCCTCGTCGGCGTGCCCACGCCCGAGATGAAGCTCGAACTGCCGCTGCTGGACGTCTTCGGCCGTGGCGGCGCGCTCAAGTCCTCCTGGTACGGCGACTGCCTGCCCTCCCGGGACTTCCCCATGCTGATCGACCTGCACCTGCAAGGCCGCCTGGACCTGGGCGCGTTCGTCTCCGAGACCGTCGGGCTCGACGAGGTGGAGCAGGCGTTCGAGCGGATGCACGGCGGCGACGTGCTGCGCTCGGTGGTGGTGCTGTGATGGCCGCGCGCATCGAACGCCTCGTCACCTCGGGCGTGTTCACCCTCGACGGCGGCACCTGGGAGGTCGACAACAACGTGTGGATCGTCGGCGACGACGAGGAGGCCGTCGTCATCGACGCCGCCCACGACGCCCGCGCCATCGCCGAGGCGGTCGGCGACCGGCGGCTGACCGCCATCGTCTGCACCCACGCCCACAACGACCACATCGACGCCGCCCCCGCCCTCGCCGACCTCACCGGCGCCACGATCTGGCTGTACCCCGCCGACCTGCCGCTGTGGCGGCAGACCCACCCCGACCGGGATCCGGACAGGCACCTCACCGACGGCCAGGTACTCCAGACCGCCGGCGCCGATCTGACCGTCCTGCACACCCCCGGCCACTCGCCGGGCGCGGTCTGCCTCCACGACCCCGGGCCGGCCACGGTCTTCACCGGCGACACCCTCTTCCAGGGCGGCCCCGGTGCCACCGGGCGCTCCTACTCCGACTTCCCGACGATCATCGCCTCGATCCGCGACCGACTCCTCGCCCTCCCGCCCGAGACCAAGGTCCTCACCGGCCACGGTGACGCCACCACCATCGGCGCCGAGGCCCCGCACCTGGAGGAATGGATCGCCCGCGGCCACTGAACCGGAAAAGCCGCGGGAGAACGGACGGCGCCGCCCGTACGATCACCTGGCCATGGCCCCGGACACGCTGGTGAACCTGCGCGACGTACGCGTCCTGAACTGCGCCTTGGACGGTCCGCTCCTCGACGGCGAGAGCGTGGCGCTCGACCTCGTCGGGGAGGCGCTCGGCCGGGAGGCGCAGTGGGTCGCTGTCCCCGTGGAGCGCATACCGGACGAGTTCTTCCGGCTGCGGTCCGGCATCGCGGGCGCCGTCGTGCAGAAGTCCGCCACGTACCGGCTGGGCCCGGCCGTGATCGGCGACATCTCCCGGCACCTCGCCGGCAGCACCGCCCTGCGGGACATCGTGTACGAGTCGAACCAGGGCAGTCGGCTGTGGTTCCTGGCCGACTCCCGGGAGTCCGGCGACAGACTGCGCGAGTGAGGACGGCGGACCGCGCGGCCAAGGGCCAGGGATCACGCGGGATTACGCGACCAAGGACACGGACCGCGCCAGAAAAGCCCAAGGACACGGACCGCGCCAGAAAAGGTGACAGGAGGTGTCCGGCTTTCGCGGCAGCCTGGTCGGCGACGCAGTCGTACGGACACGGGAGGCCGGACATGTCAGGACCGTTGGCGGGCAAGGTCGCGCTGGTGGCGGGCGCGACCAGGGGAGCGGGTCGCGGAATCGCGGTGGAACTCGGCGCGGCCGGCGCCACCGTCTACGCCACCGGCCGCAGCACGCGTGCCCGCCGCTCGGAGTACGACCGCCCCGAGACCGTCGAGGACACTGCCGACCTGGTCACCGCGACCGGCGGCCAGGGCATCGCCGTCCCCGTCGACCATCTCGACCCGGCCGCCGTCCGCGCCCTCGTGGACCGCATCGCCGACGAGCAGGGCCGGCTCGACGTGCTGGTGAACGACATCTGGGGCGGCGAGCACCTGTTCGCCTGGGACAGCCCGGTCTGGGAACACGACCTCGACAAGGGACTGCGCCTGCTCCGGCTCGCCGTGGAGACCCACGCCATCACCAGCCACTTCGCCCTGCCACTGCTGCTGCGCCACCCCGGCGGTCTCGCCGTGGAGGTCACCGACGGCACGGCCGACTACAACCGCGGCACCTACCGGGTCTCCTTCTTCTACGACCTCGCCAAGGCGTCCGTCCTGCGCATGGGCTTCGCCCTCGGCCACGAACTGGGCCCGCGCGGCGCCACCGCGGTCGCGCTGACCCCCGGCTGGCTGCGCTCGGAGATCATGCTCGACCACTTCGGCGTCCGCGAGGACGACTGGCGTACCGCGCTGGACCGGGCGCCCCACTTCGCCATCTCCGAGACCCCGCGCTACGTCGGCCGGGCCGTGGCCGCCCTGGCCGCCGATCCCGACGTGGCCCGCTGGAACGGGCAGTCCCTGTCCAGCGGCGGGCTCGCCCAGGTGTACGGCTTCACGGACCTGGACGGCAGCCGCCCCGACGCCTGGCGGTACCTGGTCGAGGTGCAGGACACCGGCCGACCGGCGGACGTGACCGGCTACCGGTGACCCACGACCGCGGGAGCGGCCGGCTCTCCGACCGGCCGGGCGGCAGGTGCGGATCCTCCCGGTCGGCCCGCTGCCGGGCCGGCCGGGCCCGCCAGGTCTCGGGACCGCGCCGGCCCTCCACCGATGTCCACCACCGTCACCGCTCGGTCGCGGACCCGAGCCCCCACCGCCGGGCTGCCGAGCAGGAGCAGCGCCGCACCGGCGACCAGGGCGGGGAGGCGCCGCGGGGAACGCGCGGACATGCCCGCACGCCGTCCGGCACGTCCCCCGCGCAGCGGCCTTTTGCGGCCGTCGCCGCGCCCGTACCGTCCTTGTCATGACCGAACCCAAGCGCTTCGCGGGACACGGAGTCCTCATCACGGGCGCGGCCCGCGGCATCGGCGCGGCCGTCGCCCACCGGCTCGCCGACGAGGGCGCGCGGGTCCTGGTGACCGACCACGACCTGCCCGCGGCGGAGCGGGCCGCGGACGGGCTGCGCCGACGGGGCCTGGCGGCCGAGGCGTTCGCCTGCGACGTGTCCGACCGGGCCGCCGTCGAGGCCGCCGTCGCGCGGGCCGTCGCCGTCCTCGGCTCGCTCGACGTCCTCGTGAGCTGTGCCGCCCACTGCACCCCCGACGTCCCCCTCTTCGAGGACGACCCGGACGACGCCTGGGCCCGCGACCTGGACGTCACCCTCACCGGCGGCTACCGCTGCTGCCGCGCCGCGCTCCCGCACCTCGCCGCCTCCGGCCGGGGCGCGATCGTCCTCATCGGCTCCGTCAACGGCGTCCAGGACTTCGGCAACCACGCCTACAGCGCGGCCAAGGCCGGACTCGACTCCCTGACCCGCACCCTCGCCGGGCACGCGGCGCCGCGCGGGGTCCGGGTCAACCTGGTGGCGCCCGGCACGGTGCGCACCTCGGCCTGGGCGGGGCGGGAGGCCGAACTCGACGCCGTGCGCGGGCTCTACCCGCTCGGCCGGGTCGGCGAACCCGAGGACATCGCCGCCGCTGTCGCCTTCCTCGCCTCCCGCGACGCCGCCTGGATCACGGGCACCGCACTCCGTGTCGACGGTGGACTCACCGCGGTCAACACCGGTTTCCACACGGCCCTGCGCGGCGCCGCGGACTGAGCGGTACGGGCGCCCGCGGAGCGGATCTTCACCGTTCGGTCACGACTTGGGAGGCGCCGCAACCGAAGCCACGGCTCGCTCGTCTAGGTCTCCGGGTCCGTGACAGTCACGGACGCCCGAGCAAGGAGGGGCCCTACATGGGGGACATAGGCAGGCGAAGCGCCGTCGCGCTGGGCATCACGGGGCTGGTGGCACCGCTCACACTCGCGCTCGGCGCCGCACCGGCCCAGGCGGCGAGTTGCACGACGAAGGCCGGGCCCTACCAGAAGCAGGTGGAGAAGTTCCTCGGCCGCCCGGTCGACGGGAAGCAGTCCACCGCCGACTGCAAGGCCGTGCGGGCCTTCCAGAACAAGCACGGCATCACGCCCGACATCGGCTACGCGGGTCCCGTGACCTGGGGCGTGATGGACCTCATGAACAAGCAGAAGGCCGTCGGGAAGAACCCGAACAAGGCCGGCAAGTGCCCGGTGAACAAGGGCCGTGTCGCCTGTGTGAACCTCACGCTCCAGCTGAGCTGGATCCAGGACGGCAGGAAACTGGTGTACGGGCCGGTCCCGGTGCGCACCGGCCGCAACGGGTACGAGACCCGCACCGGCCTGAAGAAGATCTACTGGCGGGACATCGACCACGTCTCGTCGCTCTACGACGTGCCGATGCCCTACAGCCAGTTCTTCGACGGTGGCCAGGCGTTCCACTCGGTCGGTCTCAGCATGTGGAACCCGCCGGGCTCGCACGGCTGCGTCAACATGACCACGAAGGACGCCAAGAAGTACTGGTCGCTGCTGAAGAAGGGCGACGACGTCTTCGTGTACGGCCGCAAGCCGGGCACCTGAGCACGCCCAGGCACCCGGCCGGCCGGAGCTCAGCTCTCCGGGGCGTCCCCGAAGTCGGGGATCTCCAGCCGGACCCCGCCCTGCCGCGCGGACTTGTGCGCGATGATCCCCGGCAGGGTGTAGCGCGCCGCCACCCAGGCGTTCACGGACGGCAGGGTGCGGCTGTTCACCGCGGTCACGAAGTCGTCCACCAGGAAGTGGTGGCTGCCCTCGTGCCCGTTGTGCAGGTGGTCGAACGCGCGCGGCAGCCGGGCGCGGTCGTGCACCGGCGCCGAACCGGAGGTGAACGCGGCCCGCAGCTCGGGCGCGACGTGCTGGAGCGACGGGTCGTCGGGGGACAGGGTGGGCTTGGGCTCCAGCAGTTCGCTGATGTCCGTCACCCCGGTCTTGTCCTGCCAGAAGGCCACCGTGGCGAGCTGCTCCATGCTCGCGTCCGTGCCGAAGAACCGGAACCGGGACTCGCGGATGTGTGACGGGTAGCCGACCCGCCGGAACTCGTTCGTGCGGAACGAGCCGCCGCCCGCCACTTCGAACAGCGCGGTCGCGTTGGAGACGTCGTTGTCGAACTGGCTGACCGAACGGTCGAAGACGCCGTCCCCGCGCTCGTCGACGACCCCGAGGGCCGACACGCTCACCGCGTGCGTCTGCCAGGCGCCGAGCACCCCGCCCACCGAGTGCGTCGGGTACAGCAGCGGGGGGTAGCTGGCGGTCGCCTGCCAGTTCTCGCCGCCGCTGTACCGGTAGGCGTCGTAGAAGCCGAGGTCCATGTCGTGGACGTAGTCGCCCTCGGCGTAGAAGATCCGCCCGAAGGCGCCCTCGGCGATCTGGTTGCGGGCGTGCACGGTCGCCGGATTGTACTGGCTCGTCTCGCCCATCATGTAGGTGAGCCCGGTCGTCCTGACCGCCTCGATGATCGCGGCGATCTCCTCGGTGGTGATCGCCATGGGGACCGCCGAGTAGACGTGCTTGCCGGCGGCCAGGCCCTGGAGCACCAGCGGGCCGTGGGTCCAGCGCTGGGTGAAGACGGCGACCGCGTCGACGGCCTCCGACTCCAGCATGGCCTCGTACGACGGGAAGGTGCCGGCGAGGGACTGGGCCGTGGCCAGCCGCTCGGCCCGCTCGGGCAGCAGATCGGTGACGTACACGTCGCCGACGCCGGGGTGGGCCTGGAACAGGGTGGCGAACTGGCCGGAGAACTGCCCGGCGCCGACGATGCCGAGGGAGAACGTCATGGAAAAGGGTGCCCTTCAGTGGCCGCGGACGAATGTGATCCGGTGTTGGTCTTCCTCGGGTATTTACTTTTGATGCGAAACAATCAATCCGTCAAGTCCCTTGGACGGGTCATGTCGGCACGGCTCGACACGCTCTAGACTGGTCGCCTTACTTTCAGGCCGAAAGATACCTCAGGGAGTTCGATCTCCATGACCGCCGCAGCTGCCGCCGCCAGCTGGCTGCCGCTCAGCCCCGGTGAACGCTCCGTGGCCATCGAGGTGCTGGTCCACGGTCCGCTGTCGCGCGCCGAACTGGCCCGTCGACTGGACCTCTCCGCGGGCAGCC
The DNA here is from genome assembly GCF_042268025.1 of Streptomyces sp. NPDC056161. Taxonomy (NCBI): domain Bacteria; kingdom Bacillati; phylum Actinomycetota; class Actinomycetes; order Kitasatosporales; family Streptomycetaceae; genus Streptomyces; species Streptomyces sp. NPDC056161. Next base: position 128,769 of record NZ_JBHJUV010000015.1, read on the forward strand.
TCACCCGGCTGACCAAGCCGCTGATCGAGTCCGGGCTGCTCGTCGAGGTCCCCGAGGCGGGCGGCCCCGGCGAGGCGAGGCAGGGGCGCCCCTCGCAACCGCTCGACGTCGTGGCCGAGTCCCGGTCCTTCCTCGGCTTCAAGATCACCGAGGACAGGGTGTACGGCGTCGTCACCAGCCTCAGAAGCGATATCGTCGCCCGTCTCGACCGCCCGCTCACCACGCACGACCCCGGCGAGGTCGTCGATCTGCTCGCCGGGATGACGGCCGAACTGGCCGCCTCCTTCCCCGCGCTCGCGGGCATCGGCATCGGGGTGGGCGGACTCGTGCAGGACCGTGCCGTGGTCGGTGAGTCGCCCTTCCTGAAGTGGCGGGACGTGCCGCTGGCCGAACTGGTCGGGGCCCGCACCGGGTTGCCGGTGGTCGTGGAGAACGACTTCGCCGCCCTGGTCGAGGCGGAGACCTGGTTCGGCGCCGGCCGCGGTCTCGACCGCTTCGTCGTCCTGACCATCGGGGCCGGTTTCGGTTACGGCCTGGTGCTCGGCGGCAAGCGGGTGCGGTACGCGGAGGAGGACCGGGGATTCGGGCACCACTGGATCGTCGACCCCAACGGGCCGCTGACCCCCCATGGCGAGCGGGGCAGCGTCGTGTCGCTGCTCACCATCCCCGGCATCCGGTACCAGATCCGGGCCGCCACCGGCCGGGACGCCACCTACGAGGAGATCCTCGCGCGTGCCGCGGGGGGCGAGCCGATGTCCGTCCGGGTGCTCGACGAGGCGGCACGGGCGCTGGGCACGCTGGTCGGGCAGATCGCCAACCTCGTGATGCCACGGAAGATCGTGCTCGCCGGGGAGGGCGTCGGGCTGATGGACGTGGCCGGAGCGACGGTGTGGGAGACCGTCCGGGCCCACCGCCATCCGCTGGCCGCGCCCGTCGTCCTGGAGACCAAGGTGTCGGACTTCCACGACTGGGCTCGTGGGGCGGCCGTGCTGGCGATCCAGGTCCTGGTGCTGGGCGCCACCGAGGACTGACCCGGCCGAGCGGCGGCCCGCCGCGGTTCGTGAGGACGGCTGACCGACCTGGTACTGAACGGCGAGTGAACGTCCGGTGAGCGGTCGCAGTCTGACGTGATGAGCAACACGGTCGGATATATCCCTTATCGATCGTACTTACTCACCTGGCCTTCACCTCTGCTGGCATATGCTTCACACCATGTCCACCACAGTTGAAGCCGCCTCCGAGCGATCGGCCGCGGAGGTCAACGAGGAGATCCGGGCCCTGTGGCTGCGGTCGGGCGGGACACTGAGCGTCGAGCAGCGCGAGGAGTACCAGCGGCTCGTCCTGGAGTGGGCCGCCGTGGCCCCGCAGTCGTCGCAGGCGGCCTGAGCGCCGCGGTCGGCGGGCTTTGTCCGGCCCGGCGGCGAATCCTCCAGCCGGACACCCGGCTGAGCGCGGCCTGACACGTCAGCGTTCCTGCGTCCGTCTGCAACGCAGGAAGATCTGTTCCTCGGGCTTGGTGTCCGCGGACGCCGGCGCGTACGAGGTGAAGGACTCGCCGACGATCTCGAAGCCCGCGCCCTCGACCACCTCGCACAGCTCGTCCCGCAGATAGCCGGAGACGCGGACCGTGGTGCCGATGAACGGGATCGCGAAGTCGTCGATGTCGGCCTCGACCATCGACAGGGCGAACAGGCCCTCGGGGACCAGCAGTCGGCCGACGGCCTCAAGGGCGAGCGGGATCTCCGCGCGCGGCAGCATGATCAGCGTGAAGAACGCCGTGACCGCGTCGAACCGGCCCAGGTCGCGGGATCCGCCCGGGTAGAGGTCCGCCATGTCCAGTTGATGGAACCGCGCGGCGGGCACGTTCACCCGGGCCAGCTCGACCATCGTGCGCGACAGGTCCACGCCGACGACCTCGAATCCCGCGTCCGCCAGCCGGTGCGCGGTGGGCAGTCCGGTACCGCACCCCAGGTCCAGCACCCGGGCGCCGGGCCGCAGCGAGCCGACCAGCCACTCGGTGGCGGCGACCTGTCCCTCCTTGCGGGGGAAGACCTCGTCGTACCGGCCGCCGATGGCGTCGAACGCCTCGGCCTGGCCGCCGCGGTCGGGCCGTATGTTCCCGAAACCGGGCGAGTTGCTGGGGCTGGTCACGAATGATCTCCCTTTGGAGACGAGCTGAGGTGATGCGCGTGGACCGCCCGTGCACGGTGCGTCGGGCAGTCCGGGTCACCGGTGCCGGATGTGTCACCAAGAGTAACCGCCCTTGGGGAAGGATCAACCCCAAGTGGCCGAGTAGTGCCGCCGATACGCCGGGCGGTCCTGTTCTCCGCTGGGCCAGGTGCTCGTGTATCGCCCGGACGAGCGGTCGGCAGAGGTCAGTGCCAGGTCCGGTACGCCGGCTCGTCGAGCAGTTGGAACAGCGGCTCGCCGCGCACCGGATCCTTGGCCGTCGACAGCCGCACGCGGTCCCCGGTGTGCACGCCCACGGGCGGACCCATGACCCGGCCCCGCAGGACGAATCCCTCGGCCATCTCGATCAGGGACGCATTGCGCGCGGCGGGCGAGTTGCGGTGCAGCACCGAGGCGTGGCGGACGGTGCCGATGCCCGCGCTGCGCTCCGTGACGAGGTCGCCCCCCTGGCACACCGGGCACAGCAGTCGGTGGTACATGGCGGTGCCGCACCAGGTGCAGCGCTGGAAGAGGAGTGTGTCGGTGGAGCCTGCGGCCATGGGGTCGAGGACGCCCGTCGCGCTGCCGGCCCACGCCTGGGCGGCATTTCCTGAGAGGTGGTTCACGCTGGTCAACTCCCTGCGCTCGGCCGGAATCCCGCGCACCCGGCAGCGACCGGGTACACCTGTGCGCGGCCTGCCGTGCCACCGTGCACGCGGAACAGAATATGGCACGGAGTGTCAAGGGTAAAGGTACTCGGTACCCCTAAATTTCCCCGAAACGGGTGGCGTCAGTGTCGGTCGCGGCCCAGTGCCGATTCCAGTTGCTGCACCACCCGCCACAGCGGCGCGTCGCGCCGGGACACCAGGACGATCACGTCCTCCGGGCCCCCGGCCCGCGCCAACTCCCGCTCCTCGCGCCGGAGTTCCTGCCCGGCATCGGCCGCGGCCGGGCCGGCGAAGGCGGACTGCACCTGGCCCAGCGCGTGGTCGACGGCCGCGTCGGCGTCGGTCCGGCCGCCCGAGCGCAGCCAGGAGCGCAGGGCGTTGTTGTGCGCCGCGACCACCGCGGCCGCGACCACGTCGGCCCGCAGCGTCCCGTCGGGCTGCCCGGCGAAGCGTCCGCGCAGGTATTCGGCCAGCGCGCGCTCGTAGCGCCACACCACCGACAACTCGTACGCGCGCAGTCCCGGCACCTGCTTGGTGAGCCGGTAACGCTGCACGGAGAAGGGCGGGTTCTCGGCGTACATGCGCAGCACCAGCCGGGCCGCGTCGCACACCCGCCGCACCGGCTCGTGCTCCGTGCCGCTCTCGGCGAGGAAGGCGGTCATCTCGGCCAGGCAGCGCTCGTGGTCGGGGAAGACCACGTCCTCCTTGGAGGGGAAGTAGCGGAAGAACGAACGCCGTCCGACCCCCGCGAGCGTCACGATGTCGTCGACGGTGGTCTGTTCGTAGCCGCGTTCCAGGAACAGCTGGAAGGCCGCCGCGACCAGGGCGTCCCGCATCGGCGGCTTCGCGGCGGACACCGCGCTGCTGGTGCTCATGCACGCGAACGTAGCATCGCATCCGCCATCCTGGCACTCAGTGCAATTTTGGCGGGAACTGAGTGCTCTCCGTGCTCTGCCGCAGGACGGCTGGGGCTCAGCGGACGGCGCCGTGACCCACCAGGGCCTCGGTGACCGCGCGGACGCTGCGAGCGATGTGCTGGAGCTGGCGGATCTCGGCCGCGTACAGCTTGATGCTGTGCTCGATGACCGATTCGGGCAGGCCCAGCGGCGGCAGTTCCGTCCGGGCGGTCTGCAGCGCCGTGCGTGCCACCCGGATCTCGTGGTGGACCTGGATCTGCGCGTGCCGGGCGAGCAGCACCGGGTGCCGGATCAGCGCCGGGTAGCCGCTGTAGCGGGCCGGTACCAGCTCGCGCAGCCACCTGGCCGCGGAACGCTCCCAGTCGTAGCTGCCCGGCGGCTTGACCTGGCAGGGCCAGTCCGGACTGTTGCGCGTGGTCGTCAGGGGCATGGTCGTCGCTTCCGGGGGTGCGATGGCGTGCGGGGTGGGCCGACGGGTTCGGGCGGCCCCGGCCTAGGGGATGACCGGGACCGCCGCGGGCCGGCCGCGCAGGCGTGGCCCGGCCGAACGTCCCGGGTGCCGCCGCGGGTAGGAGGCGGCGGCTCGGGACGCTCGCTGTGGAGCCCCGGACATCGGACACCGGCGCGGCGAGCGGGCGACGGCATGCGCATGGGCGGTCCGGCTTTCTCGGGGCGGTGCGAGAGGTGCGTCCTGGGGGTGCGGAACCCATCTGGAGTGAACCGGATGCGCTCCGTGAGCAGTATTTATATATGCCGTCGGCTTGGCAAGGCGCATGAAAACATTCATGCGGCATCTGTGGGGAATGATCCCGATACCGGATCCGCAGCCCGTGGCCGCCCGTACCGGATCCCGCCGTGGTCATTCCTTCAGGAAGAACTGGTGCTGTTCGGCGACCTGTTCGTACTCCTCCAGACGGGCCTGGGTGCGTTCGGGATCGGCGTCGGTCATGGCCTGCAACAGCGCGGCGGACAGTACGCCCGGCGCCGCGTACGAGTCGAAGACCAGCCGGGAACCGGTGCCGGTGGCGAAGGTGACGTCCGCCTCGTCGGCCAGCGGCCCGAGCGCCAGATCCGTCACCAGGGCGACCCGCAGCCCGGCGCCCCGTGCCACCCGGATCGCGGTGAGGGTCTCCTGCGCGTGCCGCGGCATGGCGAACGCCAGGATCCAGGTACCGCCCGCCTCGTGCGACTGCAGCAGCGCGTCGTAGGCCACGCTCCCGCCGCGGGTCACCAGCCGTACGTCGGGGTGGATGCGGCGGGCGGCGTAGGCGAAGTACTCGGCGAGCGACACGGAGATGCGCAGGCCCAGGACGGTCAGCGGGGACGAACGGGACAGTTCGCGGCCCAGCCGGATCACCCGGTCGGGGTCGGCGAAGTCCTGCCGCAGGTTCTCCAGGTTCGCGATCTCGGCGTCGACGGCCGCCTGGAGTTCGTTGCCGCGGTTCTCCTCGGCCGCCCCCGGGCCCCCGGGGAGGGCACCCAGCGCGATCGACCGCAGCCTCTCCCGCAGCGCGGGGTAACCGCTGAAGCCGACGGCGGCGGCGAAGCGGGTCACCGAGGGCTGGCTCACCCCCACCCGCTCGGCGAGTTCGGTGATCGAGAGGACCGCGGCCTCGGCGTTGTGCTCGATGAGGTACTGGGCGATGCGCCGCTGCCCGGGGGACAGCCCGCGCCCGTCGAACAGCTCTCTGAGCCGGGAGGTCGGTGCGGCTTCCGCGTCCGGCACGGTCCTGCCCGCGGTGATCGCGGACGCCTGCGCGCGTGCCTGCTGCACCGATGGCACCGGGGTGCCTTCTCTGTCTCCCACGAAGACTCAACATAGCTCACCGACCGCGGTGACCTGGGCTTGTGCACGGTGTCTGACGATCGTCGGCGAAGGGCCGTCCGCGTCGGCCGGGCGACTGCCGTCGATCGGTGGGGCCGGCCCCTCGCTGGTCGGGGTCCGGCCGTCACGGGAGCCGTCGACCGGGGGCCGCCTGGATCGGCCGGGCGTACGAGGGCTGGGTCTCCGGGCCCCTCCCGCCGCACCCGTCCGCCGGCGGACGACACCGCCGCCCACGGCGCGCCGGCGGCCCCTCTTCCGTATCCACCGGTACGGCCCGCCGCCGGGCGGAGTTCACCTCGTGGTGGAACGGGCCGGGCATCCCACGTGCGGGTCGAGGACCGGCACGGTCCGTCCGCCGCCGCGTGCGCGCCCGCGTGTGCGCGTGGGCGGGCTAGGAGTTGACGGAAGGCCCGGCCGCCACCCGAACGGAGGCTCGGAACCCGTGCTGCTCCCTTACCAGCGCCGCCCGTTGCACGATCTGCCGGACACCCCGCAGGCGTACGACGCCGTCCTCGCCGACGTCGCCGAGCAGGCCCTGGCCCGGCTCACCCCCGAGGGCGGCCTGGAACACCCCGAGGCGTACCTCGACATCGGCGACACATCCCTCGGGGTGACCTCCCTGCTGGCCCTGGCCTGGCAGCGCGGCCAGGATCCGCGGCTGCCGGAGGCCGTGCGCCGCAGCCTCGCCTTCCACCTGCGCGAGCGGGTGTACACCGACGACAACCCCGGGTACCCGAATCTGCGGGTCCGGGACTCCGGTCTGCCGTACGCCCGTTACGTCCTGGAGCCGGGCGCGCACCCCGTCGGCGACTGGCCGAGCACCGTGTGGGCGCTGCTCCAGGCGGTCGACATCCTGGACCTCGCCGACGGGCTGCTGGACGACACCCGGCGCGCCGCGCTCACCGAGGTGGCGCACGGCTACTGGCGGTGGCTGACGGAGGCGACCTTCTTCAACCCGCAGGAAGCCGGCAACCAGGCCATCGGCTGTGTCGTCGGCGGCCTGATGCTCGCCCGGCGGCTGCCGCCCGCGCGCGGCGAGGCGGTGCGCTCCCGCGCCCTGGCCCTCTACACCGAGCGGATCCGGGCCCACCGGATCAGGGACCGCGGTGCGCTGCTGCCCCCGGAACACGGCGGCGCCTACGACAACAACTACGGCCCGATCTCCCTCTCCTTCCTCGCCCAGGCGCACCGGGTCAGCGGCGAGCCGGTCTTCGCCGAGGACGGCGACACACTGGCCCGCTACATCGACGCGCGCCTGCCGGGCGGCGGTTACGACACCGGCGGCCCGCGCTACAGCGAACAGCACTCCGGATTCGAATCGGTGCTCGGCCTGCGCTACTTCAGCGGCCGTATCGGCTCCGACCTCGGCCGCTACCGGGGCGACACCCGCTGGGGCCGACACGCGGTCCGACCGGACGGCGGGCTCGACGGGCACTTCGCGTGGATGCTGGTGTGGCAGATCCAGGACACCTCGCGCTGGCACCGCACCCCGTCGGCCGGGACGGTGCGGCACCAGTTGCGCGCGGGCACGGTCTCGGTGGCCTTCGACGACCGGATGACCCCGTCGCTGATCGAGGCCGCGGGGACCTACTACCTGCCCGCCGCCGTCGACCGCCGGCACGGCTTCGGCCCGGTCGTCGACGGCTTCCTGCTGTGCCGGCCCATGGGGGAGGTCCGGGTGCGGGACGCACACGCCGCCCCGCTGACGGCCAAGCTGGTCAGCAAGCCGGTGGTCGGCCCCGACCAGGTCCTCAGACATGTGCGGTCCCTGTACGTCACGGACGGTACGAGCCTGTGGACGGTGGTCGCCGTGGAACGGCTGGCCGGTGACCCCTGCCTGCTGGCCGGGCTGCCGTACGCGGCGGACGACGGCGACCGGGTGCGGCGGGTGGCGCGCGGCGAGGTGACGTCCGCGGGCGAGCTGCGGCTGAGCCATCCCGTGCGGACGGGCGTCGAAACCTTCGACACGCGCGGCGAACTCACCCAGGAACAGGCGGCGTTCGCCCTCGCGGCCGACCCGCGGGGCTACGGCGACCCCGACGAGGGCTGGCGCCACCTGGTCACCTCCTCGGCGTTCGAGGCGGGCCCGGCGCCCGGAGCACCGCCGGACCTGCACGTGTTCGCCGTGCGGTACGGCCCCGGCGGCCCGTTCGCGCCCGCCTTCACCGCCGCGGAGGAGGGTCTGACCGTACGCGCCGAGGTCTTCACCGCGGTGCTCGGGCACGCCGCGGGCGACGCCCACGGCGTGCCCACGCTCACCCTGCACGGCTAGGGCCCGTCCATCGGCATTCAGGTGCATACCCGGCGAATGTGACTTTGTTGACAAGCGGGTCCGGTGTGGCGCACGCCACCCGCTGGGGTGCGTTCCGTGGGGAAGAGTGCTGCTATGACACAGCTCGGCCTGCCCGGCCCCATCGTCGCCTGCCTCTTCGACCTGGACGGCGTCGTCACCAAGACCGCCGTCGTCCACGCCGCCGCGTGGAAGGAGACGTTCGACGCCTTCCTGCGCGCACGGGACGGCGAGGACTTCCGTCCGTTCGACGCCGCGGCCGACTACGCCGAGTACGTGGACGGCCGCCCCCGGGCCGACGGCGTGCGCACCTTCCTCGCCGCGCGCGGCATCGACCTGCCCGAGGGACGGCCCGACGACCCACCCGACGCCGCCACCGTGCACGGGCTCGGAAACCGCAAGAACCTCCTGCTCCTGGCGAAGATCCGCACCGAGGGCGTCGAGCCGTACCCGGGCACCCTGCGCTATGTCGAGGCCGCCAGGGCGCGGGGGCTGCGCACCGCGATCGTCTCCTCCAGCGCCAACACGCTCGACGTGCTGCGCTCCATCGACGCCGAGCACCTGTTCGACGTCCGGATCGACGGGGTGGTCGCCGCCGAGCGCCGGCTGCCGGGCAAGCCGCGCCCCGACACCTTCCTGGCCGCCGCCGCCGATCTCGGCGTACCGCCCGGCCGGGCCGCTGTCTTCGAGGACGCCCTGGCCGGCATGGACGCGGGTCGCAGCGGCCACTTCGGGTATGTCGTGGGTGTCGACCGGGTCGGCCACGCCGACGCGCTGTACGCGCACGGTGCCGACGTGGTCGTCGCGGATCTGGCGGAGTTGGGGGGCACGGAATGATCACTCACCGTTCGTACGCGGTCGAGCCGTGGACCGTACGCGAGACGGACCTCGGCCTCGACGTCCTGGCGCAGAGCGAGTCCGTGTTCGCCCTGTCCAACGGGCACGTCGGCTGGCGCGGCAACCTCGACGAGGGCGAACCGCACGGGCTGCCCGGCAGCTATCTCAACGGCGTGCACGAGGTGCACTCCCTGCCGTACGCCGAAGCGGGCTACGGCTACCCGGAGTCGGGACAGACGGTCATCAACGTCACCAACGGCAAGGTCCTGCGGCTGCTGGTCGACGACGAGCCGTTCGACCTGCGCTACGGCCGGCTCGTCTGCCACGAACGGAAGCTGGACCTGCGTCGCGGCGTGCTGGAGCGGACCTGCGAGTGGACCTCGCCGGCCGGCTCCACCGTCCGGGTCCGCTCCACCCGGCTGGTCTCGCTCACCCAGCGGGCGATCGCCGCCGTGGCGTACGAGGTGGAGGCCGTCGGACGCCGCACCCGCGTGGTGATCCAGTCGGAACTGGTCGCCAACGAGCAACTGCCCGAGTCCGACGGCGACCCGAGGGCGGCGATGGCACTTAAGTCGCCGCTGGAGCCGGAGACGGACTTCGCCTCCGGCCACCGGCTGCGGCTGGTGCACCGCACCCGGCGCAGCGGCCTGCGGGTCGCCGTGGCCGCCGATCACGTGGTGGACGGTCCGCAGGGAACCACGTCCAGCAGCGAGAGCGGCGCCGACGTGGCCCGGCTGACGGTCACCTCCGTGCTGGAGCCGGGCCGGCGGCTGCGGGTGGAGAAGCTGGTCGCCCACGGCTGGTCCGGGACCCGCTCCCGGCCCGCGATGAGCGACCAGGTCGACGCGGCCCTCGCCTCCGCCGCACACGACGGCTGGTCCGGGCTGCTGGCCGGACAGCGGGCCTACCTGGACGAGTTCTGGGGCCGCGCGGACGTCGAGGTGGACGGCGACGAGGAGATCCAGCAGGCCGTCCGCTTCGCCCTGTTCCACGTGCTCCAGGCCGGGGCCCGCGCCGAGCGGCGGGCGGTACCGGCCAAGGGGCTGACCGGGTCCGGCTACGACGGGCACGCGTTCTGGGACACGGAGATGTTCGTGCTGCCGGTGCTCACCTGCACCGCACCCGAGGCGGTCGCCCAGGCGCTGCGCTGGCGGCACGACACCCTGCCCGCCGCCCGCGAGCGGGCGGCCCAACTGGGCCTGGACGGCGCCGCGTTCCCCTGGCGCACCATCGAGGGCTCGGAAGGCTCGGCCTACTGGCCGGCCGGCACCGCGGCCTTCCACGTGAACGCCGGGATCGCGATCGCCGCGCTGCGCTACATCGCGGCCACGGGGGACGAGCGCTTCGAGCGCGAGGTCGGGGTCGAACTGCTGGTCGAGACCGCCCGGCTGTGGCGCTCCCTGGGCCACCACGACCCGCACGGCGCCTTCCACCTCGACGGCGTGACCGGCCCGGACGAGTACAGCGCGGTCGTCGACGACAACACGTACACCAACCTCATGGCCCGGGAGAACCTGCTGGCCGCCGCCGACGCCGTCGAACGCCACCCGCGGGAGGCGGACCGGCTCGGCGTCGACGCGGAGGAGAGCTCGGCCTGGCGGGACGCGGCGGAGGCCATGTACATCCCCTACAACCACCAACTCGGCGTGCACGAACAGCACGCCGGCTTCACCCGGCACCGGCGCTGGGACTTCGAGCGCACCCGGCCCGACCAGTACCCGCTGCTCCTGCACTTCCCGTACTTCGACCTCTACCGCAAGCAGGTGATCAAACAGGCCGACCTGGTGCTGGCCATGTACACCTGCGGCGAGTTCTTCGACGAGGAGCACGTCGCACGCAACTTCGAATACTACGAGGCGCTCACCGTGCGGGACTCCTCGCTGTCGGCGTGCTGCCAGGCCGTCATCGCCGCCCAGGCGGGCCATCTGGAGCTCGCCCACGACTACGCGGCCGAGGCCGCGCTGATGGACCTGGCGGACCTGGAGCACAACACCCGTGACGGACTGCACATCGCGTCGCTGGCCGGTACCTGGATGGCGCTCGTCGCGGGCTTCGGCGGGCTGCGCAGGCGCGAGGGCGGGTTGCGGTTCGCCCCGCGGCTGCCGGAGCGGATCAGCCGGCTCGCCTTCAACCTGGCGTACCGGGGCCGCACGCTGCGCGTGGAGATCCGCGCGGACAAGGTGAGCTACACACTGCTGGACGGGCCGTCGCTCGCGCTCCACCACCACGGGGAGCCGCTGACCGTGAGCACCGACGAACCCGTGATCCGCGCGGTCCCGTCCCTGGGACCGCGCCCGGCCCCCACACAGCCGCTGCACCGCCGCCCGGACCGGGCCTGACGGCACGGACGTCCGCGGGCGTTTTCCCGGCAGGGACCCGTCCCCTGCCGGGGGAACGCCGGGCGTCCTGCCGGGGCGTCCTCAGAACAGCACGCTCGCCAGCAGCGCGAAGAGGTCGTCCGTGGCGTCGGCGGCGCACGCGGCCGACAGGGCGCCGAGGGCGAGGACGGCGAGCGCGAGGGACCACAGGCGCGGGGGCGGGGCCGTCTGCAGGGCGGCGACCCGGCGGGTGACGGACCGGTCCGTGAAGCCGAGGGCGTGCCGTGGCCGGCTGCGGCACGCGGTGAGCGCGGCGCGGGCCAGCGCGCGGGCGGTGGCCGTGCGGTCCCCGACCGCGGCCGCGGCCCGTTCGTCGGCCCAGCGCTCCACCAGGAAGACGACGGCCCGCAGGGTCGGGGCGAGCAGCGGATCGGCGGCGGCGGCGAGCGTGACCGCCGTCACCAACGTGCCGTGGCGGTGGGCGAGGTGGGCGCGTTCGTGGGCGAGCAGCACCCGGCGCTCGGCCGGTTCCAGGGCGCCCAGCATCGCGGAGCTGACCAGGATCCGTCCCGGCCGCCCGGGGATGGCGAACGCCTGTGGCACCGGGGAGGCGGCGACGATCAGTTCGGTGTCCGTCGGATGTCCCTGGCACAGCTGCCGCAGGGTCCGCCGGGTGGCGCGCTCGGCCCGCACGGCGCGGTACACCCGCCAGGCGACGGCGGCCAGCGCCACGCACGCCGCGATCCCGATGGTCTCCGGTACCGGGTCGGCCAGTCGGCGTCCGTCCTCCCTGGCCTCGGCGACCACCGACGGCGCGCTGCCGACCAGTGTGGTGGCCAGCAGGACCAGGGACCAGGTGGTGGCCGCGGCGGTGAGCACGGCCGCGGCGGCCAGTACGCGGGCGGCCAGCGCCGGGGCCACCCGGCGCCCGATCGCCGGGCTGACGACGGGCAGCAGCAGCGACAGCAGCAGCGGCGTGTACACGTCGACCCTCATGCGGCGCCGCCGCTGAGCAGATGGCGCAGCGCCCGTTCCTCCTCGGCGCTCAGCCCGGACACGAACTGCTGGAGCGCGGCGATCGGGTCCGGCCCGCGGTCCAGGGCCTCGTGCATCGCCTCGGCGGTCAGCTCGGCGGCGTTCTTCACCGGCCGGTACGCGCCGCGTCGCCCGTCGGCGTCCCGCAGCACGAGCCCCTTGTCGTACAGTCGTTTGAGGATGGTGTGGACCGTGTTGTAGGCGAGTCCGCCGTCCAGCTCCGCCTGGATCTCGGCGGGGGTCAGCGGCCGTTCGGTGGCCCAGAGCGCGGCCAGCACCTCGCTCTCCAACTCCCCGGCGCTGCGTCGTTCCGCCCTGTCGCGGGAACCCGTGCCAGCCATGCCCCCAACCTTACAGTGCGTAGTGCCATCGACCGGCCCGTCGTGCCCGCCACCGACGGCCGCCCGATGCGGGTAGTTTGATCGTGTTTGTCGTCGACTCCCGCCCTCGGTACTACAGCCTGTAGGGTGTCAGAAACCCTACACGATGTAGGGGTGGAGGGGTGGGTGGATGATGGCCGGCAGCGCGAACGTCACACTCGCCGGGGCGGGCCGCGACAGACGGCGACCCGGATCCGACGCCGCCAGCGCCGCCCGTGCCCAGCGCCCCCTCGTCCTCGTGGCGGCCGCCTTCACCCTCGCCCAACTGGTCCTCGTACGCCCCGGAATGGGCCTCGGCTGGGACGAGACCGTGTACGTGAGCCAGGTCAGCGGCCACGCCCCCGCCGCCTTCTTCAGCGCCCCCCGCGCCCGCGGCATCTCCCTGCTCGTCGCACCCGTGACCGCCTGGTCCTCCGCCACGCCCCTGCTGCGCTGCTACCTCGCCGTACTCTCCGGACTCGCCCTGTTCCTGGCGCTGCGCGCCTGGCGAGGACTCTTCCCGGTGCGCGTCCTGGCGCTGGCGGGCGCCCTGTTCGCCTCGCTCTGGGTGACACTCTTCTACGGCCCGCAGGCCATGCCCAACTACTGGGTCGCCGTCGGCGCGCTCGCCGCCGTCGCCTGCTTCCTGCGCGCCCGCGCCGACCGGGCCGACCGCGCCGCACTGTGCGGACTGGCCGCGAGCGCCGCGCTGATGGCCTGGATGCGGCCCACCGACGCGGTCTGGACGAGCCTGCCGCTGCTCGCCCTGGCACTCGGCCGACGCCACTGGCGCCCGCTCGCCGCACTCCTGGCGGGCCTCGCCGCGGGTGCCGTCGAGTGGGTGGCCGAGGCGTACGTGAGCTACGGCGGCCTGGCCCGCCGGCTGTCCGACGGTTCGGCGATCCAGGGCGGCCTCGGCTGGCACTTCGCCGTCACCGACCAACTGCGCAGCCTGGGCGGACGGGCCCTGTGCCGGCCGTGCACCGGGGCGATGCCCCACCCGGTGGTCATGGTGTGGTGGTTCGTGCTCCCCGCGCTCGCCCTGTACGGCCTGGCCGTCGCCGTCCGGGCCCGGCGCGGCGCCCCCACCGCGCTGCTGCTGGCCTGCGCGGCGACCGCCGCCTTCCCCTATCTGTTCATGATCGGATACGCGGCGCCCCGCTTCCTGCTGCCCGCCTACGCCCTGCTCGCCGTCCCGGTGGCCGCGGCCCTCGGCCACCTGGTGACCACGACCGCCCCGGCCCGGCGACCGCTCGCCGTGACCCTGGTCGCGGTCGGACTCGCCGCCCACCTCGCGGTGCAGCTCGCCGTCCTGGAGAACACCGTCGGCCGCACCACGGCCGCCCGCCGCGACTGGTCGCGCACCGCGGACGAACTGCACCGCCTGGGCGTCCGCCCGCCCTGTCTGCTCACCGGGCACGACGCCATCCCGATCGCCTTCTACGCCGGCTGCTCCTCCGCCGCGACCTCGGGCCACAACGCCAACTCGACCCGGGCCGACATCGAACGGACCGCGCGCAGCACCCCGGTGGCCGCACTGGTCACGGCCGGCGGCCGGCCCCCCGCGTACGCCCGCTCCTGGCCGTCCACGTCCGTCGGCGGACTGCGCCTGTACTACGCCACTCCGGCGGCCGGCTCATGACGGCCCCGGCCGACCTCGCCCCCGCCGCCGGCCGCCGCCGCGCCTACTGGCACACCGCCGGCACCCTCGCCGTCCTGGCGGTCGCCGCCTACCTGGCGCGGCGCCACTGGCCGACGGTCCGGACCGGTGCCGCGCGGCTGGCCGTCGCCGACCACGGCTGGCTGCTGGTGGGAGCCACGGCGGCGATCGCCACCTGGGCGTTCTCGGCGCTCGCCCAGCAGGGCGCGGTCCCGCGCAGGCTGCCCGGCCGCCGACTGGTCGCCACGCAGTTCGCCGCCTCCGCCGCCAACCACGTACTGCCCGCCGGGCTGGGCGCGGGCGCCGTCAACCTCCGCTTCCTGATGCGCTGCGGCCTCCCGGCCGGACGTGCCGCCAGCGCCCTCGCGGTCAAGGCCACCGCGGGCGGCGTCGCCCGCGGCGCGCTCGTCGCGGCACTCACCCTGGCCTGTCCTGGCCTGCTGAGCCTGCCGCGGGTCTCCCCGGTCGTGCTCGCCGTCGGGCCGGCCGTCCTCGTCCTGCTGGCCGTGCTGCTGCGCTCCAGGCTGTGGCCCCGCTGCCGACGGGCCCTGCTCACGGTGCTCGCCGACATCCGCGCCGTGCACACGAACCCGCCCCGCGCGGCCGCCCTGTGGGGCGGCTCGCTGGCCTTCGCCACGGCGCACGCCCTGGTGCTGATCGCCGTCTGCCAGGCCGTCGGACTGCCGCTGCCCCCGGTCCGGGTGGCGCTGCTGTACCTCGCCGCGAGCAGCGCCGCCGCCCTGCTGCCCACCCCGGGAGGCATCGGCTCCCTGGACGCCGCGCTCGCCTTCGCGCTCACCGCCGACGGAGCCCCGGGCGCCGCGGCGGCCTCCGCCGTCCTCGGCTACCGCCTGCTGACCGTGTGGCTGCCGCTGGTTCCGGGACTGCTGGTGCTCGGGCTGCTGATGCGCCGCAAGGCCCTGTGAGCGGACCGGCGTTTCCCGTGCGCCCGCGACAGGTAGGAACCCCGTTGCCGACGACGAAGGGGGCATGCCATGACAGGAGAGGACACCGGCGGCCGGCTGGGGGCGGAATTCTTCACACCCGGTACCGCGTCCTTCACCGAGTTCCTCGCCGCGCACCGGCCGGAGCTGCTGCCGACGCGCCGCTCCTTCCCGGACGGGGTGCGGGCCGACTCCGACCGGTTCCCGCACGGCACCACGATCCTCGCCCTCGTCTACCGCGACGGCGTACTGATCGCCGGCGACCGCCGGGCCACCCTGGGCAACCTGATCGCCCAGCGCGACCTGGAGAAGGTGCATCCCGCGGACGATCACACGGCGGTGGCCTTCGCGGGCACCGTAGGGCTCGCGCTGGACATGGTGAAGCTCTACCAGGTCGAACTGGCCCACTTCGAAAAGGTGGAGGGCATCCCCATGACCCTGGGCGCCAAGGCGACCCGGCTGGCCGGCCTGATCCGGCAGAACCTCGGCCAGGCCATGCAGGGCCTCGCGGTCGTCCCCCTGCTCGTCGGCTACGACCGGTCCGCGCCCGGCGGCGGACGGGGCCGCATCTTCAGCTTCGACGTGGCCGGCGGCCGCTACGAGAAGTCCGGCTTCCACGCCGAGGGCTCCGGCTCCCCGTACGCCCGTGGCGCGCTGAAGAAACTGTTCCGGCCGGGCATGCCCCGCCGGGAGGCCGCCCTGGCGGCCCTTCAGGCGCTGTACGACGCGGCCGACGACGACTCCGCCACCGGCGGCCCCGACCTCAACCGGCGGATCTTCCCCGTGGTCTCGGTCATCACCGAGGACGGCTTCGAGCGACTGCCCGAGGCCGAGACGGAAGGGCTCAGCCGCGACATGGTCGAGCAGCGCCGCAGCCGCCCGGACGGGCCCGGCGTCGCGCCCTGAGCCGCCTTGAGCCGCCTTGAGCCGCCTTGAGCCGCCTTGAGCCGCCGGGAGCCGCCGGGAGCCGCCGCGCGGGCCCGGCCTGCCACCGGACCCGGCCCGTCGGTCCGTCCGCCCAGGTCGGCCTGCCGTCGGCCGGGTGGCCGGGCGTGCCTGCGCGCCTTCGGGCGTGAGCGTCCTCGGGACTTCGGGCTTTTGGGCCCTGAAGTCCTCCGGTCCCGGGCTTCCGCCTTCGCCTTCGCCTCGGGCCTTCCGCCCTCGGGGGAGGTGCCTACGCCGGATCGGTTTCGAGCCGGTAGCCGTGCCCCCGCAGGGTGGTGATCCGGGGCAGTCGTACCGCACGCGGCACGGACTCGGCCGCGTCGGTGAGCCGGCGGCGCAGGCTCGCCATGGTGACGTCGAGGGTCTTCGTCGACCCGAACCAGTTCTCGTCCCACACCCGCGCCATCAGCGTCTCCCGGGTCACGGCCGTGTCCGCGTACCGGGCGAGCAGCGCCAGCAGGTCGAACTCCTTCGGCCGCAGCGGGACTTCCCTGTCGTCCAGGGTGCAGCGCCGGGCCGGCACGTCGAGGACCAGGTCCCCCAGCAGCACCGGCTCGTCCAGCGGGGCCGCGACGTACCGGCGGCGCAGGTGCGCCCGCAGCCGGGCCAGCAGCACGCTGAGCGTGAACGGCTTGACCAGATAGTCGTCCGCGCCCGCCTCCAGCCCGGCGATCACGTCGATGTCGTCCGTACGGGCGGTGAGGACGACGATCAGCAGATGGGGGAACCGGTCCCGCAGCCTCCGGGCGACGTCGAGGCCGTCCAGATCCGGCAGGCCGAGGTCGAGCAGCAGCGCGTCGTACGGCGCCCGTTCGACCTCGGCCAGCGCACCCGACCCGGTACGGCTCCAGGTCGGCGCGTAGTCGTTGGCGCGCAGCCCGGTCTCCAGATGCCGCCCGATCGTGTCGTCGTCCTCGACGACGAGGACGCGGAAACGGCGGGGGTCCGGTGATACCGCGGGTATGCGCATGTCGGCCAGCGTAGAGGCGGCGGTCCGTGCCCTCATAGCTCGCGGAGTTCCTCCACGGCCGGCCGGCCCGCCTGCCGCACACCGGCCACTGCGGCGGCGAACACCGCCGCCACCGCGGTCAGCGCGCCGAGCGTGAGATAGCCGCCGGGAACCGAGAGCGCGGCGGGCGGCGGGTCGAAGACCCCGGTGAGCACCTTCACCAGCATCTCGGACAGCACCCAGCCGATCAGCGCCCCGCCGGCCAGACCGCCCACCGCGACCAGCGCCGCCTCGGTGAGGACCATGCCGCGCAGCCGGCGCCGGGTGGCGCCCAGCACGGTGGCGACCGCGAACGTCCGGCGCCGCTCGGCCAGCCCCAGCGCCAGCACGAGACCGCCCGCCCCGGCCCCCAGCAGCACCGCGAACACCAGCTCGATCCGGGTCAGCCCGCCCAGGTCGACGGAGGTCAGACTCGTACCGATGGTGCCCCGCGTCTGGGTCAGATCGGTGACCGTGGCATCCGTGCCCACGCGCTGCCGCAGCCGGTCCGCGACCGCCCGCTGCCCGCTGCCGCCGGTGTCGACGAGGAACGCGCCCGTCGCGTCGCTGCCCGTCGCCCGCGCGAGGTAGGAGGCGTTGGCGACGAAGAAGCTGTCCTTCGGCGCGGTCGGGAACTCCTTGACGATCCCGGCGTAGTGGAAGGGGACCGTCCGCAGTGCCTTCGTGCCCGCGTCCTGGATCCGCAGGTTGACCGTGTCACCGGGGGAGAGCTGGAAGTCCGTCACCGTCTCGGCGCTCACCAGCAGGTTGTCGGGCCGCTCGGCCAGTGTCCGCATCAGTTCCCGGGCCGTGCCGCCGGAGAAGTACGCGTCCTGCAACGAGGTCGCCGAGGCGATCGTGTCGGGTCGTACCCCGTACAGGTCCTGAAGGTCCGAGCCGACGTACGCGAACCGGTGCTGGAGCGGCTCGACATGCCGCACCCCGGCGACCCGCAGGGAGTCGGCCGCGGTGGGCGGGACGCCGGCCCCGGGCGGCTCCGTGACGGTGACGTCGGCCCCGTTGGTCAGCCGGGCGTCGATCTCCGCCTGCTGCCGGTAGGTGGCGTTGAAGACCGCGGTGGACACCGCGAACGCCGCCGCCACTGCGAGCAGCACCACGGAACGGGCCAGCGGGCGCCGCCTGCGGGCGAGCATGGCCGCCGTGGTGCCCGCCAGCGTCCCGGTCAACGGGCGGGCGAGCCGCGCGAGCACAGGCCGCCCGTACGTCAGCGCCAGCAGCGTCAGCCGCCACAGCAGCAGCGCCGCCCCGGCCCACAGCAGCGCCGGTCCGAGGAACGCCCAGTACGACACGGAGATGCTCGGCACCCCCTCGGGCGCGAGGACCAGGGCGTACTGATTGCCGGCCAAGGCCCGGAAGACCAGCCAGGCGCCGATCAGCAGCAGGACGTCGACCCCGAAGCGCAGCCACCACGGATTGCGGCCGGCGCGGCCCGGCCGCCGGGCGTCGGCCACGGTCACCGCACGCAGGTCGCGCACCGCCGGAACGAGCACCGCGCCCGCGGCCACCGCGGCACCGAGCGCGAACGCGCCGCCGTACCGGACACCCCAACTGCCCGCCCCGGCACCGAAGGAGGCCGTACCGAAGGCGATCCGGCCGGTCAGCGCGGCGATGCCCAGCCCGGCCAGGCCGCCGACGGCCGCCACCAGCGCCGCCTCCAGGCCCGCGAGCGCCACGATCCGGCCGGGCCGCAGCCCGCGCAGCCGCAGCAGCGCCTGTTCCTGACGGCGCCGTTCGCCGCCCGCGGCGGCGACCGCCGCGGTCAGGGCCGCGGCCAGCACGGCACCGGGCACGCCGAGGAACAGGAACAGCAGTTGCGCGTAGAGCGCGTCCTGCCGGGCCGCGTCCAGGGCCGCCCCCAGGTTGTCGCCGACTACGGCACCGCCCGCGGACCTGGCCTCCAGATTGTGCGCGGCCCGGGTGACCGAGGTGTACGCGGCGGCCGGATCGGCGGGCAGCGCGCCGTCGCGGGCCACATGGATCTGCGTGCCGACGCCGGTGGCGGTCCGGGTCAGCGAGGCGAACTCCGCCGACGGCAGCAGCAGTACGTTGTCCGGGGGCGCCGTCGGCTGGGACTGGGTGGGCGCGCCGACCTTCTGGAACAACTGGTCGGCCTGCGGCAGATCGACGACCCCGGCCACCCGGACCTGGCGCGTACCGCCCGTTCCGGGGAGCTTGACGCCGACCCGGTCGCCGGGCACGACATGCAGGTTGGCGGCCGTCTGCTGGGCCAGCAGCACGCCCGTGTCACTGCCGCTGAGGGTGCGCAGCTCACCGGGGAACGCGGTGCGGTAGCCGTCGGGCAGGCCCAGCACCACGCCGGGCCCGGTGGTCTGCGTGGTGCCCCGCACGGTGGCGGTGAAGCCGCTGCTGGGTGCGAGTCCCACCGGCAGCGCGGTACGCACCCCGGGGGTCGAACGCACCAGGTTCCGTACCGACCCCGGGTCAGCGCCCGGCTCCACCTCGACCTGCCAGTCCACGGCGACGGACCGAACGGCACGCTGCGTCATGGTGGCCTTGGAGGCGGTCAGGAAGGAGCCCAGCGCGGCGATCAGGGCCACGGCGAGGGCGATCCCGGCCGCGGCGGCCAGCAGCCGTCCGGTGCGACGGCGGGCGAGTCCGCCCGCCCAAGAAATGATCATGACGCTCTACCTTCCTGCTTGGGCTGAGCGAGCCATTCGTAGGGTTGGCTCACCCAGGAGGACCGGGTGTGGCTTTCATGACGCTGCCGACCGTGGCTTGGGAGGCTTGGCCGCCCGGCAAGCGGCACGTCCAAGCGGTCCTCGCCCTCGCACGACGCCGCGTGAACGTCATCTGGGCCCTGATCCGTGACCGACGGTGCTACCAAGTCGCACCACCGGTCACCGAGGCGGCTTGACAACAACATTAGGAAGCCTCCTCGGCGACCAGCAGCCGGCCGTCGCGCATGGCACGGCGTGCGCCGAGCCGGGCCGCGACCGCCGGGTCGTGGGTGGTGACGACGAGCGCGGCGCCCGTCCGTTCGGCCGCCGTGAGCAGCGCGTCGAGGACGCGGCCGGCGGTGGTGCGGTCGAGCCGGCCGGTGGGCTCGTCGGCCAGGATCAGCCGGGGCGCCTGGGCGAGCACACGGGCCGCCGCGACCCGCCCGGCCTGCCCGCCGGAGATCTCCTCCGGCAGCCGCTCGGCCAGGTCGTCGGCCGCGACCAGTGCCAGTGCGTCCAGCGCGGCACGCCGTGCCCGTTCCTCGGGCACCCCGGAAAGGACCAGCGGCAGCGCGGTGTTCTCGACGACGTCGAGGGCCGGGATCAGGCTCTCGCTCTGGAACACCAGCCCGATGTCGCGCGGCCCGGCCGACGCGGGCCAGGTCACCGTGCCGCCGGTGGGCCGTTCGAGACCGGCCAGCAGATGCAGCAGCGACGACTTCCCGGAACCCGAGGGCCCCACGATCGCGAGCCGCTGCCCGGCGCGTACGGTCAGCGTGGCACCGTGCACGGCCACCACCGCGTGCGCACCCCGCCCGAAGGTCAGGGCGGCGTCCCGGCACTCGACCAGCACGTCATCCGGCGCCATGGGCCACCTCCCGCCCGCGGGCGGCAGCGCCGTGGACGCCCTGCGCCACGGCGTCGCCGGGTGCGGCGGTCCGCCTCCGTGACCTCACGTCATCCCCTGACATCCGCTACCTCCTCGGGCCGGGACGTGCCCTCCCGGACCTGTCCGTCGTGCAGTTCGATCACCCGGTCCGCGATCCGCACGGCCTGGCCGCTGTGGGTCACCACGAGCACGGCGCAGCCGTCCGCCGCCCGGTCGCGCAGCAGCTCCAGGACCAACCGCTCGGTGTCGCCGTCGAGTTCACCGGTCGGCTCGTCGGCGAGCAGCACCGCCGGATCGTTCGCCAGGGCCACGGCCAGTCCCGCGCGGGCCAGTTCCCCGCCGGACAACTGCCGGGGCAGCGCCTGCGCCCGGTGTCCGAGCCCGACCCGCTCCAGCAGCCGGCCGGCGGACGCCGCCGGCCGGCCGCGCACGGCGCTCTGGGCCAGCCGCACATTGTCCAGGGCGCTCAGGTGGGGCAGCAGATTGCGGGACTGCAACAGGACACCGACGTGCTGGGCGCGCAGCCGGGCGCGTTCGCTCTCCGGCCGGTGGCTGATGCGCACCCCGGCCACCCGGACCTCCCCGCCGGACGGCTCGTCCAGCCCGGCCAGGCACGCCAGCAGCGTCGACTTGCCCGAACCCGACGGCCCCACCACGGCGACCGTCTCGCCCCGGCGCACCCGCAGCGACACCCCGCGCAGGGCCGGCGTCTCCTCCTCACCCGCCCGGAAGAACCGGTACAGCTCACGGGCGGTGAGGGCGTCCTCCGGCCGTTCGGCGGTCATCCCGCTCACCGCCACGTGAAGGAGTCGGTGACGATCCGCCACGGGTCCACGTTGTCCGCGCCGACCGGGCCGGAGAGCGTCAGATCCACTTCGCGGCCGGCGCGGTGGAAGGCGTACCGCTCGAACGCGTCCCGCACGACCTTCCCGGTCACCGGGTCCGTGGCGGAGTCACCCTGGTACGTGAGCCGGACGGCCTGCCCGCCCTTGCGGCTGACCTGCGACACCTCGGCGGAGGCGAACTTGGGCACCTGTCCGCGCAGCCGCGGCACCACCTCCTTGCCGACCGAGGCGACGGTCGGTGCCGCGGCGGCGGTCGTCTCCGTGATCCGGACGGTGTTCAGCTTGTCCGTGTAGACCGTGTCGGCGCCCTGCGTGCCGCGGGCCCATCCCTCGGGCACCCGCACCGTGAATCCGTTGCCCTGGAAAGCGACGTACGCCTGGTTGTCGGGGATGTCGCCGGGCGGGTTGGACTCGGTGGGAGGCGGCGCCGAGGGGGCGTGGGCCGACCCCTGCCGCGCGGGCGGTGCGGCGGCCCCCGTGGAGCATCCGACGCCGGTCACCCCCACCACCAGCGTGAACGAGACGACGGCGAGACTGCGTGCGCGTGTCATGGCCACTGCCCTCCTGGGCCGTTCTCCGGGGCCGCCCGCGAACCGGGCGGCCGTGGCCACGACGCTAGGAGCGGGCCGGTTAACGCACTGACCGGCGCGGGTTAGACGACGGCAAAAGCCTGCTGCGGCCCCCCTGCGGCCCTGCCGCGTCCCGCATGATGAGGAGCATGAGACAACGCGTGGTGCGGGTGGCCCTCACCGCCGTCCTGGTCGCCCTGGTCCTGCTCGCGGTCCCGCTCGCCCTCGCGATCAGATCGTCCTTGTACGCCGGCCAGCGCGACGCCCTGGAGCGCGCGGCGCTGTCCGCCGCGGTGCGGGTCAGCCCGGACTACACCGCCGGCGATCCCGTGGAACTGCCCGCGCCGCACCCGGGGGAGCGCATCGGCCTCTACGATCCGCGGCTCGGGCTGCGCGAGGGCACCGGACCCGCCACCGGCGACCCGGCCGTCCGGCGGGCGCTCGGGGCCGTGGTCGCGCGCACCGGCACCGGCGGCGAACTGGTCGTCGCCGTCCCCGTCTCCCACGCCGAGCAGGTCATCGGCGTCGTACGGGCCGCCTCGCCGGTCTCCGCGGTACGCGGCCGGATCCTGCTGGGCTGGGCCGCCCTGGCCGGGGCCTGCGCCCTCGCCCTGGCCGTCGCCGTCCTCGTCGCCCGACGCCAGGCGCGAGCGCTCGCCGCCCCGCTGGAACACCTCTCCCGGCACTGCCGTGCCGTCACCGCGGGCGACCTCAGTGCCAGGGCCGCGCCCAGCAGCATCGCCGAGGTCGACCAGGTCGCCCGCACCCACAACGAGATGCTGCACGGCCTGACCGAACTGCTGCGCCACGAACGGGACTTCACCGCCAACGCCTCCCACCAACTGCGCACCCCGCTGACCGGTCTGCAACTCGCCCTGGAGGCCGGCCTCGGCCAGGACGACGCGCGGCTGCGTCCGGTCCTGCGGGAGGCCCTGGACACCTCCCGGCGGCTGCACCGCACGGTCGAGGAGGTACTGCGGCTCGCGCGCGCCCATGGCCTGCACCGCCCACCGCTCCCGGACCGGCCGGCGCGCCGGCTGCTGCGGGAGGCCGAGGAACACTGGCACGGGCCGCTCGCCCGCGACGGACGCCGCCTGGTCTGCGCCGCCCGGGACGTACCCGAGGAGGCGCTGGTGCCCGGCGCGCCGGTCGCCGAGATCCTCGGCGTGCTCCTGGACAACGCCCGGGTCCACGGCTGCGGCACGGTACGGCTCACCGTGCGCGACCTCGGCGACGCGCTCGCCTTCGACGTCGCCGACGAGGGCACCGTCACCGGGGACGGGACGCGGCTGTTCGAACGCGGGCACACCGGCGGCACCGGGTCCGGCATCGGACTCGCGCTCGCCCGCGACCTGGCCCTCTCGCTCGACGGCAGGCTCTCCCTCACCCGCCCTGCGCCCACCACCTTCACCCTGCTGGTGCCCCTCGGGCCGGCCGGCTGACCGGTGGTGGCCCAACGGGCTGTGACCGGTGGTGGCCCAACGGGCTGTGACCGGTGGTGGCCCGACGGGCTGTGACCGGTGGCGGCACACCGGACGGCGACCGGCGGCGAGCGGTCAGGATGCGTTCAGGCGCCCGGTGACACCGTCGGGCCCCATGACATCAGAGACCTCCCCGACCCCTGCGGCCGACACCGCGGACGCGGCGCCCGGCCGCCGGCCGCGCTGGAACAAGGTGCCCGAAGTCACCGTCTACTTCTGGGTGATCAAGGTGCTGTGCACCACCGTCGGCGAGACCGCGGCCGACCTGCTCAACGAGAAGGCGGGCCTCGGCCTGACCGGTGTGTCGGTGCTCATGAGCGCGCTGCTCGCGGTCGTGCTCGTCGTGCAGTTCCGCACCCGGGCCTACCGGGCCGGCGTGTACTGGACGGCCGTCGCCCTGATCAGCGTCGTCGGCACACTCATCAGCGACAACCTCACCGACAACATGGGCGTGCCGCTGACGACGAGCACCACGGTGTTCGCGGTCCTCCTCGCGGTCACCTTCGCCCTCTGGTACCGCCGCGAGCGGACCCTGTCGATCCACAGCATCGACACCGGTGCCCGCGAGGCTTTCTACTGGCTCGCCGTGCTGTTCACCTTCGCCCTCGGCACCGCGGCCGGCGACCTGGTGTCCGAGCGCATGAACCTCGGCTACTGGCTGTCCGCCGTACTGTTCGCCCTCGCCATCGCGGCGGTCGGCGTCGCGCACTTCGCGCTCGGCCTCGACGTCGTCCTGAGCTTCTGGATCGCCTACATCCTCACCCGCCCGCTCGGGGCCTCCGTCGGCGACTACCTCTCGCAGCCGACCGGCGACGGCGGGCTGGGCCTGGGCACCGTGGTGACCAGCGTGCTGTTCCTCGCGGTCATCCTCGGCCTGGTCGGGTACCTCACGGTGAGCCGCAAGGACGTCACCGAGCAGCGGGCCGTGCGTCCGACCGCGTGAGCCGTCCCTATCCGGCGGGCAGCGTCACCACGAAACGCGCCCCGGGGGCGTGTTCCGGGTCGAAGGACACCTCACCGCCGGCGGAACGGGCCAGGCGCCGCGCGAGCGGCAGCCCGAGGCCCGCTCCGCCGTGCCCGTCCGAGGGATCGGCGCGCCGGCCCGGCTGGAAGAGGCGGTCCGTGAACGACTCCGGTACGCCCGGACCGTCGTCCGCGACGTCGACGCACACCGCGCCCGCCGTCGGACGGGCGGTGACCGTGACGTCGGCGCGGGCATAGCGCAGCGCGTTGGCGACGAGCGGGCTGACGATCCGTTCCAGCAGCGCGGACTGCACCCCGGCCCGCAGCGGCAGGTCGGGACCGCAGACCATGATCCGTATCCCGTCGGGCGGGTCCAGGGCCGCGGTCAGACGACGCAGCGCGGGCAGTACGTCGGCCGTGCCGGGGGCCGGACCGAGACCGTCGCGGGCCTCGTCGAGCAGGGTGTCGCAGATGGTGCGCATCGACTGGGCGGCCTCGGCGATCACGTCGTGGGCCGCCCGGGTCTCGGCCGGCGACCGCGGCCGGGCACGCCACCAGTCCACCTCGGCGACGATCCGGCTCAGCGGCGTCCGCAACTCGTGCGACAACTCCCCGGTGAGCTGCCGCTCGTGCCGCAGCACCGCCCGTATGCGGTCGAGCAGGGCGTCCAACGAGGCGCCGAGCCCGGCGAGTTCGGCCGGCCGCCCGACGTCGCCGAACCGCTCGTCGGAGGCCGTGGCGCTCCACTGCGCCGCCTGGTCCGTCATCGTGCGCACCGGCCGCAGCGCCCGGCCGACCGCCAGCCGGGTCAGACCGTAGGTGCAGGCGAGCATGAGGACGTCCAGGGCGAAGGAGCCCAGCAGCAGCGTCTCGGCGGAACTGCGGTACGGCGACAGGTCCAGGGCCGTGACGACCGTGGCGGCCTTCGCTCCGGCGCCGGGGACCGGTTCGGCGCACAGCCGGACCGGATCGGGCCCGTCCACGGTGGCACAGCCCCGGCCGCGGCGGGCCAGCGCCCCGGCCGCCCCGGTGAGGGCGCCGGCGCGGGTCGCGGACGCCGGGCGTTCGAGCAGCCGCCGGCCCGCGTAGATCCACACATTGGTGTCCAGGGGCGCGTCGTTGGCGGTCTCCAGGACCCGTACCGTCCCGCCGCGGACGTCGACGGTGCCGGCGACGGCCGCCGCCCGGGTGCGCAGTTCGTCGTCGGCCTCGTGCTGGAGGCGGTGCCGGGCCACGGTGTTGAAGGCCACGGTGAGGATCACCATCAGCAGCGCGGCCGTCGTCAGCGCGATCAGCGACAGCCGGCCACGCAGGGTCCGCGGCGCCCACCGGAACGGGATCCTCATACGAGCCGGTGGCCGATCCCGCGCGCGGTGGCGACCGTCAGCCCGCTGCCCGCCGCCCGCAGTTTGCGCCGCAGCCGGGTCAGGTACTGGTCGAGGGTGTTGTCACTCACCCGTGCTCCTTCCGGCCAGCCCGCCCTGACCAGTTCGCGGCGGCGCACGATCTCGCCGCTCGCGGCGACGAGCGCCGCTAGCAGCCGGAACTCCGTCGGGGTGAGCGCGATCCGGGCGCCGTCCACGGTGGCGCCGTACCGTACGGGGTCCAGGACCAGACCGCCCGCCGTGGCGGCGGCCGGCGGGAATGCGGCCCGCGGTGCGCAGCGCTTGAGCAGGGCCCGCAGCCGGGCGGCGAGTTCGCTGAGGTGGAAGGGCTTGGGCAGGTAGTCGTCGCCGCCCGCGGAGAACCCTGACAACCGGTCCGTCAGACCGTGCCGCGCCGTCAGGAAGATGACGGGGGCGAGGAATCCGCCCGCGCGCATCGCCTGGCACACGTCCCGGCCGTCCGCGTCGGGCAGCCCGACGTCCAGCACCGCCGCGGCCACGTCGGGCGTCGCCAGCCGCAGTGCCATGGCGCCGTCCGCGGCGGTCACCGTCTCGAAGTCCTCGTCGTGCAGGCCGCGCCGCAGGACGTCACGCAGGGCGTGATCGTCCTCGACGACCAGGATCTTGGGCCGCATGTTCCTCCGCCGGCGCTTCCGCCGCATCCGTTGTGTCCACGGAACCGGCCGTGCGCGGCGCTCCGGCCGCCTCGGTCGTTCCGGTCGTTCCGCTTGTGTCGCTCGGTCCGGTTGTTCCGGTTGTTCCGGTCGTTCCGGTCGTGCGGGTTGTTCCGGTCGCCTCCGCCGTGCCGGTCGGCTCGCCCGCAGCGGCCGTGTGACGGGTATCCGTGGCGTCCGTAGCATGCGGAACGTCCGCCGCCGTGCCCGCCGTGCCCGCCGCGTCGGCCGTGCCCGTGATGCCCGGTGTGCTGGTCGTGCGCGGATTCCTCGGCGTACCCGGTACGTCCGGGGTGGCCGATGCCTCCGGCGTACCGGCTGCCGCGCTCCTCGCGTCCGGCGTTCCCGCCGTCCTCGTCGTCCTTGTCGTCCTTGTCGTCCTTGTCGTCCTTGACGCTCCCGGCGTACCGGCCAGGTCCGACGCGTTCGCGGCGCCCCGGGTGCTCGGGGCGCTCGTCATGAACCGTGCGGGCAGCCACCAGGCCGCCGCGCACAGACAGAATCCGAGCCAGCCGACGCTGAACAGCCAGCCGCCGAGCACGTCGGTGAACCAGTGCACGCCCAGATAGACCCGGGTGAGCCCGACCAGTACGCCCCAGCAGCCGACGGCGAGGCACAGCGGAGTCCTGCCGCGCGGCGCGCGCAGACAGATCGCGAGGACCAGCAGCCCGGCGGTGAGGGCCGCCGTGGTGCTGTGGCCCGAGGGGTAGGACCAGCCCGAGGCGTGGGTCAGCCAGTCGGACCGCGGCGGGCGGGCCCGCGCGATCAGTTCCATGACGCCGTAGCGCGCGGCCTGCCCCGCGCCGAGGCAGGCCGCGCCGAGCAGCGCGGCCGCCAGCCGCTGTCGCGCGGTGCGCCCCGCGAGCAGCCCGGCCGACAGGACCAGGGCGTACGGCACCACGCCCGTGCCGGTGGCGGTCAGCCCACGGGCCACGGCCACCGCCACGGCCGGACGGTGGCCCAGGGACCAGTGCAGCAGGCCGTCGTCGAGGAACTGCGGAGCGCCGTGGGCGCCGGCCACGATCAGGGTCAGCACCCCGAAGGCGGCCCAGGCGCCGAGACCGGTGCTGCCGGCCGGTTCGGTGATGCCCTTGCGGTTCATGACACCAGGAGCGGGCGCAGCCAGGTCGTCGACAGCCGCCCGGCGAGTCCTCTCGGCCATCGCCGCAGCACTGTCATCGACGCGAGCGCGACGAGTCCGCCGACCACGACCCCCGCGAGGACGTCATGCGGATAGTGCACCCCTATCCACACACGGGAGGCCCCCATGCCGACCGCCGCCACGGCGGCCACCGCGCCCAGCCGTCTGGAGACGAAGCAGAGCGCCACCGCCGCGGCGGCCGCTATCGCGGCGTGATTGCTCGGGAACGACCAGTCGCCCGGCGCCGGACACGCCTCAAGCGTGCTGACCCGCAGGCTCTGGCACGGGCGGTTCTCCGCCACCAGAGATTTGAGGCCGGTGTCCACGGCGAAGGCCACCAGCACGATCACCGGAACGACCAGCGCCGTCATGGCCGCCGTCGCTCCCTCACGGCGTGCGCGCCACCAGCCGACCGCCATCAGCACCGCGAAGACGGCCAGACCGTAGGCCGACCACGCCGTCACCGCGCCGTTGAACCAGCCGGGCGCGTGGTGCGCCCAGCCCACCACGTCCTTGTACGCCGCACCGTCCACCGCCGAACCCGTGAGTGCCAGGATCATCGGGCCTCCTTCGCCGCCTTGCGCGAGCGCAGCACCTCGGCGGCGAGCGGGATCAGGGACAGGACCACGATCACCGCGATCAGCGGCAGCAGGTACTTGTCGATGTTCGGGACGGAGGAGCCCAGCGCATACCCGGCGAGCGTCAGCCCGACGCTCCACACCAGGCCGCCGATCACCTGCCACACAATGAACGTCCGGGCGGGCACGCCGAGTGCCCCGGCCATCGGATTGAGCACCGTACGCACCACGGGCACGAACCGGGCGAGGACGATCGCCTTCGCGTGGCCGTAGCGGTCGAGCAGTTCCTCGGCGCGCTGCGCGCCTTCCCGCAACCGCGCCGAGCGGCTGCGCGCGAGCAGGGGGCGGCCCGCCTTGCGGCCCAGCAGATAGCCGCACTGCGAGCCGGCCAGCGCCCCCACCGCGGCGGCGACGAGCAGCGGCCCCAGGGACAGCCGCAGCCCCTGGTCGGCCGTACCGGTGCACAGCAGGCCCGCCGTGAACAGCAGCGAATCGCCCGGCAGGAAGAATCCGATCAGCAGCCCCGTCTCGGCGAAGAGGACCACACCGACGCCCAGCACGCCGAAGGCGGCCAGCAGCGAGTGGGCATCCAGCACGTTGACAGCGAGCTGCGACGACAGGTGTGGGGGAGGGATCAAGGTCGCGCCCTTTCGGTGACTACATATCTGTAGACGGTCTACTGAACTGTAGACGATCGGCGCGCGTTCCGCGTTCCCGGCTTTTGCCGCTCCATTGCCGGTTCGTGACCTGATGACTACATCCGTGTAGTCATCATGGTCGACGAAGGTAAGGCATGCCTTCGCTAACCAGGGAAGGGGCCGCAGGGCATGTGGGACGACGCGTTTCCGAGTTTCCTGATCGGACTGAGGGAGGGGCTCGAAGCCGGACTCATCGTCTCCATTCTGGTCGCCACCCTGGTTCGGGCGGACGCCAGGTCGCGATTGCCGCAGGTGTGGACCGGCGTCCTCGCGGCCGTCGCGCTGGCGATGAGCTTCGGCGCCGTTCTCACGTTCACCGCCGCGTCCCTCTCCGCGACCGCCCAAGAGGCGTTCGGCGGCACCCTCAGCGTGATCGCCGTCGCGTTCGTCACCGCCATGGTGTTCTGGATGCGCCGCTCCGCCCGCAGCCTCTCGGGCGAGATCAAGGAGAAGGTCACCGGCGCGCTCGCCATGGGCGCGGGGATGCTGGTCGTCACCTCCTTCCTCGCGGTGGGCCGCGAGGGTCTGGAGACGGCCCTGTTCCTGTGGACCACCGCCCAGGCCGCCGGCGAGTCGGCGGGGCCGCTGACCGGTGCGGCCATCGGTCTGGTCCTCGCGGCGGGCCTGTGCTGGGGTCTGTACCGCCGGGTCCTGAAGATCAACCTGACGAAGTTCTTCACCGCCACCGGCGTCGTCCTCATCGTGATCGCGGCCGGTGTCCTCGGCTACGGTCTGCGCGACCTCCAGGAGGGCGGCGTCCTGCCCGGGAGCACGGCGTACGCCGTGGACCTCGGCGGCAGCATCGATGCCGGCGCCTGGTACAGCACCCTGGTGCAGGGCGTGTTCAACCTGACGCCCACCATGACCTGGCTCCAGACGGCCGCCTATGTGGTCTATCTCGCCGTGGTGATGACCCTGTTCGTACGCGGGGTACGCGCCGGCGCGGCCAAGCCGGCCGCACCCAGGCGGACCGCCCCCGAGCCGACCGCGGCCCAGCCGACCTCGTGGACCTCGTCGATCACATCAACCGCCTCAACCGCCTCGACCGCCTCGACCGCCTCGACCGCGTCGACCGAGTCATCCGAGTCGTCTGCGTCGTCTGCGTCGCCCCGGTCGTCCCAGTCCTCCGGGCCGTCCGCGACCGAGCAGGCCGAGCCGCAGTCGGCCGCGTCCGAGGCGGTCGGCGAGCCCGACCCCGTCGACCCCGCGCAGTCCGACCCCGCCGAAGTCCCCGACCCCGCCGATCCCGCGCGGCCCGAGCCCGCCGAACCCGAGTCGCAGCCCGCCCGGGTGCCGGCCGCCGCCCGTCGCCGGCCGGCCTGGGTGATCCCGGTCGCCGTCGTCGCCGTACCCGCGGTCGTCGCGGGTCTGGTCGTCGCCCTGGGCCGTCCCAAGCCCGCCGGCGACCAGACCGTCGCCGTCTCCGAGACCGAGTGCGGCAAGGGCTTCGCCGCCCCGAAACCCGGCCGGCAGACCTTCCAGATGCACAACACCGGAAGCAAGACCTCCGAGGTATACCTCATCGACCCGGCCTCCAACGCGGTCTACGGCGAGATCGAGGGCCTGGCACCCGGCACCACCCGCGCCCTGGTCGCCACGGTCGCGGGCGGCACGTACGCCTGGCGCTGTGTCCCGAGCACCGGCCGGGCGGTCACCTCCGAACCGGTCAGCGTCAGCGGCGGCGGATCGGCCAAGGCGGTCGTACCGGTCTCGGCGAGCGACCTCACCGGACCCCTGAAGGCATACCGGCAGTACGTCGACCAGGGCCTGGCCACGCTCGTCACGCAGACCGGCACACTGAGCGCCGACATCGCGGGCGGCGATCTCGACCGGGCCCGTGCCGACTGGCTGACCGCCCACCTCACCTACTCCTCCCTCGGCGCCGCCTACGGCACCTTCGCCGACTACGCCCAGCGGATCGACGGCCGGGCCGACGGCCTGGCGGGCGGCGTGCAGGACCAGGACTTCACCGGCTTCCACCGGATCGAGTACGGGCTGTGGCACGGGCAGTCCGCCGACCAGCTCGCAGCGCCCGCCCAACAACTCGCCGACGCCGTCGCGGGCCTGCGCAAGGCGTTCCCCACCCAGGACTTCGACCCGGGCGACCTGCCGCTGCGCGCCCACGAGATCCTGGAGAACACCCTCCAGTTCGAGCTGACCGGCGACACCGACGAGGGCAGCGGCACCAACCTCGCCACCGCGGACGCTAATCTCGACGGCACCCGGGAACTGCTCAGCCTGCTCCGGCCGTTGCTGACCAGCCGGTCACCGAAGCTGCTGCCCACGGTCGACGCGGACATCGCCCGCGTCCAGCAACTCCTGGACGCAGCCCACCAGGATGCGCGGTGGACGCCCGTCGCACAGCTCGACGCGACGGCCCGGGCCCGCCTCGACGGCGCCACCGGCCAACTCCTGGAGGATCTGGCGCCGATCCCGGACCTGCTGGAGATCCGGAAGGCCGCCTGATGACCACCGAGCGCCCGCACGGGCAGCCGCCCGACACGCACACCTCGCACCGACCGGCCACCCCGCACCGCCCCGCGGCCTTGGACCGGACCGCCGACCCGGACCGCTCCCCGGCCCCGGATCACACCGCTCGCCCCGAAGGGAACACCTCCATGCCGTCCGCCGAAACGCCCGCCCCGCACAGCGGCTGCCCCGTCGGCCACGGCCGCCGCACCTTCGTGCGCACCGCCCTCGGCGCCGGGGCGGCGGGCGCGGCCCTGGCCGGCGGCGGCTTCGCGCTGAGCCAGAGCGGGGCCGGACAGGCGCAGGCGGCGGACGGTGCCGCCGGCGACACCAAGGTGCCTTTCCACGGCGCCCACCAGGCGGGCATCGTCACCCCCGCGCCCGCCGCCGCGGCCTTCGTCTCCTTCGACGTGATCGCCGACGACCGCGACGGCCTCACCGATCTGCTGCGCACCCTCACCGAACGGGCCCGCTTCCTCACCGCCGGCGGCGCCCCCGACGACCTCGGCGTCGGCGCGCCGCCCTCGGACAACGGCATCCTGGGGCCAGAGGTCCCCACCGACGCGCTGACCGTCACGGTGGGCGTGGGCTCCTCCCTCTTCGACGACCGCTACGGACTGGCGAAGGCCAGGCCGAGCCGGCTCACACCGATGAAGACGTTCCCGAACGACCACCTGAACGCCGCCGAGTGCCACGGCGACCTGTCGCTGCAACTGTGCGCCGACCGCCAGGACACCGTGCTGCACGCGCTGCGCGACATCGCCCGGCACACCCGTGGGGCCATGCAGATCAAGTGGCGCGTCGACGGCTTCCAGAACGCGCCGCGCCCCACCGGCGCCCAGCGCAACCTGCTCGGCTTCAAGGACGGCATAGCCAACCCGGACGTCACCTCGGCCCGCGAGATGGACCGCCTCATCTGGGTCGGCGCCGGGCAGGGCGAGCCGGAGTGGGCGACCGGCGGCAGCTACCAGGTGGTCCGGATCATCCGGATGCTGGTGGAGTTCTGGGACCGGGTCTCGCTCACCGAGCAGGAGAAGATGATCGGCCGCCGCAAGGACACCGGCGCCCCGCTGGACAGCGCCGAGGAGACCGACACCCCGCAGTACGCCAAGGACCCGCACGGCACGGCGATCCCGCTCGACGCGCACATCCGGCTCGCCAACCCGCGCACCTCGGCCAGCGACGACACCCGCATCCTGCGCCGCGGCTACAACTACGACCGGGGCGTCGACGGCGTCGGCGACCTCGACATGGGCCTGGTCTTCTGCTGCTACCAGCAGGACGTCAGGCGGCAGTTCGAGGCCAACCAGACCAGGCTGATCGACGAACCCCTGGTCGACTACATCTCACCGACCGGCGGCGGCTACTTCTTCGCGCTGCCGGGCGTCAGGGACTCCGCGGACTGGCTCGGCCGGGGGCTGCTGGCGGCCTGACTTTCCGGTTCCGTGGGCAACGCCTGCCGCGGGCTTTACTGCACATCATTTGCAAGTACGTAAGGTTGGTGAGTGGCTGTCGACGGCAGCCGTGCACACACGACTGACCGGATGGAAGAAACCTCCCGATGACGGCCGCTCCCGGCACCACTCCGCCCGTCCCCGCCCGGTCCGGGGCGAAGCCCTCGGTCCGGCAGCGCGTCCGCGGTTCCCTGACGCGGCAGGAGTGGGCCGGGGCCGGCGCGATGGCCGCCGCCGTCATCGGGCTGCACGCGGTCGGCTGGTTCACGCTGGTGGCGCTCGTCGCGCCCCATCACTACAGCCTCGGCACCAAGACCTTCGGGATCGGCATCGGCGTGACCGCGTACACGCTGGGCATGCGGCACGCCTTCGACGCCGACCACATCGCGGCCATCGACAACACGACCCGCAAGCTGATGGGCGAGGGCCGACGGCCCCTGTCGGTCGGCTTCTGGTTCTCCCTCGGGCACTCCAGCATCGTCTTCGGGCTGGCCCTGCTGCTCTCCCTCGGCGTGAAGACGCTGGCCGGACCGGTCCGCGACGACGACTCCCGGCTCCACGAGGTGACCGGACTGATCGGTACGACGGTCTCCGGCACGTTCCTGTACGTCATCGCCGCGATCAACCTGGTCGTGCTGGTCGGCATCGGGAAGGTGTTCCGCGGGATGCGCTCCGGCCGCTACGACGAGGCCGCCCTGGAGGAGCAACTGGCCGCCCGCGGCTTCATGAACCGCTTCCTCGGCCGTGTCACCAGGTCGATCACCAAGCCCTGGCAGATGTATCCGCTGGGCCTGCTGTTCGGCCTCGGGTTCGACACGGCGACGGAGGTGGCGCTGCTGGTGCTCGCCGGGTCCGGCGCCGCCTCGGGCTTGCCCTGGTACGCCATCCTCTGCCTGCCCGTGCTGTTCGCGGCGGGCATGTCGCTGTTCGACACGATCGACGGCTCGTTCATGAACTTCGCCTACGGATGGGCGTTCTCCCAACCGGTCCGCAAGGTCTACTACAACCTCACGGTCACCGGTCTGTCCGTCGCCGTCGCCCTGCTCATCGGCACGGCCGAACTCCTCGGCCTGCTCGCCGACCGGCTCCACCTGCACGGCCCGTTCTGGGACTGGATCGGCGGCCTCGACCTCAACACCCTCGGCATCGTCATCGCGGTCCTGTTCGTCGTCACCTGGGTGGTCGCCCTGCTGGTCTGGCGGCTCGGCCGCATCGAGGAGAAGTGGACGGCCCACCTCGGGCGGGGCGCTGGGCCCGAGGGGTCGTGACGCGCGGTCGTCGGGCCGCGGTCGCGGTCGCGGTTGCGGCCGGTCAGTCGGGGCCGCACTCCTTCCGGGGCGCCGGCGGACCCCGCGCCCCTTGAGGGGTGCGCCCGGCTCCGCCGGGACTCGGCCGCCGTCACCCCCGCAGGCCCAGTTCCCGGCGCCACCGCAGCAACTGTTTCGCCGGGTCGCCCGTGTACGACCACGGGGTGCGGGTGGCGCGGCGGCCCAGCATGCGCAGGAGCGCGGAGGCGATGTCCATGCTGCCCGCGTGGCACGCCGCATGGGCGAGGTGGTTCAGGTCGCGCAGCTCGGCCGGGACGACGCCGCCGTCGCCCCGGCCCACGACCCACCGCTGCCAGGTACGGCGCACATCGCCGACGGCGCCGTCGTGGTCCCAGTGCTGGCCCAGACCGACCGTGGACCGCCGGCCCTGCGAGCCGTCCTGGGCGTGACGGAACTCCTCGACCCGGGCGTACTGCACCAGCACCGGCAGCGCGCAGCCGGGCGGGGCGACTCCGGCCGCGTCCCGGGCGAAGTCGTACATGAGGCCGTGGGTGCCGTGCCAGCGCGCCGAGTAGTAGTGCAGCACCTGGAGGTGGCCCTCCACGCTGTACGGGTCGCGCCGGTGCAACTCGTCCCACCAGCGCGCCAGTTCCCGCCGCCGTACCCCGGTCGGATACAGCCGGGCCACCGAGATCAGCGAGACCCAGGGCGTCGGGTCGGCCGGCCATGCCTCGGTGGCCCGCAGGCAGGCCAGTACGGCCGCGTCGACCCGCTTCCGGTCGATCGGCACGCCCCGGCCCGCCACGACGGCCAGGGTGAAGGCGCGGGCCGTCTCCGTCGCCGCCCGCAGCACCAGCGCGTCGGGGCTGTGCGGCTCGGCGGCCAGCCAGGACTCCACCGTCGTACTGCCCGCACACGACTGCGCCAGCAGCCGCATCCGGTGCCCGCGGGACGGCCAGTCGCCACCCGTGGCCCGCAGCAGGTCGCGGAGCCCCTGCCAGCGGCCGATCACGATGTCCTGGCGGGCGGAGGTGAGCAGAGCGTCCCCGCAGTCGGGGTCGAATTCGGGTGTGAACCGGTCTCGCGCCATCGGGCTCACCCCTCAGAAGTCGGTGGGGAGGCCCTCGTGGACGCAGGAACGCGCGACCGTGCGGTCGTCCATGACGTACTCCGCCTCGACCGTGCGCGTGGCGTCCAGTCTGGCCGGCCGGTAGTAGTCGCTGCCCTTGTGCCAGTACCAGAACATCGGCAGCAGTCCCACGGCCAGGCCGCCGATGCCGATGGTGACGGCCGCGCCGCTCAGCTCGTCCAGCGACTCGACGAAGATCCAGAACATGAACAGGGAGCCGAACAGGGGCCACAGCCCGCCCAGGACCAGATGGCGCACCGAGGTGAACAGGAGTTTGCGGTAGGCGACGACCGCGGCGAGTCCCGCGAGGCCGTAGTACACGGCGATCTGCAGACCGATCGCGGAGATCGCGTCGGAGAGGATCTCACCGACCGTGCCGAGGGCGTTGGCGGCGACGAGCATCGCGAGAGCCACCGCGCCCACGACGACGATCGCCACCCACGGGGTGTTCCAGGTACGGTGCACCCGGCCCAGCACGGCCGGCATGGTCCGGTCGCGGCCCATCGCGAACAGCGACCGGGTGACCTGGATGAGCGTCGTCTCCAGCGTGGCGATGGTGGACAGCATCACCGCGACCACCAGCAGCTTGCCGCCCCAGCCGGGCTGGATCTCCTCGCCGAGCACGGCCAGGACGTTCGCCCCGTTCAGGGCGATCTGCTGCGAGGAGAGGACGACGTTCGCGGCGATGGTGAACACCTCGAACAGCAGGAACACCACGCCCAGACCGATCAGTCCCGCGAGTCCGGTCGTCCGCCGGCTGTTGCGGGTCTCCTCGCTCAGGTTGCTGGTGACGTCCCACCCCCAGTAGTAGAAGGCGGCGATCAGCGCGCCCGCCGCGAACCCGGACACCCCGTCGAACTGGCCGAAGCCCAGCCAGGACCAGTCGAACGGACGGGCGTTGCCGGTGTGGAAGACGGCCAGCACGGCGAACACCGTCAGCAGGACGAGTTCCACGCCGGACATCAGCAACTGGGCCCGTACGGTGATCCGGGCGCCGCCCAGCACGACACCCAGCATGACCAGGAACCACCCGGCGCCGACCACCGTGGCCGGCGCGGTGTCGTCGGCGAGCCGTTCGTCGAACAGGGCGAGCGTCATCGCGCCCGCGGGCAGCGAACCGGCCACCATGAAGATGGTCGCCGAGACCACCAGCGCCCAGCCGCTGACGAAGCCCAGGGACGGGTGCAGCGTGCGCCCCACCCACGAGTAGCTCGCGCCCGCGTTCACGTCGATCCGGCTCAGCTGGGCGAACGCCAGTGCGATGCCCAGCATCGGGATCGCGCAGTACAACAGCGCCGCCGGGCTCGCCAGGCCCACCGCGCCGACCAGCACGGCGGTGGTCGCGGCCAGCGAGTACGCCGGTGCGCTGCCGGCGACGGCCATGACCACGGTGTCGAACGTACCGAGGGCGTTGGCCTGCAGCCCTCTGCCCCTGTTGTTGCTCATCGTTGCGCTGCTTTCCGGTTGTGCACGGCGCCCGGGCGGCTCGGCCCGAGGACGTACGGAGTGGGGGGTGGGGGGACCCGCCCGTGACCCGGAGAGGGTTCGCCTCGGGGTCGGAGGCAGGCCGGAGGAGGAAAGGGGGGGCGGTGGGCACCGGTGAGCCCAGCGTCGGCACTCGGTTACACCGAGTGTGGATGTGATGATAGCGGTGCCCTTCGCCCTGGCAAGATCGATCAGCGGGAAATCCCGAGTTTCCGCCGTCGGCCCAACTCCCACCAGGAAGAACGCCGTTGGCGCGCGTTCAGTCCGCCAGCCGGTCGATCTGCCGCAGCTTGTTGGTCGCGTCGAGGGCGGCGACCTTGTAGGACTCGGCGAGCGTCGGGTAGTTGAAGACGGCGTCGACGAGATAGTCGACCGTTCCGCCGCAGCCCATCACGGACTGTCCGATGTGGATCAGTTCGGTGGCGCCCGTGCCGAAGCAGTGCACACCGAGCAGCGCGCGGTCCTCGGGGGAGACCAGCAGCTTCAGCATGCCGTGCGAGTCGCCGATGATCTGCCCCCGGGCCAGCTCCCGGTAGCGGGCCACGCCTACCTCGAACGGCACGCGCTCCTCGGTCAGCTGGTTCTCGTTGCGGCCTACGAAGCTGATCTCCGGGATGGTGTAGATCCCGATCGGCTGCAGGTTGTGCATGCGCCCCACGGGCTCCCCGCAGGCGTGGTAGGCCGCCGTCCGGCCCTGTTCCATCGAGGTCGCGGCCAGCGCGGGGAAGCCGATGACGTCACCGACCGCGTAGATGTGCTCCACGGCGGTGCGGTAGTGCTCGTCCACCGTGATCCGGCCGCGCCGGTCGGCGCTCAGGCCGGCCTTGTCCAGGTCGAGTCCGTCGGTGAGGCCCTGCCGGCCCGCGGAGTACATCACCGTGTCGGCGGGGATCTTCTTGCCGCTCTCCAGGACGGTCAACGTACCCCGCGGATGGCGTTCGACGGCGGCGACGGTCTCCCCGAACCGGAAGGTGACGGCCAGGTCCCGCAGGTGGTATTTGAGGGACTCGACGATCTCGACGTCGCACATGTCGAGCATTCCCGGCCGCCGTTCGACGACCGTCACCTTGCTGCCCAGCGCCGCGAACATACTGGCGTACTCCATGCCGATGACGCCGGCGCCGACGATCACCATGGACCGCGGGACCCGTTCCAGCGACAGCACGTTGTCCGAGTCCATGATGGTGCGCCCGTCGAACTCGACGCTGTCCGGCCGCGCCGGGCGGGTGCCGGTGGCGATCACGATGTGCTCGGCGCTCAACAGCCGTTCGTTGCCGGTCGCTTCACGCAGCGACACGGTGTGCGGGTCGACGAACCGGCCGGTTCCGGCGAACAGGGAGACGTGGTTGCGGGACAGCTGGCTGCGGATGACGTCGACCTCCCGGCCGACCACGTGCTGGGTGCGCGCGGTCAGGTCCGCGACCGTGATGTCCTCCTTCAGCCGGTAGCTCTGTCCGTACAGGTCCCGCTGGGTGAGGCCGGTCAGGTACAGCACCGCCTCGCGCAGCGTCTTGGAGGGGATGGTGCCGGTGTGGATGGAGACCCCGCCGACCATGTCGGGGCGGTCTACGACGGCGACCCGGCGGCCGAGCTTGGCCGCGGCGATGGCGGCCTTCTGGCCGCCGGGTCCGGATCCGATGACGAGCATGTCGAAGTCGAAGTCGGGCACCCACCGGAGTCTGGCAGCCCCGGAGCACCCTCCGGAAGGGCGCACCCGAAACGATCACCGTCCGCGGCGCGGCACGCGGGCGCGGCGGGCGGTCGGCCCGGCCCGGGTTGCCGGCGCCGCACCCGGGCCCGTCCCCTCGGCCCGGAGCTCAGGGCAGCAGCTTCTCCACGGCGGCCCGGCCCTCCGAGTCCAGCTTCCGGCGCGCCCATTCGAGATTGGCCGGGGTGATGTCCCTGCCCGCCGCGAGGACCAGGTCCTCCGGGCCGACACCGGCGCTGGGTGCCGAGTGCAGCAGGGCGTCCGGGGTGCAGTGATCGTCGGGCGACCAGGATGTCTCGGGCTCTGACGTCGACATGGTGGCTCCTCCTGGGGTCCGTGTGGCCGCATCGGTACCCGTGCCGCTAGAGCGGGGCACACTCTCACGATTCACCGCCGGGGCGCCGAGTGCATCCGGAAGGGGGCCGGCGTCCGGGTCCCGGCCCGTGTCGTGCCGGACCGGAACCTTCGCTCCTAAGCTGGTAGCAGCCCGCACGCCCGTCCCCGGGAGGCTGCCGTTATGTCCGAGACGCCATACCACCGGGACCTGCCCGGCGACTCCCGGTATCTGCCGATCGCCGAGCACGGACTGATCGGCGACCTGCAGACCGTGGCCCTGGTGGGCACGAACGGCACGATCGACTGGTACTGCTGCCCCTCCTTCGACGCGCCCAGCGTCTTCGCGGCGATCCTGGACGCCGAGCGCGGCGGGGCCTTCGAGCTGGCCGCCGCCGTACCGGCCCGGACCAAGCAGTTCTACTTCCCCGACACCAACGTGCTGATCACCCGCTTCTTCACCGAGGACGGGGTGGGGGAGGTCCAGGACTTCATGCCGGTCACCGGGGATTCCACCGCCACCGCCGAGTGCGACCGGCACCGGCTGATCCGGCGCGTCCTGTGCGTCCGCGGAACGATTCCGTTCCGGGTCCGGGTGGCCCCGCGCTTCGACTACGGCGCGGCCCCGCACACCCTGCGCGTACAGGGCGACACGGCCCTGTTCGCCTCTCCCGATCTCTCCCTGAGCCTCACCTCCACCGTGACGCTGGAGAGCGACGGCGTGGACGTCCGCGCCGACTTCAAGCTCGTCGAGGGCGAGGCCGCGGTGTTCGCCCTCGACCGGGTCGGCGACGAAGTGCTGCCGCGCGGCTGCGCCCGCGCCGAGGCCGAGCAGGAGTTCGCCGCCACGGTCGCGTACTGGCGCCGCTGGCTGCACCAGTCCCAGTACCGCGGGCGGTGGCGGGAGCAGGTGCACCGCTCGGCGCTCACCCTCAAGCTGCTCACCTACGCGCCGACCGGCGCCATCGTCGCGGCCCCGACCACCAGCCTGCCCGAGCAGATCGGCGGCGAGCGCAACTGGGACTACCGCTACGTCTGGGTCCGCGACGCCGCCTTCTGCGTGTATGCGCTGCTGCGGCTGGGCTTCGCCGGTGAGGCCGAGGCGTTCATGCGGTTCCTGACCACGCACATCAGCGTCGGCGACGGCGGCGACTCCGGGCCGTTGCAGATCATGTACGGCATCGACGGCCGCACCGAGCTGCCCGAACGCGAGCTGCCCCACCTGGAAGGACACCTCGGCTCCGCTCCGGTCCGGGTCGGCAACGCCGCCGCCGACCAGCTCCAGCTCGACATCTACGGCGCCCTGATCGACTCGGTCTACCTCTACGACAAATGGGCCCAGCCCATCTCCAGCGCCCAGTGGGACGACGTGTGCCATCTGGTGGACTGGGTCTGCGACAACTGGGACCAGCCGGACGAGGGGGTGTGGGAGACCCGCGGCGGCCGCAAGAACTTCCTGTACTCGCGGCTGATGTGCTGGGTCGCCATCGAGCGCGCCATCCGGCTCGCCAACCGGCGCGGGCTCCCCGCCAACCTGCCCCAGTGGCGGCAGAGCCGCGACACGATCTACCGGCGGATCATGGACCACGGCTGGTCGTCGGCGCGCGGCGCCTTCGTCCAGTACGAGGACGGCGACGTCCTCGACGCCTCCCTGCTGATGATGCCGCTGGCCAAGTTCATCGCGCCCACCGACCCGAAGTGGCTGTCCACCCTGGACGCCCTGGGCGAGGACCTGGTCTCCGACTCCCTGGTCTACCGCTACGACCCGCAGGCCAGCCCGGACGGGCTGCGCGGTGACGAGGGCACGTTCTCGATCTGCTCCTTCTGGTACGTCGAGGCGCTGGTGCGCGCCGGACGGCTGGAGGAGGCCCGGCTGGCGTTCGAGAAGATGCTGACCTACGCGAACCACCTGGGCCTGTACGCGGAGGAAATCGGCCGCACCGGCGAGCAGCAGGGCAACTTCCCGCAGGCGTTCACCCACTTCTCGCTGATCAGCGCCGCCTTCAACCTGGACCGCGCGCTCGGCTGACCGGCCCGCCGGACCGGCCGCCGCCCGGCCGGGTGCCGCCTCGTGCCGGGCCGGGTCGCCGGCGGTCCAGCGAGGGCGTCCCTTGTCGGACCCGGTCCCGACGGAGGTTCACAGTGGGGCCGACAGCGGCTGCTCCGCCCAGATGACCTTCCCGGAGGGGGTGTACCGGGTGCCCCAGCGGACGGCGAGCTGGGCGACGAGGAACAGGCCCCGGCCACCCTCGTCCGTGCTCGCGGCGTACCTGAGGTGCGGCGAGGTCGTGCTGCCGTCGGTGACCTCGCAGATGAGGCTGCTGTCGCGGAGCAGCCGCACGCCTACCGGGGCACGGCCGTAGCGGATCGCGTTGGTCACCAGCTCGCTCAGGATCAGCTCCGTGGTGAACGTCAGCTCCTCCAGCCCCCACTGCGCCAACTGCCTGATCACCGCGGCGCGTACGTCCGAGACGGCCGCCGGGTCGGTCGGCACCCGCCATTCGGCGACCCGGTCCGGGCCGAGCGCACGGGTGCGCGCCACGATCAGGGCGACGTCGTCGTTGGGCCGGGCCGGCAGCCGGTCGAGGACGGCCCGGCAGGTCTCCTCGGGCGAGTCGCCGGCCTCCTCCAGCGCGGTCCGCAGCAGGTCGAGGCCGACGTCGATGTCCCGGTCCCGGTCCTCGACCAGCCCGTCGGTGTACAGCACGAGACGGCTGCCCTCCGGCAGCTCCAGATCGGCCGTCTCGAACGGCAGACCGCCGAGGCCCAGCGGCGGTCCGGCCGGGACGTCCGGGAACTCCACGGTGCCGTCCGGCCGGACCAGGGCGGCCGGCGGATGGCCCGCCCGGGCCAGGGAACAGCGGCGGGAGACCGGATCGTAGATCGCGTACAGAC
Source organism: Streptomyces sp. NPDC056161 (assembly GCF_042268025.1). Taxonomy (NCBI): domain Bacteria; kingdom Bacillati; phylum Actinomycetota; class Actinomycetes; order Kitasatosporales; family Streptomycetaceae; genus Streptomyces; species Streptomyces sp. NPDC056161. The sequence goes on from NZ_JBHJUV010000015.1 coordinate 170,387, forward strand.
AGGTCGCGCCGGTGACCACCGTGCCGCGGTCGGCCGGTGTCTCGTCCTGGTCGATACGGCCCACCAACTCGTCGAGCAGACCGAGGAGTTCGTCCGGCGGCAGGTCCAGGGCGGCGAAGTTGTGCACCGCCGTGCGCAGCCGGCCCATCGTGGCCGCGGCGTGCAGCCCGTGCCCGACCACGTCCCCGACCACCAGCGCCACCCGGGCACCGGACAGCGGCAGGACGTCGAACCAGTCGCCGCCCACCCCGGCCTGGGCCGGCAGATAGCGGTAGGCGACCTCCAGCGCGCCCTGCTCGGGCAGTGTGCGCGGCAGCAGGCTGCGCTGGAGCGTGACCGCCATGCTGTGCTCGCGGGTGTAGCGGCGGGCGTTGTCGATGGACACCGCGGCGCGCGCGACCAGCTCCTCGGCGAGGGCCAGGTCCTCCTGGTCGAACGGATCGGGCCTGCGCGAGCGCCAGAAGTTGGCCAGGCCCAGGACCAGGCTGCCCGCCCGCAGCGGCACCGTGACCAGCGAGTGGATGCCGTACTCCAACACCTGGGCGGTCCGCTTGACGTCCTGCGTGTGCCAGCCGATCGCCTCGCCGAGCAGCGGCTCGACCACGGACTGGCCGGTGGCGAGGCTGCGGCCCTGGGGCGAGGACGGTACGAAGCGGATGCGCTCGCCCACCGGGTAGAGCGGAGCGTCGCGCCGGACGCCGTTGCCGGCCACCCGGCACAGCGCGAGAGCGGGCTGCGGCTCCTCACCGCTGAGGACGGACTCGTACAGGTCCACGGTGACGAAGTCGGCGAACCGGGGGACGGCCAGCTCCGCCAGCTCCTCGGCCGTGCGGGTCACGTCCAGGCTGGTGCCGATGCCGACCCCGGCGTCGTACAGCATGTCGAGGCGTTCGCGGGCCGTCTCCGCCCGGCCGGACAGGGCGCGCAGCTCCGTGGAGTCGCGCAGGGTGGTGACGCTGCCCAGCGGACCGCCGTGCAGGTTCGTGGGCCGCTGGTTGATCGCCAGCAGCCGGTCCTTGACGAGGTGCACCTCGTCGGTGGCGGCCCGCCCCGAGGCGATCAGGGCGGCGGTGTCCGCGTCCAGGCCGAGCTCCAGCACATACCGGCCCTCGGCGTCCGCGGGCAGGTCCAGGAGGCGTTTCGCCTCGTCGTTGGCGAGCAGCAGCCGGCCGTCACCGCCCACGATGAGCACGCCTTCGCGAACCGCGTGCAGCACCGCGTCGTGGTGTTCGTACATCCGGGTCATCTCGTTCGGGCCGAGGCCCCGGGTCTGCCGCCGCAGTCGCCGGCTCACCAGCGCCGTGCCCGCGGTGCACACGGCGAGCGCGGCGGCGGCGGACGACAGCAGGAGCGGCATCTGCTGGTCGGCCAGCCCGCCGACATGGGCGGTCGTGATGCCGGACGACACCGCGCCCACCACCGACCCGTCGGGTGCCCGCACGGGCACCACGGCCTGCACCACCGGGCCGGTGGTCCCGTTGATCTCCTCGGTGACGATGTGCCCGGACAGCGCGGGGCCGAAGTTCCCGATGAACTTCTGGCCGATGCGGTCCGACTGGGGATGCGTGTAGCGGGTCCCGTCCCGGTTCATCACGACGATGAAGTCGACGCCGGCCGCCGTGCGGGCGGCGTCCGTCCTCGGTTGCAGGACGGCGGTCGGATCCGGGCTGCGCAGTCCTTCCACGGTGCCCGGCGCGTTGGCGAACGTCTCGGCGACGGCCAGGGAGCGGTTGCGGGCCTCCATGCTGCTGTCGTGCCGCACCTGGAGCAGCTGTGCCACCACCGCCGACACGACCAGCAGCAGCACGATCACCACCTGGAAGACGAACACCTGCGCGGCGAAGCTGCTCCCGCCCAGCGCCGACCGCAGCAGTCCGCCGACGCGGCGCCGCCCGTCCGCGCCCTGCTCCCGCGGCACCGGTCGTGCGTGCGGGTCCCCGGGAGGATGGAGCGGCCGTGGATGGGGCCGGCCGTGCAGGCGGACCATGTGCCCATGTCTACACTGCCCGGCCGTGCGAGGCGAGAGGCGTCACCCGAGGTGACGACCGTTGATCCGCTCTCGGGCGCATGCCTGCGCCCCGCGGTCGACGCGCCGTCCCACGGCAGCGGGCGCGCCGCGGGCCGGGCGGTTTCCGGGTGGGGGCGCGCCGCCCGGGGCCGGGAGCGGAAGGCCGGGCAGGCGGCTCCGCCGTCCGGGGAACAGGGCGTTTTGGGCACGGGCCCGGCGACCCGGTGCGGGATCCGGCTCCCGGTGGTCGGCCCCGCTCGGCCCTGCCCCCACGGCCGTGCCGTGCCCGAGGGCCCTCCGTTCTGTTCGCGGTCGTCGCCGGCTCCGCCGAGGTGTCTGTCCGCTCCCTGTTTCCGGGCGTCGTCGGCTCCGCCGGAGTGCCTGACTCTTCCGCTTTCGGGCGTCGTCGGCTCTGCCCGGTGCCGGTCCGCTCCCTGTTCCCGCGCGTCCTCGGTTCCGCACGGGCCGTGTCCGCCACCCGGGTGACCCGCGGACCACCGCGCGGTCAACGCGCCGTGGAGCCCTGGTCAGGCGGCGTGCGGCGGCCGGTGTCGGTCGTGGGTCCCCCGGTGGGCGGCGCGGGAGGACGCCTACCCTTGACAGTTCGACAGGTCCAGACCAAACAGAGGAGGGGCGTCCCGTGCCGGAGATCGCTGAGTTCCCGGAACCCGCGGACCCGGCAGGTGCGCACCTCGCCGTGCGGACGGCGGACCTCGACGAGGCACGCACCGCGATCGGGGCCATGTTCTACTCGACCTTCATCGACCTGCTCGACCCGGAGCAGTCCCTGGACGCGGAGTTCGACATGGCCCGGCTCGGGCCGCTCACCGTGGGCGAACTACGCTGCGGTGCCGATGTGCGCATGCGCTTCGAGGAACTGGGCGCCTACCACGTGGATCTGCCCCTCGCCGGTCACCTGCTGTGGCGGCAGGGTGCCCACGACCCGTCGCTGGCCACCCCCGAGCGGGCCGGGGTGTTCCAGCCGGACGGCAGGACCACCCTGGAACGCTGGAGCCGTGAGTGCCGGCTGTACGCGGTGAAGGTCGAGCCCGCCGTCCTCGTCCGCCATCTTGAGGCCCTCACCGGCGACACCGTCCGTCCCACGCTGCGGCTCGCGCCCACCATGGACCTGACCTCCGGGCCCGGCCGCACCTGGAGTCGGCTCGTCGCGCTGGTCGTCGAGGAGATGGGCGACGAGCACGGGATGCTGCGTCGCCCGCTGCTGGCGGCCCCGATGCGGGACGCCCTGCTGACGGGCCTGCTGCTGGCCGCCGACCACCCTTACCGGGACGTTCTCGACCGGCCCGCCCCGCAGGGCCACGCCCGCCCGGTCAAACGCGTCGTGGACGCCGTTCAGGCCCGCCCGGAACACCCGTACACGACCACGGAACTCGCCGACCTGGCCGGTGTGAGCGTGCGCTGGCTCCAGGAGGTGTTCCGACGGCAGATCGGCAGCTCGCCCATGGCCTATCTGCGGGACGTCCGCATGGAGAAGGTCCGCGCCGAACTGAGCGCCGCCGACCCGGACGGGACGACCGTGAGCGAGGTGGCCTACCGGTGGGGCTTCGGGCATCTGGGGCGGTTCGCCGAGAAGTACCGGGCCCGCTTCGGTGAGCTGCCCTCGCAGACGCTACGGTCCGGCTGACCGGCTGACCGGCTGACCGGCTGACCGGCTGACCGGCTGACCGGCTGACCGGCTGACCGGCTGACCGGCTGACCGGCCGACCGGCCGACCGGCCGACCGGCTGAGCGGTGGTCAGCGGGGGAGCGGGTTCCGGGTGGGCCGCAGTACCAGGTGACCGTCCTCGCGGGCGGCGGCCATGGCGAAGGGGAAGGCGTCTGCCGCAAGGCACAGCTCCGCGTCGTCGGTGTGTACGCCGGGCAGGCCGCGCCGTACCGCGTCGGCGAGCCGCTCGGCACCGGCGGAGCGCCGGGCCCGGTCGAGGTACGGCCCGGCAGGCGTGACCCCGCAGGCGGCCCGCGCCGCGATGTACTGCGCGCACGCCAGGTCCTCCGCTGCCAGGCCGTCGTCCCCGGTGACCACGAAGGTGACCGTCGCCGGCCGCGCCCGGCGCAGCACGTCCGCGGTCGCCTCCGCCACCACGAAACTCGCGCACAGCAGGAGCCGGGCATCGGCCATCGCGAGTGCCCCGGCCGTTCCGGAGGTGGTCCGCTGCACGAGGGTGCGGCCCCCGAGGTCGAGGTCCCGGAGCAGCGCGGGTGAGTTGACGAGGTCGAACCCCGGCATCGGCGCACCGTCCTGGACGGCGAGCCAATCCGGGCGGCGGCGTTTCAGCGCCAGCGCCTCGGCCCGGGTCGCGGCGAAGACGATCTTCTCGGCGCCCCGCCGGAAGGCCCAGGCGGCGACGGTGAAGGCGCGCATCACGTCGACGACCACGGCGGCCTCGGGTGGTGTGCGCAGCCGTGGGGCGTCCGTGCGCGGGGGCCGGGGGATGCCGGTGTAGTGGGGACGCATCAGCCCATGGTGCGGCAGGCGTCCACGGCTGCGGGCAGGATTTCAGGACCGTGTGCCGCCGGTCTGCGGTGTCGCCCCGGTGCGCAGACTGCGCAGGGCGAGCAGCAGCACGCCGATGTCGTCCAGGTACACCGGGTCGGGCAGCAGGTCGGTCGGCAGGACCAGGTAGAGGACGGCACCCCAGAAGATCCACCGCGGTCCCGTGGGCAGCCCGGCCCGTCGGAGCGCCTGTCGGGCGCGGACCAGCCGGACCAGCAGCACCAGGGCCAGGACGAGCACGGTGGCCGCGAGCACCGCGGCGACCAGGATCACTGTCGTGGTCGTGTCCATCGCAACTCCCGTCGGTCTGCCGTCCCTGTCGCGGCCCTGCCGCGGCCTTCTCCGGCCCTCCTTCAGTCCTTACCCGGCCTTCCGTACTTCGTTCCCCTCCCGGTCAGGCGGTGGACAGGGCACCCGGACGACCGGTCAGGACGGCGGGTCCCCCGCTCCGGGCTCGTCCCCGTCCCGTCCGGCGCCCGTCCCGCCGGGGGCACGCAGTCCCTTGGCGCCGACCTTCAGCCGCGCGAACGTGCGCGTGAACTGATGCAGCGGGGACGCCGCCGTGGGCTCGGGCGGCTCGGGCCGCTCGGCCGGTGGTGCGGGCGCCTCGCGGTAGGCGGCCAGCGCCTCGTGGGCCTTCTCGGCGGCCTCCCGGTACAGGTCGCGGGACCTGGTCATCGCCTCCAGCGCCTCGGCGTACATCGCCACCAGCTCGCGTGCGCGGGCCAGTTCCTCCTCCACAGTGATCAGGGTCCAGTTCTCGCGCAGGTCGGCCAGCGCCTCCGCGGCGCCCTCCGGCGGCGGTTTCGGCAGGGCGGTGAAGCGTCGCAGCACGTCGACGAGGTCGGCGGGTTCCGTGCCGTCGAGGAAGACGCTGCGCGCCGCGTACTCGCCGCCGTCGTAGCCGTCCGGGGCGGGCTGCGGGGGCAGGATCACCGCCCCACCGCGCGGCAGTTCCACACCGAGGTCACGCAACGCCCAGTTGACGGCGCGCAGTTGGTGGGGCGCGGCCCGGTGCTCCAGCACACGGTGGCGCAGCCCCGGGGGCAGCAGCCGGGCCAGCGGCTTTCTGCCCTGCTCGTCCGGTGTCATGGCCTCGTGCACGACCAACTGGACGGACCAGGACCCGCGTACGGCGTCCCGCAGGACGCGGCGCACGGCCTTGTCGTCCGTGGGGACGGGGTTGACGGCACGCAGCCGCAGTCCGGCGACGGCGTGGTGGTGGTCCCAGGCGACGTCGTCCGCGTCGGGCCAGAACATCGTGGCGGGGGAGGGCCAGTGGTCCTCCCACGGCCGTTCCGCCTCCGCCACCAGCCGCCACTCCCGCCCGTCCGTCCGGCCGTCCGGGGGGACGAACGTCAGGCGGGCCCGCACCGGCACGTCGCCGTCGACCCGCCAACGCGCCTCGAAGACCCGCTCGGCCGCACCCTCGGGCGCGGGGGGTTCGGCGAAGTCGTCGAGGACTTCGCCGTCCCGGTGCCGGCGCAGCGTGCGCCGGACGACGTCCTGCGGAAAGGCGCCGACGTGGCGGCCGCGGGCCTGCCACACCGTGCCGGGGATCGTGGAGCGGTCACTGGCGGAGTTCGACATGGGCCCATCTATGGAGGAGTCGGCGTGCGCCACCCAGTATCACCGTTTCGGATCGCGGTCCGTCCGCCGGGTCCGCACAGCCGGCCGGCGGGCGACGGCCCTGCGCGACGGCCCCGGCACGGGCGGGCGACGGCCCTCCCGAGCACCGCGGGTCCGCTGTGCCCTGACCCGGCCGCGGCGCCCTGGACAGGCGGAACGGGGGTTCTCCGCGAGCCGCTGCGCGGGCGGGGCGTCCCGTCGTCCCGCCCACCGGTGGCGCCCGTCGCACCCGGGGTGTGCGCGGTGCGCCGCACCCGGCCTCGGTTCACCCGTGCCGGTGAACCGTCCGCGCACGAGAATGGGCCGCCGAACGGGGCCCGCCAGCGGCCCGCCCGCCATCCGCTTTGGGGCGCGCTCCGTTCACGCCGTCACCTTCGCGATGAACGCGTCCAGGTTCGTCACCGTCCGCCGGATCTTCTCCTCCAGGGTGAGCGACTCCTGGAGCCGCCCGCCGGTGCCCGCGTCCTTCTTGCCGCGTACGTACAGCGAGCAGGCGAGATCGCTGCAGATGTAGGCGCCCACGGAGTCGCCCTGCTGCCCGCGTCGGCCCGCGCGTGCCGCCACCATCAGGGACACGCCGCCGGTGTGGGTCGTCAGGCACATCGAGCACATGCTCCGCCGCAGGTGCCCGGACGTGGCGTGGGAGGCGCGCAGCGCGAGGGCCCTGGGCCCGCCGTCCGACAGCGTGACGAGGTAGGCGCGGTCGGGTGCCTGCGGGTCGCGCCAGCCGAGGAAGTCCAGGTCGTCCCAGGGCCGGTCGGTCAGATCACGGGGGACGGACAGGCGCTTCGCCTCGCCTTTGGTGCAGTTCACGAACGCGGAACGGATCTCTTGCTCGGTCAGCGGCTTCATGAAGACCACGCTAATTTGCCTAAAGGCTTTAGGCAAATGCATAATCTGTCTCGGAGAATGGGAGGATGGTTATGGCACGTGCGGGACTGACCCCGGAGCGACTGACCCGGGCGGGAGCGGAACTGGCCGACGAGGTCGGTTTCGACCAGGTGACCGTCTCGGCGCTCGCCCGGCACTTCGACGTCAAGGTCGCGAGCCTGTACTCGCATGTGAAGAGTTCCCAGGACCTCAGGACCCGCATCGCCCTGCTCGCCCTGGAGGAACTCGCCGACCGGGCCGCCGACGCGCTGGCCGGCCGGGCGGGCAAGGACGCCCTGACCGCCCTCGCGGACGTCTACCGCGACTACGCCCGCGCGCACCCCGGGCGCTACGCCGCGGCCCAGCTCAGGCTCGACCCGGAGACGGCCGCCGCCAGCGCGGGCGTCCGGCACGCCCGGATGACCCGCGCCCTGCTGCGCGGCTACGACCTGACCGAACCGGACCAGACCCACGCCGTCCGGCTGCTGGGCAGCGTCTTCCACGGCTACGTGAGTCTGGAACTCGGCGGCGGATTCAGCCACAGCGCCCCTGACACCGAGGTGACCTGGAGGCGCGTCCTGGACGCCCTCGACGCGCTGCTGCGGAGCTGGCCCGCACCTTGACCCGCCCGCACGGACCCGGCAGCGACGCCGGCTCCGGGCGGGCCCCACGCACCCGACGACGACCTCGATCGACAGGCTGGAACATGAGCACCACCGACAACGACTGGATCACCACTCCCCTGACCGCTCAGCTGCTGCGCGGCGCCCTCGACCTGGAGCGCACCGAACGCGGGCTGCTGCCCCACCGGCTGCCCGCCCGAGCCCGCGCCCAGTGCGCCGACCCCCAGCTCGCCATGGTGGAGGCCCAACCCTCAGGCGTACGGGTGGTGTTCCGCACCCGGGCCACCGCGATCGCCCTGGACACGGTGCCCACCAAGCGCGTCTACACCGGTGCCCCGCCCCGGCCCGACGGGGTCTACGACCTGCTCGTCGACGGCCGTCCGGCGGGGCGGGCCACCGTGTCCGGCGGCGACACGCTCACCATCGACCTGGCCACCGGTGCCACGGAGTTCCAGGCAGGCCCGGTCGGCACCGCCGTGTTCACCGGGCTGCCCGAGGGCGCCAAGGACATAGAGATCTGGCTGCCGCACAACGAGACCACCGAACTCGTGGCCCTGCGCACCGACGCCCCCGTCGAGCCCGCAGCGGACCGCGGTCGCCGGATCTGGCTGCACCACGGCAGTTCGATCAGCCACGGCTCCGACGCCGCGAGCCCCACCACCACCTGGCCCGCGCTGGCCGCCGCGCACGGCGGCGTGGAGCTGATCAACCTGGGCCTGGGCGGCAGCGCGCTGCTCGACCCCTTCACCGCCCGTGCCCTGCGGGACACCCCGGCCGACCTGATCAGCCTCAAACTGGGCATCAACCTCGTCAACACCGACCTGATGCGGCTGCGGGCCTTCGGTCCCGCCGTGCACGGCTTCCTCGACACCGTCCGGGAGGGCCACCCCACCACGCCGCTGCTGGTCGTCTCGCCCATCCTCTGCCCCATGCACGAGGACACGCCCGGCCCCAGCCTCCCGGACTACGGCGCCCTCAGCGAGGGCCGGCTGAGTTTCCGGGCCGCGGGCGATCCGGCGGAGCGCGCCTCCGGCAAGCTGACCCTGACCGTCATCCGCGACGAGCTGGCCCGGATCGTGGCCCAGCGGGCGGCCGACGACCCGAACCTGTACCACCTCGACGGCCTCGACCTGTACGGCGAGTCCGACAGCGCCGAACTGCCGCTGCCCGACGGACTGCACCCGGACGCCGCCACCCACCGCCGGATGGCCGAACGCTTCGCGGCACATGCCTTCGCCGCCGACGGGCCCTTCGCGGTCCGGGCCGGCCAGGACGGCTGACGGCTGACGGCTGACGGCAGAAAGGGGCCGACGGCGTATACCGTCGGCCCCTTTCAGCCGGTGCCGGGTGCTAGGCCCCGCTCTCCCGCAGCATGTCCTCGCGCTCGACGATCTTGACGCGTTCCCGGCCCTGGGGCTCGCCCAGGGCCTTCTCCGCGGCGTCGAGCCCGTACCAGCCGTCCCAGGTGGTGAAACGGACGTTCCGCTCGGTGAGGAAGGCGTCGACGGCCTCCCGCGCGGGCGCGTCCGGTGTGTGCAGGCGACCGTTCGCATGGTCGTCCAGGAGGTTGGACACCGTCTCGTTCGCGTCCCCCTTGGTGTGGCCGATCAGACCGACCGGGCCGCGCCGGATCCAGCCGGTGACGTACGTCGACTGCAGGTGCGCGCCGCTCTCCTCGATGACCCGGCCGCCCTCGTCCGGGACCGTGCCGGACTCGATGTCCCACGGCAGCTTGGGCAGCTTCTCGGACAGGTAGCCGACGGCCCGGTAGACCGCGGTGACGTCCCAGTCCTTGAAGGTCCCGGTGCCCTTGACGTTGCCGGTGCCGTCCAGGGCCGTGCGCTCGGTGCGCAGGCCGGTGACCTTGCCGTCCGCGCCGAGGATCTCGGCCGGTGACTCGAAGAGGTGCAGGAACAGCTTGTGCGGCCGGTCACCGGCGTCGCGGATGGCCCAGTTCTCCAGCGTCTTGGCGACCATGTCGGCCTGCTTGTTGCCGCGCCGGGTCTCGATCGACCCCTCGTCGTAGTCGATGTCCTCGGGGTCGACGATGACCTCGACGTTGGGGGAGTGGTCCAGCTCACGCAGCTCCATCGGGCTGAACTTGGCCTGGGCCGGTCCGCGGCGGCCGAAGACGTGGATCTCCAGGGCCTTGTTGGCCTTCAGGCCGGCGTACACGTTCGGCGGGATCTCGGTCGGCAGCAGCTCGTCCGCCGTCTTCGCCAGGATGCGGGCCACGTCGAGCGCGACGTTGCCGACGCCGAGCACGGCCACCTTCTCGGCCTCCAGCGGCCAGGTGCGCGGCACGTCCGGATGGCCGTCGTACCAGGAGACGAAGTCGGCGGCGCCGTAGGAGCCGTCCAGGTCGATGCCCGGGACGCGCAGCTCGCGGTCGGCCATCGCGCCGGTGGAGAAGATCACGGCGTCGTAGAAGGCGCGCAGGTCGTCGAGGCTGATGTCGGCCGGGTAGTCGACGTTGCCGAACAACCGGACCTGCGGCTTGTCGAGCACCTGGTGCAGGGCCGTGACGATGCCCTTGATGCGGGGGTGGTCGGGGGCGACGCCGTAGCGGATCAGACCGAAGGGGGCGGGCATCCGCTCGAAGAGGTCGACGGAGACGCCGGGTTCGGCCGCCGCCTCGGATTTGAGCAGGGCGTCGGCGGCGTAGATCCCGGCCGGACCGGCTCCGACTATGGCTACCCGCAGGGGGCGCGGCATGATCAGGTTCCCTTCGAGCGATGACAGGCGACTCGAACGGGAAGCCTAAGCTAAGGCAGACCTAAGTTAGTACGCGGGTCCGATCTATGACGCCATAAGCCGATCTTATGCCTAGCCGGTGGGCCTGCCGTACCCCGCCCGACCGGCCCGACGGCGGCCGGCCCTGCCGCGGGCCGGGCGCCGAGGGCGTCGCGCCGGGGGCCGCTGGAGCGCCGTTTGCGCGGGGCCGCGCCGCCACGGCAGGGTGCGGAGTGTGGCTACCTTGCTGATTGTGCATCACACCCCGTCGCCCAACTGCCAGGCGATGTTCGAGGCCGTCGTGGCCGGTGCCACGGCTCCCGGGATCGAGGGGGTACGGGTGGTACGGCGGGCCGCGCTGTCCGCGACCGTGAGCGATGTGCTGGCCGCGGACGGATACCTGCTCGGCACCCCGGCGAACCTCGGCTACCTGTCCGGCGCCCTCAAGCACTTCTTCGACCAGATCTACTACCCCTGCCTGGACGAGACCCGCGGTCGGCCCTTCGGCTACTACGTCCACGGCGGGAACGACGTCACCGGTGCGGTACGCGGGATGGAGTCGATCACCACCGGACTCGGCTGGCGCAACGCGGCCGAGGCCGTGACCGTGACGGGCGAGCCGGCGAAGGCCGACATCGAGGCGTGCTGGGAGCTGGGCGCGACCGTCGCGGCGGGCCTGGCGGACTGACCGGCACCCGCCGCCGGCGCGGGGGGTTCCTGCCGTGTGAGGTCATACCCGCACTGTGCCCCGGAACGGGACACAGTGGTCCGGGTGGGGTGCGACGGTAACCCGGCTGGGCGGCCCGGATGGTGCGGCCGGAGGGTGTGACTGACGGTGGTTCATGTCGGAGCCGGGTGATCTCAGCTGATGCGGTGTCGGCTGCCCGCGCCACGGCGGAAGGACTCCCAGATGCGTTCTGCCCGCATGATCCTGGCCACGGCGGCCGCCTCGGCCGCCCTCGCGTTCGCTGCCCCCGGCGCCCATGCCTCGGGAAGCGACCAAGGAAGCCGTGACGATTCTTCGTACAACAAGGGACAAGGTGACGACAGCAGGCGCGACGAACCGCGTGGCGGAGTGCACACGGGTGGCGGCGCGCTCACCGGGCTGAACGGGCGTGGTGACGAGGGCGGGCGTGACCGTCCGCGGGGTGGGGTGCACACCGGTGGTGGTGCGCTCGCCCTGGCGAAGGGCCATGGCCATGGTGACGAGGGCGGGCGTGACCGTCCGCGGGGTGGGGTGCACACGGGCGGTGGTGCGCTCGCCCTGGCGAAGGGCCATGGCCATGGTGACGAGGGCGGGCGTGACCGTCCGCGGGGTGGGGTGCACACGGGTGGCGGTGCGCTCGCCCAGGTGAAGGGGCGCGGTGACGACGGTGAGAGCGAGCGGCCCCACGGTGGGGTGCACACCGGTGGCGGTGCGCTGTCCGCGATCACGAGCAGCGACTGGGGCTCGGACAGCGGTGACACCAGCAGGTTCGACCCCGAGACCTACCGGAACAACAACTCCGACAAGAGCTCGAACAAGGAGAAGGGCTCCGACAGCGAACGCAACAAGGACTCGTGGAACGACGAGCGGCCGAGCGGCGGCATGCACACCGGCGGCGGCGGGCTCGCCGACCCGGGCGTCACCGCCGGCGGCCTGGCCGTCGTGGCCTTCCTCGGCACCGGCGTCTACGCGCTGCGCCGCAAGCACGCCGGCGGGTCGGCGTCCTGATCCGCGACGGCGATCCTCGGGCCGCGGCCGCCGGGCGCTCCGCGCCGGCGGCCGGCCGCCCGCCCGCCGTGACCGCTGCGCTGCCGTGCGCGAGTGAGGTGGTGTCCGATGGCAGCTCCTGAGTCGTCCCCGACCCCCGCCCAGCGGGAACCGCTCTCCGGTGAACGCATGATGATGTGGGGGGTCGCGATCGTCCTCGTCGCCGCCGGCCTGATCGGCGGAAAGACGAACGACAGCGCCGCCGGTCCGGCGCATGCCGGAGGCGCCGCGTCCCACACCCGTCCGGTAGCCGGACAACTGCCCCGGTCCCGGCCGACGCGCCTGCTCATCCCGAAGATCGGCGTCGACGCCCCGTTCACCGAACTGTCGCTGAGCGACTCGGGGCAACTTCAGCCGCCGCCGGCCGACGACGTGAACCTCGTCGGCTGGTACGTCAAGGGCGTCACCCCCGGGGAGACCGGCACCGCGATCATCGCCGGGCACGTCGACACCAAGACCTCCGCCGCCGTCTTCGCCGGCCTGGACGAGCTGAGCGCCGGGGACCGGTTCACCGTGCGGCGGGAGGACGGGAAGGACGCTGACTTCGTGGTCGACAGCTCCGAGAAGTTCGAGAAGAACGACTTCCCCGACCGCCGTGTCTACGCGGACGCGACGCGCGCGGAGGCACGCCTGATCACCTGCGCCGGGGACTACGACCGCGGGGCCGCGGACTACACCGAGAACCTGGTGGTCTTCGCCCACCTCGTCTGACACCCGGGCCCCGGCGGCGGACCCCGGCACCGCGGCCCGGCCCGGCCTGTCAGCGCGGAGCAGTACCTTGACGGCATGTACGCCACACGAGTCTCCGGGCGCGTCAGGGCGCCCCGCGCCGCCGTCTACCGCGCGCTCCTCGACCCGGCCGCGGTCGCCGTCTGGCGCGCGCCGGACGGCATGACCGCCGTCGTGCACACCTTCGACGCCAGGGAGGGCGGCGCGTTCCGGGTGTCGCTCACCTACGCCGGTCCGGGCGGGACGGGAAAGTCCGGCGGGCACACGGACACCTACCACGGCCGCTTCACCCGTCTCGTGCCGGACGAACTGGTCGTCGAGGAGATCGAGTTCGAGACGGACGACGAGGCCCTGCGCGGCACGATGACGATGACGACCACGCTCACCGAGGCGGACGGGGCCACGGACGTGCTGATGGCCCACGAGGGCCTGCCGGACGCCATCCCCCGCGAGGACAACGAACTGGGCACCCGGATGTCCCTGGCGAACCTCACCCGGCTGGTCGAGGACGGAGCCCACCGATGACCTGATCCGACCGGAAAGGACAACCGGCGGCCGGAGTTCGGCGCAATTTATTCCTCATTTCGGATCACATGGAGTTTTCCGGGAGGTATCGGAACCTTCGGGGGTGGAACGGGGTCTTACGATCCGTCGACGGCCGGGACCGCACCGGCCGCAACCGAACCGGGGGAACGAAGACATGTCCGTCCGAATCCGCAGGACCCTGCCCACAGCCGCCGCCGTCACCGCGGCGCTCTCCCTCGCCGCCGTCGCCCCGGCCCTGGCCGGCACCGGTACCGGTACCGCCCCCACCGGCGGCCGGGCCGCGTCCGCGCCGGCCGTCCAGGGCGACCCGCGCAGCGCCACCCAGCGGGTGGCCGACTTCTACGGTGCGTACATCGACTCCGTCTGGGACGGCGAGGACCCCGCGGCGGGCGCCGACGCCAAGGCGCTGCGCGCCTTCTATCTGACCGCCGACGCCCGCAGGAAGGTCGAGGCGTACGAGGCGAAGGAGCACGCCGACGGCATCCTGTTCGCCCAGAACGTGCCGGTGAAGTGGAAGGTCGCCCCCACCGGCTCGGGCGGCGGCCACGCGACGAACCGGGTCACCCTGACCTGGAGCGACGGTCCCGGCGCCCAGGTCACGAAGATCGACGTACGGTCCGATCTCCGGACCCGCAAGATCACCGACCTCCGGCCGGCCGGCTGATCCCGCCCGGATCCGCCGAAGGCCCGCCCGGACGGTGGGGCGGGCCTTCGGCACCCTTCGTCAGGCGTGGCGGGCCTTCGCCGCCGCTCGTCAGGCGTTGGGGTCGAAGGGGAGGCCGGCGGGCATCGAGTGCGCCAGGGCGTACTCGAAGTCACCGTCCTTGATCTTGATCGTCGCGTCACCGAAGTCCGCGCTCATGAGCTTGTCGCGGAAGCCGGACGGGTAGCCGTTCCAGCCGACGAGGCGCGGGAAGAACCAGCCGCCGGTGGCGTTCTCCGGCGGATCGTCATTGGCGCCCGCGAACCGGAAGCAGTGGGTCGAGGCGCCGTCCTTGTGGTAGGCGATCTTCGGATGGGTGCCGTCGAAACGGACCGCCGAGCGGGCCGCCACCTGGTAGCCGCTGTGCTGTGACACCGACACGTACTGGATCTCGTTGTTGTTGATCCACACCACGGCGTGCTCCCAGTCGTGGGTGTGCCCGATGGCCGCGGGCCCCAGTGTCGCCTGGTCCTTCTCGAAGTAGCTGGCGTACACGACGGCGCACCAGCCGTTGTTGCACTTCTCGCGCGAGTACGTGTTGGCGTTGGCCAACTGGGCGTAGTCGTGGCAGTGCCCGTTGACGTCGCCGCCCAGCTTCAGGCCGGGGTTGATGGTGCCGTCGGCGCCGATGGCCGCGGTGGCGTAGCAGCCGTCACCGTCGTAGTCGTAGGCCGGGGAGAAGGTCTGCTCCAGGCCGTCGGCGTTCTGCGGGAGCAGTTGCAGCACATCCGCGCCGGCGCTGCCGGGGAGCGCCACGACCAGCGCGAGCGCGCCGGTCGTGGCGGCGAGCGCGGACCACAGCCGCCGCCGGACCCGCCCGGGGCGGGGTGGCGACTGCGGTCCGTTCCTGGTGGGGGACAGGGGATTGCGCACGGGATTCCTCACTCGTGGGACGTGGCGGCCGGTCAGCAGTAGAGGTTGCCGCCGGGGGTGACTCCGAGGATCTGGGTGAAGCGCTGGTAGGCGTCGACGCGGCTTTGGACCTGGGCCGGGTTCTTG